>VGIA01000190.1 GCA_016868105.1 Betaproteobacteria bacterium | reverse complement strand
ATTGGTAGGCCGTGGCGGATTCGAACCGCCGACCAACGGATTAAAAGTCCGCTGCTCTACCAGCTGAGCTAACGACCCGTAGGGAAAATGCTGGAAAGGGGGCGAATTCTATCAAAACCCGCCCCCTAACCACTACTGCTCGCGCGTGGAATCGGCTGCGCCCGCCTCCGCGAAGCCCTTTTTCCGGATCCGACACGCATCGCAAACGCCGCAGGCCCTTGCCTGCGCATCCGGCACGCAGGTGAGCGCCAGGCCGCCGAACTGCGCGAGGCCCAGGCGCACGACCCGGTGTTCCCTCGCCCCCAGGCGGCGCGCGATGCGCTCCGGCGCCCGTAGTTCGGCCCCATGCTGCTGGCCGTAGTGCGCCGACAGGCACCAGCAGCCATGGCTCTCGCGCCGCGCCCCGGCGAGGGTGGTGGCGCAATCCAGTCCGCCCGAGAGCAGGAGGACCGCTGTTATTTTCTGGCGCCCTGCGCGAGCCGCTGCCTGGCGCTCGCGGCGGCCGGGCTGGCGGGGTATCTCACCACCAGCCCCTCGAGCGTTTTCTGCGCCTCGCGCCGGTCGCCCATCGCCTCCTGCGAGGAAGCGATGTTGAGCAGGGCGTCGGGCGCCTTCGCGTCCTCGGGCCAGGCCGAGAGCACCCGCTGCTGCGCGGCAACCGCCTGCTTGTAGTCGCGCTGCGCGAAATGCGCGTTACCGATCCAGTACTGCGCCGAGGGCGCGAGCTTCGAGGACGGGTAGGTGACCAGGAAGCCCTGGAAGGCGGAGATGGCGAGCGGATAGTTGCCGAGCTTGAACTGGTTCAGCGCCGCCTCGTAGGCCTTGGCCTCCGCCGCCGGCGGGGCGGCATCGGCGGCCGGCTTCTCGGCGTCGGCGGCTTTCTCCCGCTCCTGCTCCAGCCTCCTTAGGCGCGTGTCGATGTCCACGTACAGGTCCTTGCCGCGCTTGTCGGCGGTCTCGACCTGGTTCTGCATCACCTCGACCTGGCCGCGCAGGCGTGCGATCTCGCCGCGCAGCGGCTCGATCTGCGCCGCCAGCTCCAGCAGCGCGCGCCGGTCCTCGACGCGGCCGAGGCGCTCCTCGAAGGCCTTGTTGGCCGCCTCGACTTCCTTTCGCAGCGCCTCGACTTCCTTTCGCAGCGCCTCGACTTCCTTTCGCAGCCCCTCGATGCGCAGGCGCGCGACGTCATCGCCGAACAGCGCCGGCGCCGCCGCCGGAAAGGCGAGCAGCGCGCCGAGGAGGGCAGCGGCGGCCTGCCTGCGCATCGCTCAGAACTCGCCGGAGTACAGGATGTCGCTGCGGCGGTTCTTCGACCAGGCGGCCTCGTCGTGGCCGGGGTCGGCGGGCTTCTCCTCGCCCAGGCTCACCGACTCGACCTGGTCTTCCTTCACCCCGAGCAGCACCAGCATCCGCTTCAGCCCGTCGGAGCGGCGCTGGCCCAGGCCGATGTTGTACTCGCGGCTGCCGCGCTCGTCGGTGTGCCCCTGGACCAGCATCTTCAGCT
>VGIA01000189.1 GCA_016868105.1 Betaproteobacteria bacterium | reverse complement strand
GGCTCCCCGCCTCCCGCCGGCATGCGGTAGACCTGCGGGCTGCCGCCGCGGTCGGAGGTGAAATAGATGCTTTGACCGTCGGGCGAGAACACCGGTTCGGTGTCGATGCCGTTGGAGCTGGACAGGCGCCGCACCCCGCTGCCGTCGGGGTTGACCAGGAACAGCTGCGAGCCGCCGTCGCGCGACAGCGACACCGCCAGGCGCGAGCCGTCGGGCGACCAGGCGGGCGCGGAGTTCGAGCCCTTGAAATTCGCCGCCACGTTGCGCTTGCCGTCGATGAGCGAATGCACGTAGACCACCGGCTTCTTGTTCTCGAACGAGACGTAGGCGAGGCGCCGGCCGTCGGGCGACCAGGCGGGGGAGATGATCGGCTCCAGCGATGCGAGCGCCGTTTCCTCCCCGGCGCCGTCGGCATCCGCGATCTGCAGCTCGTAGCGCGGGCCGCGCTTGACGACGTAGGCGATGCGCGTCGAGAACACGCCGCGGATGCCGGTCAGCTTCTCGAACACGTAGTCCGAGACCCGGTGCGCGGTGGCGCGCATCTGGTCGCGCGACAGGGTGTAGGCCACCCCCGACAGGTCGGCGCCCTTCACCACGTCGTGCAGCTTGAAGCGCACCTCGTAGCGGCCGTCGGGCCGCACCGCCAACGAGCCCAGCACCAGCGCGTCGGCCAGGCGCGAGCGCCATTCGGCGTAGTTGACCCCAGAGGCCTCGGTGGGCACCGGCACCATCGCCGGCACCTCCACCATGCGGAACATGCCGCTCCTCTCCAGGTCCGCCTTGACGATGGCGGTGATGACCGGGCCGAGAGCGGCCTCGCCGGCGAAGGGCGCCACTGCGACCGGGATGCGCTGCGCGCCGGCGCCGGTGATCTCGATGGACAGTTGCGCGGCCGCGCCGAAGGGGAACAGCAGCGGGAGGAAAGCCATGACATAGGCGACAAGCAGCTTTCTCATGCGCGGCATTATACGGCGTCGAGGGGACGGAACTTCAGTTCGAGTTCGCGCCGGAACTGCTCCGGCCGGTCCGGGCGGGGCAGCGGGGAGGATTTCAGGATCGCGCGCTCCACTGCCTGGTCGTAACCGGCGTGCCCGCTCGACTTGCGCAATTTCACCGACAGCACCTCTCCCGTTGGGAGCTGTACGACATCGAAGATTGCTTCCGGGTTCCCCTTGATGCCCTCCGGCAGCAGGATGTTGCCCCTGATCTTGCCGCGGATCCTCGCGATCCAGCCCTCGAGCGCGCGCGCGCTGGCGGCCGCGCTCGCCTGCGCCGCTTCGCGCTTGAGCTGCTCCGCGATCGCCTGGCGTTCGCGGTCGAGCACCAGGCTCGCTTGCTCGCGCGCTGCCGCCTCCTTCAATTGCTTCTCCGCCTCGGTCACCTCGGGTTTCAAGGGCTCGGGCTTGGCAACGGGTTTGGGCTTGGGCGGCGGCGCCTTCTGCACGATGTCCGGCTTCTCGATGCGCGGTTCCGGCTTGGGTGCCGGCGGCGGCGCGGGCGGCTCGACCTTCGGCAGGGGCTTGGGC
>VGIA01000188.1 GCA_016868105.1 Betaproteobacteria bacterium | reverse complement strand
CTGGACCGTGGAGAAGAACGCCGAACTGATCAACCGCCTGGCCGCGGAGGGCCATCGCGTCGTGCTGACGGCGGCGCCGGCGCCTGCGGAACTGGCGATGATCCAGGCCATCGAGAAGCTGGTGCCCGGCAAGGCGATCAACCTCGCCGGCCGCCTGTCCGTCAAGGAGCTCGGCGCCGTAGCGGCGCGCGCGAAGCTGTTCATCGGCGTGGATTCGATGCCGATGCACCTCGCGGCCGCCATGGGCACACCGACGGTGGCCTTGTTCGGTCCCAGCGGCGAGCGGGAATGGGGACCCTGGAACGTCGCGCACCGCGTCGTGGCCAGCGACCACGGTTGCCGGCCCTGCGGCAATGACGGCTGCGGCGGCGGCAAGCTGAGCGAGTGCCTGACCACGCTGCCGGTGGACCAGGTTCACGCGGCGGCGCGCGCGCTGCTCGGATAGGCGGCCATGCGCATCGCGCTGGTCCGGCAGCGCTACAACCCGTATGGCGGCGCCGAGCGCTTCGTCGAGCGCGCGCTGCCGGCGCTGGAGCGCGCTGGCGCGCAGCTGACGCTGATCGCACGCAGCGCCCAAGGCTGGGGCGGCGGATCGCGCAGGGTCGTCCTCGCGGATCCTTTCCACCTCGGCAGCTGGTGGCGCGACCGTTCCTTCGCCCGCGCGGCGCGCGCGGCCTGGATCGGCGGCGGTTTCGACCTGGTGCAGTCGCATGAGCGCATTCCCGGCTGCAGCATCTACCGCGCCGGCGACGGCGTGCACCGCAACTGGCTTGAGATTCGCCGCAGCCTGGGTGGCAGAAAGGAGAAACTCGCGCTCGCCCTGAATCCGTACCATCGCTACGTGTGCGCCGCGGAACGCGCCATGTTCGAGCATCCGGCGTTGCGCGCCGTGATCTGCAACTCGAGGATGGTGCGCGACGAGATCGCGGCCGGGTTCCGGGTCGCGGCCGAGAAGCTGCACGTCACCTACAACGGCGTCGACCTGGAGCAGTTCCACCCGCGCGAGCGGGAGCGCTTGCGCGCGGCGACGCGCGACGAACTGGGCGTCGCCCCCGGGGAAACCCTGTTCCTGTTCGTTGGCTCCGGCTTCGCGCGCAAGGGCCTGGACGCGGCCATCGCCGCGCTGGCGCAATGCGCCAGCGAGCGCTTCCTGCTGGCGGTGGCCGGACGCGACCGCCAGGCGGCGCGCTTCGAGGGTCAGGCGCGCGCTGCCGGGCTTGGCGACAAGGTTCGTTTCCTCGGTGGCCGCAAGGACGTCAGGCCCCTGTATGCCGCGGCGGATTGCTTTATCCTTCCGACGCGCTACGACCCGTTTCCCAACACCGTGCTGGAAGCGATGGCGATGGGCCTGCCGGTGATTGTCGGCCGGCGCTGCGGCGCGGCCGAAGTGCTCCGGCCCGGCCGATCGGGGTGGGTCTGCGATCCGGCCAACGTCGCCGGCCTGGCCGAGTTGATGCGCAACGCGGCCATGGCCGGCGCAGGCATGGCGGACGCGGCGCGGGCCTGCGCGGAGAACTTCGGGATCGAGAAAATGGC
>VGIA01000187.1 GCA_016868105.1 Betaproteobacteria bacterium | reverse complement strand
GGGATGCCCTTGGCACCGCAATCCTCCAGCGCACGCTCGACCTCCTCGACCATGATGAAGGCGTGATCGATATCGAAAGGCACTTCCTTCAGGCTGCGGTAGCTCTCCAAGCCCAGGACGTCGGTCCGCGAAGCATTGATCGGCGCGATCTTCCCGCCGTAGCCATGCTTGATGAGGTACCGCTGCGGCCGCGCGGTGTTCTTCGCGGCGTCCCCGGAGGCGCCGACCAGGGCCACCGCGCGCGGTGCGAACAGGATCCGAGCCAGGTCCATGTTCAGGAACCGAAAGCCGCGGCCGAACGCAGACACAAGCGCATGCGAGCAAGTATGGCATGGCCCTGGCGCGGATCGCCCAGGCCTTGCGCCGATGCACGCGGAGCGCATTGAGAAGGCAGGCGAGTTCCTGCTACGCTGGGCGCATGGACTTCAACTTCACTCCCGAGCAAGCGGCGTTTGGCGATTCGGTGCGCAGGTTTGCCGACCAGCAACTGCGGGTCGGCGCGCGCCGGCGCGCGCACGCGACGGATTATCCCTGGGACGTGGCGAAGCTGATGGCCGCGCAAGGCCTTCTCGGCATCGCCATCCCGGAGGCCGACGGCGGCCAGGGCGGCACGCTGATGGATGCGGTGATCGCCATCGAGGCCGTGGCCGCCGCTTGCCCGCGCAGCGCGGACGTGGTGCAGGCCGGCAATTTCGGCGCCATCCGCGTGCTTGCCGAGTACGGCACGCCGGGTCAGAAGGAGCGCTTTCTCAAGCACCTGCTGGCGGGGGAAGGCGTGATTTCCGTCGGCATGACCGAGCCGGAGGCCGGCTCCGCGGTGACCGACCTGAAGACCACCGCGACGCCCGAGGGCGCGGGTTTCCGCGTCAACGGCAGCAAGGTGTTCACCACTCATGCACCCTATGCCGACGTGATCCTCGCCTATGTGCGCTTCGCCCCTGGCGTGGGCGGCATCGGCTCGGTGCTGATCGATACCAAGTCCGAGGGCGTTCGGTTCGGCCAGCGTTCGAGCTTCATGTCCGGCGAAGAGTGGGCGCAACTGTATTTCGAGAACGTCTACGTGCCGCCGGAGATGGTAGTGCTCAGGGAAGGTGGCTTCAAAAAGCAGATCGCTGGCTTCAACGTCGAGCGTATCGGCAACACTGCGCGCTCGCTCGCGCTCGGCCGCTACGCGTTCGAGCAGGCGCGCGAGTGGGCGCTGCAGCGCAGGCAGTTCGGCCGCCTGCTCGCCGAGTTCCAGGGGCTGCAGTGGAAGTTCGCCGACATGAAGGTGAAACTGGACGCCGGCCAGCTGCTGCTGTACCGCGCCGCGGCCAATGCCGACCGGGGGTTTCCCTCGGCCGAGGAGACCGCCGTCGCCAAGGCGTTCTGCAACCAGGCGGGCTTCGAGATCGCCAACGAGGCGCTGCAGGTGATGGGCGGGACCGGCTACAGCCAGGAGCTGCTGGTGGAGTACTGCATGCGTCGCTGCCGGGGCTGGATGATCGCCGGCGGCTCGATCGAGATCCTGAAGAACCGCATCGCCGAAGGCGTCTTCGGCCGCAGCTTCTCCCAGCGGCCCTAGCCT
>VGIA01000186.1 GCA_016868105.1 Betaproteobacteria bacterium | reverse complement strand
CCTCGAAGGCGAGGATGTGGGTGGCGATCCGATCCAGGAACCAGCGGTCGTGCGAGATCACCAGCACGCTGCCTGCGAACTCCAGCAGCGCCTCTTCCAGCGCGCGCAGGGTCTCGACGTCGAGGTCGTTGGAGGGCTCATCCAGCAGCAGCACGTTGGCGCCCGAGACCAGCTGCTTGGCGAGCTGCAGCCGGCCGCGCTCGCCCCCGGAGAGCAGGCCCACCTTCTTTTGCTGGTCGGCGCCGCGGAAATTGAAGCGCGCGAGGTAGGCGCGCGAAGGCATCTGGAACCTGCCCACGCTGATGGTGTCCTGGCCGCCGCAGACGTCCTCGAACACCGTGTTCTCGGACTGCAGCGCGTCGCGCGACTGGTCCAGGTGCGCGATCTTCACCGTCTTGCCGATGGCGATCTTGCCCGAGGCCGGCTGCTCCTTGCCCAGGATCATGCGGAACAGCGTGGACTTGCCCGCTCCGTTGGGGCCGATGATGCCGACGATGGCCCCCGGCGGAACCCTGAAGGACAGCCTGTCGATGAGCAACCGGTCGCCGAAGCCCTTCGACAAGTCCTTGAACTCGATCACCTCGTTGCCCAGGCGCTCGGCCACCGGGATGAAGATCTCCTGGGTTTCATTGCGCTGCTGGTGCTCGTACTGAGACAGTTCCTCGAAGCGCGCCAGGCGCGCCTTGGACTTCACCTGCCGGCCCTTGGCGTTTTGCCGCACCCACTCCAGCTCCGCCTTCATGGTCTTGATGCGCGCCTCTTCCTGCTTCGCCTCCACCTCCAGGCGCTTCGCCTTCTGGTCCAGCCACGAGGAGTAGTTGCCCTCCCAGGGAATGCCCATGCCGCGGTCCAGTTCCAGGATCCAGCCCGCGGCGTTATCGAGGAAATACCGGTCGTGCGTCACCGCCACCACGGTGCCCGGGAAGCGCTGCAGGAATTGCTCCAGCCAGTCCACGCTTTCCGCATCCAGGTGGTTGGTCGGTTCATCCAGCAACAGCAGATCGGGCTTGTGCAGCAGGAGGCGGCACAGGGCGACCCTGCGCTTCTCGCCCCCGGAGAGAACTTCCACCTTCTGCTCCCAGGGCGGCAGGCGCAGCGCGTCGGCGGCGATCTCCAGCTCCTGGCCGCCCTCGCCGGCAGCGTTCACGATCGCCTCCAGCCGTGCCTGCTCGGCGGCGAGCTTGTCGAAGTCCGCGCCCTCCTCGGAGTAAGCGGCGTAGACCGCCTCCAGTTGCTTCTTCGCCTCGGCCAGCTCTCCGCGCGCCTCCTGCACGATCTCGCGCACCGTCTTCTTCGGGTCAAGGGTGGGTTCCTGCGGCAGGTAGCCCACGTTGATCCCGGGCATGCGCACGATTTCGCCGTCGTAGTTGTCGTCCTCGCCGGCCATGATCCGCAGCAGCGTGGACTTGCCCGAGCCGTTCAGGCCCAGCACGCCGATCTTGGCGCCGGGAAAGAAATTCAGGTTGATGCTCTTCAGGATTGCGCGCTGCGGCGGCACGGTCTTGCCGACACGGCGCATGGTGTAGACGTATTTCGCCATGGTTCTTGCTTAGCTTGCAGGTTCGAGTTTCGCGACGATGCCGATCGGCTCGTCGGT
>VGIA01000185.1 GCA_016868105.1 Betaproteobacteria bacterium | reverse complement strand
CGGATTGACGGTGTAGGGAAAGGCGTCCGCCGAAGTCAGGGTATTGAGCAGCAGCGGCCGGCCCAGGTCCGAGTCGTTCCTCGCCGAGTAATGCAGCGTGCGGCAGTTGTGGATGGTCAGCGAGCCCGCCGGGCCCGGCATGAACACCGCCTTCGACAGGTCGAGCTTGGCACAATCGGCCTCCGACAGGCAGCCGGTCCAGTTGCCCTTGGCGTCGTACTGCGACAGCATCGGGTCGATCAGGTGGCTGCCCGGCAGCACGCCGAGCGGCCCCTGCTCCATGCCGCAGTCGTACAGGTAGGTTCCCACGGTGAGCGGCGAGTAGTTGGTGTGCGGCCAGAAGCTGATGTCGTAGTGCCACTTTACTTCCTCGCCGCCCTGGGCCCACTTGAAGTTGAGCTTGGAATGGTGAAATTTGACGTCGGGCCCGACCAGGTCGGCGACGATGTCCGGCATCGGCGAGTGCAGGCAGTACTCCCAGAACACCGGGTGCTGCTCCACCGGGTTGGAGACGCGGCGCAGGCGCGGCGCTTCGGCACAATGCTTGGGCTCCAAATCGAACACCGCGTCGGCCTTGGTGACCTTGCGGCTGCGCTCGACCAGATCTTCGGTCGCCGCGCGCAGCTTGGCGAGCCACTCGGCGCTGATGGCGCGCTCGACCAGCAGGTAGCCCTCGGCGAAGTAAAACTCGCGCTGCGCCTGGGTCAGCACCTTGGGCGGGATTCCGAGCACCTGTTTCGGGGTCATGGCTTGGCTCCTTGGTGGAAGTTGCGGATCATGAACTCCTGCTGGCAGGAAAGAAAGCGTGCCTCACCGATGCCCACCTCGACCAGCCAAGCGATCGGCACTCCCTGTTCCAGCAGGCGGCGCTGGAACCGCTCCAGCAGCTCCGGCCGCTCGCGCACGGCTGCCGGGGCGACCTGTTCGCCAAGCGCGTAGGCCGCCAGCGCACCGGCGGCTTCGCCGATGTTCCACTCGACCGGGTGCAGGCGGTAGCAGCCGTTGGTGATGTGCGTGGTGCCGAGGTTCTTGCCGCCGGCGATCAGGTTGGTCAGGCGCACCGGCAGCAGTGCCCCGAGGGGAATCTGGAACGGCCGGGTGCGGCAGCTCGCGCCGACGTCGTCCGGGCCCGATCGGTGGATGTCGATCGGGTACCAGCCGACGCCGACCGAGTCGGCGAAATGCACCGCGCGCGGCCCCGGCTGATGCAGCGCGGAGACTTCCTGTTCAATGATGGTCTTCTTCGCCCTGATGCGGCGCGCCTCGCGGATGTAGGGATACTTGGACAGGCCGTCGGCCGTCCCCATCGCCTCGGGCCGCAGGCGGATTTCGGGCGCGCCAAGCCGCGCACCGATGGCCGGCGCCTCGGTCTGCAGCCAGTGCAGGAAACCGAGGCTCACCCGCTTGGCGTCCTGCAGCGCGCGTGCCGCCTCGAGCACCGGGCAATCGAGGATGCTGCGGTCGCGGTAGTCGTTGCCGGGCCAGTTGAACATGGTCAGATCGTTGCAGCCGAAGCGCTCTCCCTCGATCAGGCGGCGGTAGGTCCACAGCCCGCCCTTGGTGCCGGGCATGGTGTCGTACAGGCGGTAATCGAGCCAG
>VGIA01000184.1 GCA_016868105.1 Betaproteobacteria bacterium | reverse complement strand
TCGACAACTAAGCCGGCCTAGACGACCCCGTCGGCGCGCAGCTGCGCCAGTTCCGCGTCGCTCTTGCCAAGCAATCCCCGCAGGACCTCGTCCGTGTGCTGCCCGAGCACGGGTGGCGCGCGCCCGAACGCGAGCGGCGTGCCCGAGAAGCGCATCGGACTCGCCACCGAGTCCACCTCCCCGGCCACCGGGTGCGGCAGCTTCAGGCGGATACTCCGCGCCTTCACCTGCGGCTCCTGGAACACCTGCGCCACGTTGTTGATCGGTCCGTTGGGCACCCCGGCCGCCTCGAGGATCTCGATCCACTCCCTGGTCGTGCGCCCGGAAAAGATCTCCTGCAGGAGCCGGGTGAGCTCCACGCGATTCTCCACGCGCTTGCCATTGGTCGCGAAGCGCTCGTCCGCCGCCAGCGCGCCACAGCCCGCGGCCTCGCAGAGCTTGCGGTAGAGGTTGTCGTTGCCGCAGGCCACGATGATGTCTCCGTCCCGGGTACGGAACGGCTGATAGGGCACGATGTTCGGGTGCAGGTTGCCGATGCGCTTCGGTGGCGTGCCGGTCGCGAAGTAGTTGGTGTTCTGGTAGGCGAGCAGCGCGATCTGTGAATCCAGCAGCGCGAGGTCCAGGTGCTGCCCCTTGCCGGTTTCCGCGCGGCTCGCCAGTGCGGCGCAAATGGCGATCGAGGCGTACATGCCGGTGATGATGTCAGCCACCGGCACGCCGGCCCGTTGCGGACCGCCACCAGGGGCGCCATCGGGTTCACCCGTGACGCTCATCATGCCGCCCATGCCCTGGATCATGAAATCGAAGCCCGGATGCTGGCGCTGCGGCCCGGTCTGGCCAAACCCGGTCACCGAGCAATAGATGAGGCGGGGATGGAGCTTCGCCAGGTCCTCGTAACTAAGGCCGTAGCGCGCCAGGTCGCCGAACTTGTAGTTCTCCAGCAGCACATCGCACTTCAGCGCCAGCGCGCGCACCAGCGCCTGCCCGGCCCTCGAAGCGAGGTCGACGGTGATGGACTTCTTGCCGCGGTTGGCGCAGGTGAAATAGGCCGAGTCGCGCGTGTCCTTGCCGTCGCGGTCCTTGATCCAGGGCGGACCGTAGGCGCGCGAGTCGTCCCCCAGCTTAGGGCGTTCCACCTTGATGACTTCCGCCCCCAGGTCGGCGAGGTTCTGGCCTGCCCAGGGACCGGCCAGAACCCGGGACAGGTCCAGAACGCGGATGTGGGAAAGCGGGCCGGGCATGGCCGGCGAATTCTACTTCACGACCTGCTTGCCCGCCTTCGTCTTCACCTGCTCTGGGGCGAGCGACAATGCGCATAAGATGGGTCTCATCACGACGGCCCCCTTCGGAAACATCAATCCATGGTAAAGCACATCGTTCTGTGGAAGTTCGCGTCGCCCTCCAGCGACAATCTCGATATCGTGAAGCAGGCGCTGGAAGCGCAGAACGGCCGCATCCCCGGTCTCATCCGCCTGGAAGCCGGCGCCAGCTTCAACACCGGCCGCCGTGGCGTGCACTTCGCGCTTTATTCCGAGTTCGAGAGCCGCGAGGCGCTCGCCGCATACCACAAGCATCCAGCGCACGCGCAGACGCGCGCCATCGTCGACCCGCTCGCCCAGGAGCACTGGATCGCGGACTATGAGACCTGACTAGACCGTCCTGGCCATGCGCAGCGCGAGC
>VGIA01000183.1 GCA_016868105.1 Betaproteobacteria bacterium | reverse complement strand
CGGGTCGATGGCGCGCTGAATGTGCGTCACCACGTCGAGCACCGTCTGGCTTTCGTGGCGCGGCACTTGGTAGGCTTCGAAGCGGCCTTCGGCCGCGCCGCGCCAGACGCGGACTTCGAGCGTGGCGTTCATGCGTACGCCAGCAACAGCCTGGCGGTCTCCTGCGGGGCGCTGACCATGGCGTCGTGGCCGGTCTTCGGCTCGACCAACCGCCAGCCGGTGAGGCTGGGGCAGAACACCTGGTGGCCCTTCGCGCGCAGCAGCGGCACCACGCGCGCCCAGCACCAGCCGCTGTGCCAGGCGCCGTGAACAAGGACGTAGGTGCTAGGCAGACTCGTACAGCCTGGTGAGCACGAACTCGCGGTGCCCCAGCGCCTCGGCGGCGGTGAGCCGGCCGCTGGCGGTGCGGAACATGCATTCCAGCAGCGCGTCGCCCGCCTGGTCGGGGTTCATCTCCTTCCTCAGCAGCCCGGAAACATCGACGTCGAGGTGCTCGCTCATCGTGCGCACGGTGCGCGGATTGGCGCAGATCTTGATCACCGGCAGGATCGGGTTGCCGATCACGTTGCCCTGGCCGGTGGGGAAGAAGTGCACCGTGTAGCCCGCTGCGGCGCACAGCGTCACCATCTCGGCGGCGGCCGAGGACGAGTCGATGAACCACAGCCCCGGGCCGGTGGGCCGCTCGTGCTTGTCCAGCACCCCGTCCACCTTGCACAGCCGCCCGATCTTCTGGATGTTGCCCAGCGCCTTCTCCTCGATCGTGGTGAGGCCGCCGGCGATGTTGCCCTTGGTGGGCTGGGACTCCGACAGGTCGCTCGTCTTGTGCTTGTCCACGATCCCCTGGTAGCGGTCGAACATGAACTGGAACTTCTTCCTCACCTCGTCGGTGGCGCAGCGCGCCGCCACCAGGTGCTCGCCGCCGGTGAGCTCGGTGGTCTCGCCGAAGGCCAGCGTCACCTTGTGCGGGTAGAGCTTGTCGAAGGCGTTGCCGACGGTCGGGTTGGCGCCGCAGCCGGAGGTGGTGTCGGACTCGCCGCACTTGGTGGACACCCACAGGTCCTTGAGCGGCCGCTCCTCGCGGCGCAGCTCGGAGGCCCACTGCACGAACTCCTTCGCCTTCTTCGAGGCGCGCAGGATGGTGTCGTGGTCGCCGTGCTGCTCGATGCCGAAGTAGGCCACGGGCTTGCCGGTGGCGGCGATGGCCTCGGCCACCTTCTTCGCCCAGCCGTCCTCGATGCAGATCACGACCACCGCGGCCACGTTCGGGTTGCAGCCGGTGCCGATCAGCGTGGCGAAGTGCAGATCCAGATCGGCGCCGAACTGGAGGCGCCCGTAGGGATGCGGGATGGCGAGGGTGCCCCTGATGTTGTTGGCCACCGCCTCGGCCGCGGCGTTCGAGAGGTCGTCCACCGGCAGGATGATGACGTGGTTGCGTACGCCGATGCGGCCGTTCTCGCGCTTGTAGCCCCGGAAGCTCGATTTCGAAAGATCCATGTTGCGTTCCTTTACCAGCGCTTGGTTTTCAGGTTCTGCACGTGCGTGTGCTCACCGCGCGCGATCGGCGCCACGATCTTGCCGATGTCGATGCCGTACTTGATCACGGTGTCGCCCGGCTTGTAGTCCTTGAGCGCGATCTTGTGGCCAATGGGGATGTCGCTCTTGGCCTGGATCTTGATCTCCTTGTCGTCCTCCATGATCCAGCCGGTGAGCTCCTGGCCCTTCTTCACGCCTTCCACCACGACCACGCCGACGCCGTCGCCTTCCTCGTGCACCACGAAATGAATCATTGC
>VGIA01000182.1 GCA_016868105.1 Betaproteobacteria bacterium | reverse complement strand
CCGCAGTGCGGCTTTTCCGCGCTCGCGGTGCAGGCGCTCAATGCCTGCGGCGTGCAGCAGTTCTTCAGCGTCAACGTGCTGGAGAACCCGGACATCCGCCAGGGCATCAAGGAATTCGCCAACTGGCCGACCATCCCGCAGCTCTACGTCAACGGCGAGTTCGTCGGCGGCTCGGACATCATGAAGGAGATGTACCAGTCGGGCGAGCTGCAGAAGCTGCTGGAAGGGTTAAAGCAGTAATGCAGTAGTTCCGTGGCGCAGCCTGGCGCCGGCCAGCCCGGCGCCGCCTGCATCGCCGCCACCGGCTGGCACAGCGCCGCTCCAGGCCCTTGGCCATCGCCCGGCGCACGATCGTGGCACGGGCAGGCCCCGGAGCCAGCGCTTTTGCCCGATCCTCTTCACCGGCTCGTGCTTGCCGATGCGCCGGTACTTCAGCTCCTCACCGGTGCGTTACCGGCGGCGAGACGGCGTCGCGCCGCGGCCACCGCCCTGCGCACCTGCGCCGGAGCGGTGCCGCCCGGGTGCGCGCGCGCCGCCACCGAGCCCTCGAGGGTCAGGGCGTGGGTCACCTCCCCACCGACGGCGCGGTGGAACCGCTTCAGGACCGTCAGCGGCAGCTCGGCCAGGCCACAGCCGCGCCGCTCGGCTTCGCGCACCGCGCGCGCCACCGCCTCGTGCGCGTCGCGGAACGCAACGCCCTTGCGCACCAGGTAATCGGCGAGGTCGGTGGCGGTGGCGTGGCCCTCCAGCGCCGCCGCGCGCATCGCCTTCGCCTGCGGCTGCAGTCCCTCGACCATGCCGGCGAAGGCCGCAAGGCAGTCCTTCAGCGTGTCGGCGGCGTCGAACAGCGGCTCCTTGTCCTCCTGGTTGTCCTTGTTGTAGGCGAGCGGCTGGGCCTTCATCAGCACCAGCAGCGCCTGCAGGTGGCCGAACACGCGCGCGCTCTTGCCGCGCACCAGTTCCGGCACGTCCGGGTTCTTCTTCTGCGGCATGATCGAGCTGCCGGTGCAGAAGCGGTCGGGGATGCGCACGAAGCCGAAGCGCGGGTTCATCCACAGGATCAGCTCCTCGGAGAACCGCGACAGGTGCATCATCGCCAGCGAGGCAAAGGCGGCGAACTCGACCGCGAAGTCGCGGTCGGACACCGCATCCAGGGAGTTGGCCGCCACCGCCTCGAAACCCAGTTCGCGCGCCACCCGCGCGCGGTCGATCGGAAAGCCGGTGCCTGCCAGCGCCGCTGCGCCCAGCGGCAGCACGTTGAGCCGCCGGCGGCAATCGGCCAGGCGGCCGCGGTCGCGATCCAGCATCTCGAACCAGGCCATCAGGTGGTGGCCGAAGGTCACCGGCTGCGCCACCTGCAGATGGGTGAAGCCCGGCATCACCAGCGCGGCATGCCGCGCGGCCTGCTCGAGCAGCCCCGCCTGCAGCGCGCCGAGGCGCGCGGCGATCTGGTCGATCTCCTCGCGCAGCCACAGGCGCACGCTGGTGGCGACCTGGTCGTTGCGCGAGCGCCCGGTGTGCAGCCGCTTGCCGGCCTCGCCGATGCGCGCGATCAGGCGGCGCTCGATGTTGCAATGGACGTCCTCGGCCTCCAGCGACCAGGCGAACTTCCCGGCCGCGATCTCGCGCCCGATGGCGCGCAGGCCCCGCTCGATGGCGGCGGCGTCGGCGCGCCGGATCACGCCGCAGGCGCCGAGCATGCGCGCGTGCGCGATCGAGCCGGCGATGTCGTGCCTTGCCAGCCGGCGATCGAACGCGACCGACGCGGTGAAGCGCTGCACGAACGCATCCACCGGCTCGCTGAAGCGACCCGACCAGGGTTGCCTGAC
>VGIA01000181.1 GCA_016868105.1 Betaproteobacteria bacterium | reverse complement strand
GCAGAGCGCGTTCGCGCGGCAGGCGATGGATGTGGAAGCCGACAGTTCGCCGGCGAGCTTCAGGGCGCTGATGAGAGCCGATTTGCAGCGCTGGCAGAGTATCGTGAAGTCGGCTGGGATCAAGCTGAACTGACGCCACGATCCTTCCGGCGGACGCGATATTCTGCTCGCCTAGCCAAATCCCAGGAGAATCCCGCTGCGCGTCATCTTCGTCCTTTACGACTCGCTCGTGCGAGGCGCGATGCAATGCTACGGCGGCCGGCACATCGACACGCCGCAGTTCCTGCGCTTCGCCGAGCGCGCCGTTACCTTCGATACGCATTTCGTCGGCAGCCTGCCGTGCATGCCGGCGCGCCGCGACATGCATACCGGGCGCCTGAACTTCCTGCACCGCAGCTGGGGGGCGCTGGAGCCCTTCGACCAGTCGTTTTCCGAGTCGCTGCGCGCCGCCGGCGTCTACACGCACCTGGTGTCCGACCACTACCACTACTGGGAGGACGGCGGCGCCACCTATCACAACCGATATTCCTCCTGGGACTTCATCCGCGGCCAGGAATGGGACAAGTGGAAGGCGATGGTGCAACCGCCGCTCGAGCGCTTCCGGCAGATGTACCACGGCCTGCAGCAGCCTTCCGCCACTGGCGATGGCCGGCTGCAATCGATGGTGAACCGCGAATTCATGAAAGCAGAGGAGGAGTTCTGCTGCCCACGCACCTACGCCTCCGCGTTCGAGTTCCTCGACCAGAATCGCGGCGCGGACAACTGGCTGCTGCACCTGGAGTGCTTCGATCCGCACGAGCCGTTCCACGCTCCGGCGCGCTTTCGCAAGCGGTACCCGAGCGGCTACACCGGGCCGATGCTCGACTGGCCGCGGTACGAGCGGAACGAGCAAAACAGCCTCGAGGTCGCCGAGTTGCGCGCGAACTACGCCGCGCTCATGAGCATGTGCGACGATTACTTCGGGCGCCTGCTCGACTACCTTGACCGCTACGGCATGTGGAAGGACACCGCGGTGATCCTGACCACGGACCATGGATTCCTGCTGGCCGAGCACGACTGGTGGGGCAAGAACCGCATGCCGTTCTTCAACGAGATCGCGCACATCCCGTTGCTGGTGTACCACCCGGACCTCGCGAGCCAGGGCGGCGAGCGGCGCAAGTCCCTCACGCACACGACGGACATCATGCCCACATTGCTCGATCTGTTCGGCCTCGCGCCGCCGACCGCGGTGGAGGGGTGTTCGCTGCTCGGGATGATGGAAAGCGACCGGCCGGTGCGCGAGGCGGCCCTGTACGGCATGTTCGGTGCCGGCACGAACGTGACCGACGGGCGCTACACGTATTTCCGCTACCCGGAGGACATGTCGAAGCAGGACCTGTACGAATATACGCTGATGCCGATGCACCAGAAGTCCCTGTTCCCGGTCGAGGAACTGCGTCGCGCGACGCTGGTGAACAACTTCGGATTCACGCAGGGCGTGCCGCTGCTCAGGGTGCCTGCACGCCGCAACCTGAAGGGGCAGCCGGTCGGGCACCTCGGGCAAGGCGGCGGCTATGAGGACACCGCCACGGTGCTCTACGACCTGGATAGCGATCCGGAGCAGCAGCGCCCATTCAGGGATGCCGCGATCGAGGAACGCTTTCTGCGGCTGATGGCGGAGCTGATGCGCAGGAACGAGGCGCCGCCGGAAGCCTTCCTGCGCCTTGGCCTGGCGGTGCCGAATTGATGAGCAAGCCGCCCAACATCCTGCTTCTGATGGCCGACCAGCTCGCGGCGCCGGCGCTGCCCTGCTACGGCCATCGCGTGGTGAAGGCGCCGCACCTGTCGAGCCTGGCCG
>VGIA01000180.1 GCA_016868105.1 Betaproteobacteria bacterium | reverse complement strand
CTGGCGGGCGAGCTGCTGCGGATGATGGCGAAGATGAGCATCGTCCACGTACCCTACAAGGGCGGCGCCCCGGCGATGACAGACCTGCTGGGCGGCCAGATCGCCTCGATCTTCGCCACGCCGATCACCGCCGGGCCGCACATCAAGACCGGCAAGATCCGCGCCCTTGCGACCACCGGGGCCACCCGAGGCGGCGGCATGCCCGAGGTGCCGACGATCGCCGAGTCCGGCTACCCGGGCTACGAGGCGGTGAACTGGTACTGCTACGTGGTCCCGGTGAAGACGCCGAAGGACGTGCAGCAGCGCTGGCACAGGGAACTGGCCGCGGCGCTGAACGACGCCAGCGTGCGCGAGCAGCTGGCCTCGCACGGCATGGATTCGGTCCCGGGCACGCCCGAGGCCCTGCAGCGCTACATCGAGCGCGAGTACGCCACCTGGGGCAAGGTGGTGCGCGAGGCGAAGATCAGCGCCAACTGATCAGGGCATCCGCACCACGATCTTGCCGGCGTGGGCGTCGGTTTCCATGCGGCGCTTGGCGGCCGCCATGTCCGCGAAGTCGAACACCCCGTCGATCAGCGGCCGGATGCGGCCGTCGGCGATCGCCGGCAGCAAGGACTGGGTGAGGCCGCGCACGTTCTCGTAGCGCTGTTCGGCATTGCGCATCTTGTTGGACCCGCCGAAGATTCTCAGGCGCTTCGCGTGCACCGCGTCGAGGTCGATCTCGGCCGTCAGCGACCCGTCCACGTAGCCGATGATCGCCATGCGGCCCTGGAACGCGAGCGCGCGCACGGCCTCCGGGAACACGCTGCCGCCGACCGTGTTGACCGCGAGGTCGGCGCCGCGCCTGGCCGTGGCCTCCAGCACCGCATCGCTGAAATCGCCCTTGCGCGTCTGCAAGGGCAGGTCTAGGCCGAGGGGCTTGAGTTTGTCCAGCTTGGCCGCGGAACCCGAGGTGCCGATGACCCTGGCCCCCAGCGCCTTGCCCGCCTGCAGCGCGGCGACGCCGACCCCGGAGGTCACCCCCAGCACCAGCAGCCATTCGCCAGCCTTCAGCCCGCCCTGAGCGACCAGCACGTCGTGCGCGACCATGAAGGCGATCGGGACTGCGGCGGCCTGTTCCCAGGACAGTCGTTGCGGTACCCGGATGGCGTCGCCCGCGTCCATCAGGCCGAATTCGGCGAACGCGCCGATGACGCGGCCCATGAGGCGCTCGCCGGGCGCGAAGCCGCTGACCCCGGGCCCGCAGCTGAGCAGCTCTCCGGCGCCCTCTATGCCGAGCGGTTTGGCCGCGCCGGCGGCGGTCAGGCCGTGGCCGACGAGCAGTTCGCCGCGGTTGAGACCCGCGGCGCGCATGCGCAGCAGCAGCTGGCCGGGGCCGGGCTGCGGGTTGGCAACATCGCGCGCTTCGAGCGCGGTTTGGCTGCCTGTTGCGCGGATCCAGTATGAGCGCATAGGGGCGCAGTTTAATATCGCCAACCAGCCAACAGGGCGGGGGAGGCAAGCAACATGAAAGCGCACCGGGCGCGGCAGCGCGGCGGCGGCAGCCACCACGACGATTCGATCGTGCACATTGTCAGCCCTGCACCGAGTAGCCCCCGTCCACCGGGATCGCGCTGCCGGTAAGGAAGTCCGAGGCGCGGCTGGCGAGGAACACCGCGATGCCGGAAAAATCGCCCGGGTCGCCCCAGCGCCCCGCCGGGGTGCGCGCCAGCACCCGCTCGTGCAGGCCCTCGACCTGCTGGCGCGCGCCGCGCGTGAGATCGGTGTCGATCCAGCCCGGCAGCACGCAGTTGACCTGGATGTTGTCCTTCGCCCAGGCGCAGGCCATGGCGCGGCTCATCTGCACGATGCCGCCCTTGGAGGC
>VGIA01000179.1 GCA_016868105.1 Betaproteobacteria bacterium | reverse complement strand
CCGACCTGCCGCCGCTGTTCGGGCGGTTCTACGACAGCGCGCGCAAGTGCCCGTCCTGCGGCCAGATCCACCCGGGCAAGGGATGAAGCGCGACACCATCGACATGCATACGCATTTCTTCCCGCGCGAGTGGGAGGACCTCGGCAAGCGCTTCGGCACGCCCGACTGGCCCTCGATGAGGCACCTGGCCGGCGGCAAGGCGATGGTGATGCTGGGCGAGCGGGAGTTCCGCCCGGTCTACTCGGCCTGCTGGGACGCGGGCAAGCGCCTGGAGGAGATGGACCGCGACGGCATCGACCTGCAGGTGATGTGCTCCACGCCGGTGCTGTTCGCCTATGCGCGGCCGCCGGCGCAGGCCGAGTACTGCGCGCAGGTGTTCAACGACGCCGCGCTCGAGCTTGCCGCGGCCGGCAACGGCCGCCTCAAGACCCTGTGCCAGGTGCCGCTGCAGGATACCGATGCCGCCTGCCGCGAGCTGTCGCGCGCCATGAGGGCGGGTCACCTCGGCGTGCAGATCGGCAACCACGTCGGCGACCGCGACCTGGACGACGAGGGCTTGGTCACCTTCCTGCAGCATTGCGCGGCCGAGGGCGCCGCGGTGCTGGTGCATCCCTGGGACATGATGGGTGGGGAGCGCACCGCGCGCTGGATGATGGGTTGGACGGTGTCCATGCCCGCCGAGACGCAGTTGTCCATCGTGGCCATGATCCTGGGCGGGGCTTTCGACCGGCTGCCGCGCAGCCTGCGCCTGTGCTTCGCCCACGGCGGGGGCAGCTTCGCCTTCCTGCTGGGGCGCCTGGAGAACGCCTGGCACAACCGGGATATCGCGCGCGGCAGGTCGGAGCACCCGCCCAGCCACTACGTAGACCGCTTCAGCGTGGACAGCGCTGTATTCGATCCGCGCGCGCTGCGGTTGCTGATCGACGTCATGGGCGAGGACCGGGTGATGCTCGGTTCTGATTATCCCTTCCCGCTGGGCGAGTTGCGCGTGGGCAAGCTCATCCGCGACATGGCCGGGTTGGGCGAGGGCACGCGTGCGAAGCTGCTCCGGGGCAACGCCGCGCGCTTCCTCGGCCTCTAGGGCACGATCCTCTGGGCGCGAAAGCGCCGCAGCAGCCGCACGAACATCTCCTCGGAGTCCACCACGGCGTGGAAGCCGTGCTGGCGCGACTTGGTGACGTCGGACATCACGTCCCAGTTGCAGCCGAACACGTAGTCGCCGAAGGGCCAGGCGACCACTTCGTCGAAACCCAGCGGCTGCAGGCCGTGCCGCTTCACCAGGCTGTCCCACAGGGCGCCCTGGCCGCCCATGGCCTTCACCAGCGACATCGGCTCAGGCCCCGCAGCCGGCATGTCGAACACCTCCGCAAGCCGCGGCCACAGGCGGCTCCAGCGGAAGTAGTCGCCATTGGTGATGTTGTAGGCCTGGTTGGCGCAGCGCGCCTCGGTCGCGGCCCAGTAGGCCGACTCGGCGAAGTGGGCCGATTCGGTGACCTGGTAGATCGAGTTCCAGGCGGTGCCCGGAAAGGCGAGGGGAAGGCCCTGGGCCTTGCGCAGGGCGGCGTAGACCGCGATCACCGGCACGATGCTCATCGCGGTTCCAGGCGCGAAGCCGCACAGGGTCTGCGGGCGCAGCTCCGTCCAGCTCCAGCGCTTGCCGCGCTGGAAGGCCGTCAGCCAGTCGACCTGGTCGAAGTAGAAGTTGGGGCCGGCATGGCGCGGATCGGTCTCCCGCGCCGGAGTCGGGTAGGGGCCGAGGTGGGTGCCGTAGTACTTGGTCCCGGTCACCAGCACCACCCGCTGCAGGCCCGGCGCAACGGCATCCAGCGCCGACACGGCGTTCACCAGCATGTCCCGGTTCGGGGCGATGTTGG
>VGIA01000178.1 GCA_016868105.1 Betaproteobacteria bacterium | reverse complement strand
GCATCACCATGCTCAAGCGCTCCACCACTGCCTTCGGCAACACGCTCGGCCGCACCACCGGCTGGGTGCATCGCGCCGAACTGGCAAAAAACGGCGTGAAGATGCTAAAGGGCATCGAGTACCGCTGCATCGACGAGGCCGGCGTGCACATCACCGTCGAGGGCAAGGAACAGGTGATCGCGGCAGACACGGTCATCGTTTGCGCAGGCCAGGAACCCAAGCGTGACCTGCAGGCGAAGCACCTGATCGGCGGCGCGAAGGAGGCCGGCGAGCTGGACGCCAAGCGCGCCATGCTGGAGGGCGCCGAGCTGGCGGCGAAGCTCTGAGCGTGGCGCTGTCGCTGAGAACGCGGGCGAAAGTGCATGCGGCTGCACTACCGCATCGGCTCCAGCGAGCCGTGGATGATCGAGCTCTTGGTCAGCTGCGCGCTGGCCAAGCTGTGCGTGGTTGGACACCGATTGTCGCGACTGCAGGGGGCGTAGTGCGCCCAGAATCGGAACGGGCATTGCTTCAGAGCCCGATGGGGGCGCAAAAAGCCCCGAATCGGGGACCCCAACGCAGCGCTCAGGACCCTATCGCATCAGGGGCCTTCATCGTGACCACCTGTTCAGAGGTGGCCTAGTTGCGTTGCCTCCTCGCCAGCCAGAGCGCGTACAGGACGAGGGCCAGGAAGCAGGCCAGCGACCACTCCGCTATGGACAGCCCGAGGAATCTCCAGGTTACCTCCGCGCACTGCCCGGAGCCGGAAAACAGTTTTTCGACTACCCGGGGCAGCGGGAAGTTGTCGATCATGTAGTACAGGTCCGGCCCGCAGGGCGGGACATGCTCCGGCGGCAGGTGCTGCAGCCAGACCTGCCGCGCCGCGGTGCCCAGGCCGCCCAGGGCGAATATCGCTGCTGCAGCACAATAGCCGAGCCCGCCGGCGCGCTTGGGCCCATGCACCGCCGCCGCGGCGAAAACGACCAGCACCAGCAGGTAGAATCCGCGCTGGAGCAGGCACAGCGGGCAGGGATCCTGGTTGTCGAAGTACTGCAGGTAATAGCCATAGGAGAGCAGCGCGGCGCAGGCGAGCGCCGGGGCGGCGAAGAGCACCCTCATTTCGCCTCGACGACCCGCTGGTCGATGGCGCCGAATACCGAGCGCCCCCCGGGGTTGCGCATCTCGATGCGGACACGGTCGCCAAAGCTCAGGAACGGGGTCTTCGCCTTGCCGCCTTCCAGGATCTCCTCGGCGCGGCGCTCGAACAGGCAGCCGGCGCCGCGCTTGCGGTCGCGGTTGGAGACGGTGCCCGAGCCGACGATGGTGCCTGCGGTGAGCGGGCGCGTCTTCGCGGCGTGCTGCACCAGGTGCGGGAAGTCGAACTGCATGTCTTCGCCGGCGTCGGGCTCGCCCAGCAGCTCGCCGTTGACGAAGGCACGCACCGGACCGCGCAGGCGCTTGCCGTCCCAGGCCTCGCCCAGCTCCTCCGGCGTCACCGCCACGGGGGAAAAGGACGACGGTGGCTTGGAGTGCAGGAAGCCGAAGCCCGCGGCGAGGTCCGCCGTCACCAGCTTGCGCAGGCTGACGTCGTTCATCAGCAGAACGAGGCGGATCGCCTTCGTCGCCTCCTCGCGGTCCGCGCCCAGGGCGACATCGCCTGTGACCACAGCGACCTCCATCTCCAGGTCAATGTCCTGTGCCTCGCTGGCGACCGCGATGTCCTCGCAGGGCCCCAGCAGCGGCGCCGAACAGCCCTGGTACATGAGGGGCCGCGACTTGAGATTGTCAGGCGGTTTCTGCTTGCGGGAGGCCATGATGAGCTCGGCGTGCACGAGGTAGGCGGAGCCATCGAGGAGCTGCGGCGCGCGCGGCAACGGCGCCATGCACTGCGCCGGATCGAAG
>VGIA01000177.1 GCA_016868105.1 Betaproteobacteria bacterium | reverse complement strand
GCGGTTGAGCGCCGAGGAACAGCAGCCGCCGATGGTGTCGTGAAAGCCCAGCGTGTCCTCCACCACGGTGAGCAGGGGATTGCAGTTCACCGAGTACAGCACCGTGCCCTTGCCGATGAAGATGTTGCCGTTGATCTTCATGGTGTCCGCGGCGGCGTAGCGATCCTCGTGGTCGCGCGCGTTGTAGCACAGGAAATCCACCGCCTGCTTGCCCTCCAGGTCCACCAGGCGCAGCACCTCGCCCTGCTTCAGCTCGCGGCTCCAGCCGGCGCGGGCGGGGATCGCCTCGTCGTGGAGCTTCGTGCCAGATATCGTCTGCCAGTCCGCAATCATGCCGTGTCGCTCCCGTTCAATGCCAGGCACCGACCGCGAACGCCCAGGAGGCGCCAGCGCGGCGACCAGCCGCGCAGGGTTCTCCTCTCGGCGGTCAAAGACGATATCGATGTCCTGGAGCCGCTCGTCGGTGAGATCGTAGTCGTAGGCTTCCCGGTCCATCAGCCCTCGCGCCGCCGGCTGTTGAGCATCTCGACCCGGCGCAGGGCCTTAAAGATCCAGCTCGCACATCACCCCCCCGGTTTGCGCTCCTCCGCTAGCCTGACCACGTTCGCGGCAGAGGCCGGCGCGGGCTCCGGCGCCTCCAGCTCCGCGGACTCGATTTTCTGGAACTGCTGCGAGATCTTGCGGCTGGAGACCTGCACGTCCTCGGCGTCCTGGTGGGCCTGGCGGATGTGGTCGGCGAGCTTCTTCATGCGTTCGTCGAACCTGCGGAAGTCCTGTCCCAGGCGCACCAGCGCCTCGCGGATGATGTGGATCTGCTTCTTCGTCTCGCGGTCCTTCAGCACCGCGCGCGCGGTGTTGAGCACCGCCATCAGCGTCGTCGGCGACACGATCCAGACCCGCTTGGCGATGGCGTAGTCCACCACTTCCTGGTGGTAGGCGTGGATCTCGGCGAACACCGCCTCGGCGGGGACGAACATCACCGCGCCGTCGGAAGTCTCGTTCGGGATGATGTACTTCTTCGCGATATCGTCCACGTGCCTGCGGATGTCCAGGCGGAACTGCTTCTGCGCCAGCGCGCGCATCGGATCATCGCTTTTGCCTTCAAACATGCGGTTGTAGTTCTCCAGCGGGAACTTGGAGTCCACCGCCAACAGTCCGGTGGGCTCGGGCAGCTTCAGCACGCAGTCGGCGCGGGCGCCGTTGGCGAGCGTGTACTGCATCTCGAAGGCCTGCGTGGGCAGGGTGTTGCGCACCAGCGCCTCCAGCTGCACTTCGCCGAAGGTGCCGCGCGTCTTCTTGTCCCCCAGCAGCTCCTGCAGGCTCACCACGCTGCCGGTGAGGGCGTCGATCTTCTTCTGCGCCTCGTCGATGGTGGCCAGGCGCGCCATGACGCTCGCGAAGGTCTCGTTGGTCTTCTTGAAGCCCTCGTCCAGGCGCTCGGACACCCGGCTCGAAATCTGGTCGAGCCGCGCGTCCAGCTTGCCGGAGATCGCCTCGCGCAGTTCGTTGAACTGGCCGCCGAGGCGATCGCCCTGCTTGGTCAGCCCGTCGTGCAGGTCTGTCAGCATCTGGCGATGCTTCTGCTCCAGGCCGGCCTGCATCTTCAGCACCAGCCAGAGGCCCAGCGCAATGCCGGCAACGACGATAACGAGGACCACAGCTTCAACCATGCCGCATTCTAGTCCGCCGCCACCCGTTCAAGGCGTGACGTGCAGCCAGACGGGCTGGGCCTGCGACCCCGCGGTGCCGAAGGGGTCGGGCGCTTTTGCCCGGCCCGTGCCAGGGCTGCTGCGCGGCCGCCGGACCGGCGGTGAGGACGAGAACCAGCGCCAGGACGCTAGAGCGCGTCCCTCAGCGCAAGCGCGGGCGAGGCCGACAGCACCTT
>VGIA01000176.1 GCA_016868105.1 Betaproteobacteria bacterium | reverse complement strand
GTTGAAGCGCTCGCTCGCGGCCCGCGCCGGGATCACGCCCAGGCGGTCCTTGAGCGCCAGCGGCGTGCCGCCGTAGAGCTGCGAGTAGTACATGGTGTTCGCCATCACCCGTTTGACGTAGTCCCGCGTCTCGTTGAACGGGATCGACTCGGCGTAGATCGCGCCCTCCAGCGGCCTGGAATCCCGCCAGCGGCGCGCCCGGCCGGGGCCGGCATTGTAGGCCGCGGAGGCGAGCACCGGGTGGCCGAGGTCCTCCAGCACCATCTTGAGATAATGCGTGCCGAGGACCACGTTGGTGTTGACCTCGGTCACCCGCGCCGGGCTGTAGTCCTTGATGCCGAGGCGCTTGGCGACCCAGCGCGCGGTGGCCGGCATCAGCTGCATCAGGCCCTGGGCGCCGGCGGAGGATTTGGCGTCGACGATGAAGCGGCTCTCCTGGCGCACCAGCCCGAGCACCCAGGCCTCCTCGATGTCGAAGGCGCGCGACTGCTGGCGGAACACGTCGCGGTACGGCGCCAGGTACCGGTACTGGAAGTTGTGCGTGAGCGCGGTGCGGTCCGCGGTGTTGATGACGCGGTCGTGGATGTCGTGGCGCCGCGCCAGTTCCGCGGCCGCCAGCAGCTGCGCGTCGTCCATGGCGCGGATGGTGAAGAACCACTCGCGCGTGCCCTCGGTGCGCAAGCCGAGCCGGTAGAGCTCCAGCGCGCGCGCGAGGCCCGGGTTGCGCTTGGCCGTCGCGACCTCGTCTTCGGTCGGGAAGTGGAACGGCTGCGGCGGCGCCGGGATGGTGCCCATCTCCTCCGCGGCCAGCAGCCCGTAGAAGTGCGGTTGCCCGGAGATGCGCAGGAAATAGGCGCGCGCGCCTTGGGCATTGCCTTGCGCCCCCAGGGCGCGCCCGTACCAGTAGTTCCAGGCCGGGTCCTGCCGCGCCGGCGCCGACATCGGGTCGATGGCGTCGCGCACCGCCTGCCAGTCCGCGGCGCGCAGCGCGGCGCGCGCCTTCCAGGCCAGCTGCTCGTCGGACAGGGCGCTGTCCCCGGCCAGCTTGAACCAGGCCAGGCCCTCGGGCTGCAGGCTGCGCGAGGCTTCGTAGCCGATGCGGCCCCACAGATAGCGCCGATCGGCCTCCGGCAGGCGCGCGCCGGCCTGCCCGCGCAGCGCTTCCGCGGCCGCCTGCGGATCGCTGCGCGCGAGCCGCGCGAAGGCAAACAGCACCATTTCGCGCGCCGCGCGGCGCTTGAGCTTGCGCGGCGGGCTGGACAGGAACGCCTGGGGCGAAGTGGCCGCCTGCGCCAGGTATCGCTCGTCGGGGGCTTCGCCCGCGGGCAGGTGCGCCAGCGCGCGCCGCGCCGCGCCCATCTGGCCGCTCTCCAAGAGCAGCCTGAGGCGCTGCCACACCAGCTCGGGCCCGGCCTCGCCGGCGCCCAGCTTGCGGCCGGCCAGCGCAGCGCAGCCCTCGGGTAGGTCCCTGGGCTCGCGCCAGATCACGCGCGCTTCCTCGAAGGCGCCGGCATCGCCGCGCTCCAGGCGCGCGATCCAGCCGTAGCAACGGATCTCCAGATCGTCGGTGACCAGGGGCCCGAGCTCGCGCTCGAAGCTCTGCCAGTCGCCGCGCTTGCCCAGCACCTTCAGCCAGTCGGCGCGCAGGCGGTCGGCGAGGTAACTGCCGTCGTAGGCCTTGAGGTAGGCCTGGATCTGCGCCTGCGGCATGTCCTCCAGCCGCAGCTTCAGGCGCCAGTACTCCAGGTAGGGCGCGAGCAGGTGCGAGGACAATGCCTGCCCCATCCCTGCCGAGGCGCGCGCCAGCTTCACCGCATCGCCGGCGCGGAAGGCCGCGTGCGCGGCTAGTATGGCCTCATCGGCAGGGGCCGCCTTCACGGCGCGCTTGGCATTGGCAGGGCCCGGCGCGGCCAGGCTGGCGAGCAGCAGCAGAACCAGGAAACGCCCAAGAATCATAGGGTAAGCATACACTGCGCATGGAAGGAAGAGAACTCAGCGAGTGGCGCAGGGCCCGGCGCCAGCGCCTGATCGCGGCGCGCGAGGCGCTCGAG
>VGIA01000175.1 GCA_016868105.1 Betaproteobacteria bacterium | reverse complement strand
TCTGGTTGTGCGCGAGGTAGGTCTCGCTCACCGTGATCAGCCCGAGCAGCTCGTCCACCAGGCCGCTCGCCACGGCGCGCTCGGCCCCCTTGGCATTGGGCACCAGCGCGCGATACTTCGTCCCGGGGCGGCGCTGGATGCGCGCGAGCACCAGCTCGGCGTCCTTCAGGTGCGGCACCACGCTCGGTCGCGCGAAGCTGGTGGCCTCGATCATCGGAAAACCGGCCGCCGAGAGGCGATCGATCATCGCCACCTTGGTGTCGGTGTCCACCCAGCGATGAAAGCTCTGCAAGCCGTCGCGCGGCCCGACCTCGACGACCTTGACCTTCTGCGGCAGCTTCAGCACTTGCCCTCCAGCGCTGTTCTGAGGTGCTTCATGTCAGCTCGATTCCCGCGGCGCGCACCGCATTGGCGTCGAGGCCCAGCCTGCCGACGAGGATCTCGCGGTTGTGCTCGCCAAGACGTGGACCGGCCCAGCGCACCGCTCCCGGCGTCTCGGATAGCTTGCCGACGATGTTCTGCATGCGTACCAGTCCGCCGAGCTCGGCGTCCTCGACCGCGGTGACGTTGCCGCGCGCCTGAATGTGCGGATCGGCGAGGAACTGCTCGACGTCGTTCACCGGGGCGACCGCTCCACCCGTGGCGTCGAAGCGCTTCAGGATCTCGTCCAGGTCGAAGCGCTCGAAAGCTTTCTGCAGTTCGACGTCGAGGGCCAAGGCATTGACCAGCCGAGCGCGGTTGTCCGCAAAGCGCGGATCATCGACCAAGCGCGGAACCTCCAGCGCCGCCAGCACGCGCACGAAGATCGACTGCGCGCTGCCCGCCATGGATACCCAGCGGCCGTCGCGCGTGCGGTAAGTGTTGCGCGGTGCGGTGAACGGCAGCCTGCTGCCGTTGCGCTGCTGCACCAGTCCAAGCTGGTCGAAGTTGATGACCTGCGGCCCCAGCAGCGTGAAGAGCGCCTCGTAAATGGCGAGATCCACCACCTGCCCTCGGCCGCCGTTGGCCTCGCGGCCCTTGAGCGCCACCATCGCGAGGAATGCCGCCATCAATCCCGTGGTGGAGTCGGCAAGGCCGAAGCCGGGCAGCAGGGGCGGGCCATCCGCCTCGCCATTGATGTGAGCGAACCCCGAGTAAGCCTCGGCCAGGGTGCCGAAACCGGGACGATGCGACTTGGGCCCGGTCTGCCCGAATCCGGACACGCGCACCAGCACCAGCCCGGGATTGGCGGCCGACAGCGCGCCATATCCCAGCCCCCATTTCTCCAGCGTTCCGGGACGATAGTTCTCAAGCACCACGTCGGCATCGCGCGCCAGGCGCAGCGCCGCATCGCGCCCGAACGGGGTGCGCAGGTCGAGCGTGACCGACTTCTTGTTGCGGTTGATGACCTTGTAGTACAGGCCGACGCCGTTCTTGTTGTTGCCCCACAGGCGCATCTCGTCGCCGCCGCCCGGCCGCTCGATCTTCACCACCTCGGCGCCGAAATCGGCCAGGAACATGGCCGCCATGGGCGCGGCGAGGAAGTTCGACAGGTCGAGGACCCGGATGCCATCCAGCGGCAGCGCAGCCATCAGAACGGCACCGCCACGGCGGCCTCGGGAAGGATGGTGGTGCGCTTCATCAGGCGCTGCTGGGTGCCATCGAACGGCTCGCGGCGATGCATGGTGCAGGCGTTGTCCCACAGCAGCGCGTCGCCCAGCCGCCAGGTGTGGGTGTAGACGAACCGCGGCTGCACCGACCAGGCGAACAGCTCGGCCAGCAGCTCGGCACTGTCCTCCCCGGAAAGGCCGACGATGCGTGTGGTCATGCCGGGGCAGATGTACAGCGCCTTGCGGCCGGTGTACGGATGGGTCCGCACCAGCGGCTGCTCGATATCGGGAGACTTCTTGCGTTGTTCCTCGTTGGTCGGCACGCTGTAGCTGCGGTTGAAGGCCTCGTAGGACTGCACCGCCTTGCGCCCTTCGATCCGTTGCCTGGTGCGCTCGGGCAGTGCCTCGTAGGCCGCCGCCATGTCGGCAAACGAGGTCGCGCCACGGTCCGCAGGAATGATCACGGCGTACAGGCACGAACCGACCGCGGGCCGCGGCAGGTAGATCTGGTCGTAATGCCA
>VGIA01000174.1 GCA_016868105.1 Betaproteobacteria bacterium | reverse complement strand
GCCGACGAAGCGGGCGAGGAACAAGCCGACCTCGTAGAGCAGGCACATCGGCACCGCCAGCATGAACTGCGAGAGCACGTCGGGCGGGGTCACCACCGCGGCGATGACGAAGGCGCCGACGATCACGTAGGGGCGCCACTCGCGCAGCTTCTCCAGGCTGACCACCCCCGAGCGCACCAAGATGATCACCGCCACCGGCATCTCGAAGGTGACGCCGAAGGCGAGGAACATGGTGATGACAAAGCCGAAGTAGGCCTCGATGTCCGGCGCCGGCGTGATGGATTTCGGCGCGAACTCGTGGATGAAGGCGAACACGTTGCCGAACACGAAGAAATAGCAGAACGCCACGCCGAGGTAGAACAGCACCGTGCTCGCGAACACCAGCGGCACCGCCAGCCTCTTCTCGTGCTCGTACAGCCCCGGCGCGACGAACGCCCAGGCCTGGTACAGCACGTAGGGCAGCGCCACCATGAACGCCACCAGCGCGGTCACCTTCACCGGCACCATGAACGGCGTGATCACCCCGGTGGCGATCATGCGCGTGCCCTCGGGCAGCGCGTTCATCAGCGGCAGCGCGAGCAGGTCGTAGATATAGCCCCCGCCCGGCCAGGCGAACAGACCGACAAAGATCACGGCGAAGGCGCCGGCCGCGCGCACCAGCCGCTGGCGCAGCTCGATCAGGTGCGAGACGAAGGTATCCTGCGTGCTCACGCAGGCGCCTTTGGCTTTTCATCGATCGACTGCGCCGGCTGCGACGCTTGCGGCTTTTCATCGATCGACTGCGCCGGCTGTATCGGCGCAGTCGAAACCCCTGCGGCCGATTCCGCAGCTTGATTCAACTCGGACTCGGTCTTGTTCAGTTCCGTCTGGACCGAGTTCTCAAAACCCGACGCCGCCTGCTGCACCGTATCGCGCATCTTGCGCAGCTCCTCGAGCTCCACTTCGCGGTTGATGTCGGCCTTGACGTCGTTGACGTAGCGCTGCAGGCGGCCGGCGAGATGGCCCAGCGTGCGCGCCACGCGCGGCAGGCGCTCGGGCCCGATCACGATCAGCGCGACCAGCCCTATGACCATCAGTTCGGAGAAGCCGATGTCGAACACGCGGGGACCCTAGAGAACAAAAAGGCGCCGCTGGGGCGCCTGTGGCGAAGCGATGGCGGCGATCAGGCCCGGGTCTCGGATTTCGCCTTGACCTCGCCCTCGACCGTCTTGGCGCTGATCTGCGCGTCTGCCCCTTGCCCGCCTGCGGCGCCTTCCGCGGCCTTGCCGCCGCCGTCGCGGATGCCGTCCTTGAAGCCGCGCACGGCCCCGCCCAGGTCGGCGCCGATGTTGCGCAGCTTCTTGGTGCCGAACACCAGCATCACGATGACGAGGACGATCAGCCAGTGCCAGATGCTGAACGAGCCCATATCAACCTCCTGTTAAGACGACTACCGCCTCCTCGACAGCATCGAGCCGAGCGGCTCGGGACCGCCGAGGATGTGCATATGGACATGATACACCTCCTGGTGCCCCACCCGGCCGGTGTTGATGATGGTGCGAAAGCCCTCCGCCAGGCCCTCCTTGCGGGCCAGCTCGCCCGCCAGCGCGAGCATTTTCCCGAGCGCCCGGTGCTGCGCCATGCCGGCCTCGTACAGCGTCGGCACATGCTCCTTGGGAATCACCAGGAAATGCACCGGCGCCTGCGGCCGAACGTCGTGGAAGGCGAGGATGTCCTCGTCCTCGTGCACCTTGTTCGCGGCAATCTCGCCGCGGACGATGCGGCAGAAGATGCAGCCCGGATCGCCGCCCGCGCTCACCGCTTTGTCCTCGCCGCCTTCTCGTCCAGCCCGGGGATGCCCTCGCGCCGGTGCAGTTCCGCGAGCACGTCGCCCGGCCCCAGGCCCTTGTGCGCGAGCAGGATCAGGCTGTGGAACCACAGGTCCGCGACCTCGCGCACCAGGTGCAGGCGGTCATTGCCTTTTCCGGCAAGCACGGTCTCGGTGGCCTCTTCGCCGATTTTCTTCAGGATGGCGTCGTCCCCGCCGGCCAGCAGCTGCGACACGTAGGAAGCCTTCGGGTCGCCGCCCTTGCGGCTCTCGATGGTGGCGGCGATGCGCTGCAGCGTTTCGTAGATGCCCGGTTTCATGCCTGCCCGCCTTTCTTGCCGCT
>VGIA01000173.1 GCA_016868105.1 Betaproteobacteria bacterium | reverse complement strand
GCAGAACTGGATGCCGCGCTCACCAAAGCGGGCGTGCAGGTCCTTGGCGAGGCACACCGAGGTGGTGGAGAGGTCCACGACGCAGCCGCCGGGACGCATGTTGCTCAGCAGGCCGCTGCCGCCGATGCACACCTTCTGCACCTCGGTCCGGCCCGGCAGGGACAGGAACACGGTGTGGCTGCGCTGGCCGATGTCGGCGATGGACTCGCCCGCGTAGACGCCGAGCTCGCCCAGGCGCTCCAGGGGCGCATCGTCGATGTCGAACGCGCACACCTGCTCGCCCGACTTCTGCGCCAGGTTGCGGCACATCGGCTCGCCCATCACGCCCACGCCGACAAACCCGAGCATCGGTCCTCCCAGACCCCTGCGCGGCCTTCAGGATGCCGTTGTTCCCACGGCGAAACTCAATCCGCGAAGCCGCATGTTAGCCCAGCGACGCCGTTCACACGAGCTTCGCGGCGGCGGTCTCGATGCGGTCGCAGGCGCGGTCCAGGTGCTCCTGCGCGGCGGCGAAGGAGACGCGGAAATAGGGCGAAAGGCCGTAGCCCGCGCCGTTGGGCAGCGCCACGCCGGACTCCAGCAGGTAGGCGGTGACCTCGGCGTCGTTCTCCAGCACCTTGCCCTGCGGCGTGCGCTTGCCCAGCCAGCCGGCGCAAGAGACATAGGCGTAGAACGCGCCATCAGGCGGCAGGCAGGACAGGCCGGGAATGGCGTTCAGGCGCGGCACCAGCTTGTCGCGCCGCGACTGGAAGATCGCGCAGCGCTCCCGCACGATGTCCTGCGGGCCGTTCAGGGCCGCGACGGCGGCCGCCTGGCTGACCGAGGAGGGATTGAGCGAACTCTGCGCCTGCAGCCGCGCCATGGCGCGGATGAGTTCCGCGGGCCCGGCGCCGTAGCCCAGCCGCCAGCCGGTCATGGCGTAGGTCTTGGAGCAGCCGTTGACGGTCAGCGTGCGCGCGGCGAGCTGCGGCGCGATCGCCGCCAGCATCGCGAACCGCCGGCCGTCGAACAGCACGTGTTCGTAGATGTCGTCGGCGATCACCCAGACATGGGGACGGCGCTCCAGCACCGCGACCAGGGCGCGCAACTCCGCCTCCGAGTACACCGCGCCGCTGGGGTTGGAGGGCGAATTGAGCATCAGCCACCGGGTCCGCGGCGTGACCGTGGCCTCCAGTTCCTCGGGCCGCAGCTTGAAGCCGTGCTCCGCCCTGGTCGGCACCCAGACCGGCACGCCCCCGGCGTAGTGCGTGATGTCGGCATAGGCCGCCCATGACGGCGCCGGAATCAGCACTTCGTCGCCCGGGTCCAGGGTCGCCATGAGCGCGTTGTGCAGCACCTGCTTGCCGCCGGCGCCCGCGGAAATATTCTCCGGCTTGAAGACGACGCCGTTCTCGCGCTGGAACTTGGCCGTGATGGCCGCCTTCAGCTCCGCGGTGCCGTCTGCGGGCGTGTAGTGCGTCTGGCCCTCCTTCATGGCGCGGTAGGCGGCCTCGATGACGTGGTCCGGGGTGTTGAAGTCGGGCTCGCCCTGCGCGAGCTCGAGGATGTCCACGCCCGCGGCGCGGAGTTCGCGGGCGCGCTGCGCGGCGGCGGCGGAAGCGGAGATGCGGGTGCGGGTGACGCGGGCGGAGGGCCGAAACATGCGCAGCACTCTACGCAAGCCCAGGCGCGGCATCAAATAGAATCGCGGCATGAGCCTTTCGCGCCTGAAAGCCCTGCTCGGCGACTACCCTTGCACCGAGGCGCTCAAGCAGGGGCGCGTCGCCTCGGATTCGGTCGCGCTCGAGTTCGCCGCCATTCAGCCGCCCAGCTCCGGCTTCAAGCGCGTGGTGCGCGGCCTGGAGTTCGACATCGCCGAGCTGTCCATGACCACGTTCCTCATGGCGCGCGCCGCCGGCAAGCCCTACCGCCTGCTGCCGGCGGTGGTGCTGGCCCGCCTGCAGCACGACCGCCTGGTGCGCGACGCAGAGCGCCCCGCCTTCGGGCCCGGCGAGCTGCACGGCAGGACCATCGGCCTGCGCATGTACTCGGTCACCACCGCGATGTGGCTGCGCGGCCTCCTCGCCGAGGATCACGGCGTGGACCCGAGCCGCATCCGCTGGGTCACCTTCGAAGAAGGCCATGTCGCGGAGTTCGCCGACCCCGCCTGGGTGGAGCGCGCCCCCTCGGGCAAGGACCTCATCGCCATGCTGCTCGCCGGCGAGATCGACGCCGCGGTCACCGGCGACG
>VGIA01000172.1 GCA_016868105.1 Betaproteobacteria bacterium | reverse complement strand
TCGCGCAGCGCGTCCTCAAGCTCGCGGCGGCTGATCGGGATGCCCTCGACCTCGGCGAGCACGTCGCGACCGCCGACAGCGCGGGTGTAGGACTCCAGGCCGAAGAAAGCGAAAGGCACAAGGCACAGCACCAGGAAGACCTGGAGGAGGCGCTTGTGCCTGGTGACGAAGTCAAACATCTCGGCCCTGGTTGATCCGGGAGCAACACGGTAGGCGGAGCAAAGGTCCGCCAAAATACGTAGTTGAAATTACAAATCCTATTTCCGAGTACGCATCCCCACCCGCGGTCTACCCCCCCCTTGTAGTGTCCCCTGAGCGCAGGGGCGAATGCTACCACCACTCCGAGCCTAGCCATTTCGGCGAAATGCCTGTTCGCAACGGGCCCAACGCTTAGGCGCTGTGATCAACCACCTTTCGGCCAGGCGGTGGCGTGACGGAGCGACAGAAACTTGGGTTCATCCGGACGGCGCCGGATGTAACAGAGCCGCGGTTACATTTGGCCGCCTACTGCCCGGCGACCTTGACGAGGTAAGGCGTCTCCGCCTGCTTCTCCAGGTCGAACTGCGAGCGCGCCGTGTGGTTGATGTGCCGGCCGTAGATGTGCAGCGACACCGTGGTTTCCGGGGTCTCGTTCCAGACACTGTGGATGGTGCCCGCAGGCATCGCCAGCACCTCGCCCACGTCGAAGGACCTGCCCGCCACCCGCTTCAGTTCCGCGTGGCCCGCCTTCGAGCGGTCGTCCACCCGTTCGAAGAACTCGTTCTTCTCCACCCCGTCCACACCCGCCACCACCGCCCAGGTGCCGTGGTCATGCGGCGGGGTGCCCCGGTCCGGCAGCCAGGCGATGGCGAACACCGCCAGGCTGTGGTCGGGCTCCTCGTGCAGCAGGTGCACGCCGAAGCCCTGCTGCGGGTCGGCCTCGTAGTGGTGCTTCTGCAGCCAGGCGTCCTTGGACCGGGCGGCGCGCTCGGCCAGGGGCCGGAGCCGCTTGAGGATCTCGCGCTCGTCGGCCCCGGAGGCGCGCAGGCGCCGCAGGCCCGCGACGAGTTCAGTTATGGAATAGGAAGTGGTCATGCCTCGTGCCCCTGAAATGCAACCGGGGGCTCGTGGCCCCCGGCTGCCCATGCAATCGTGAGGGGTTACTTGAGGTGCTTGTTGACCAGCTTGGTCATCTCAAACATCGAGACGGTCGACTTGCCGCCGAACACCGGCTTCAACTTGTCGTCGGCGTTGATGTTGCGGCGGTTCTTCTTGTCCTGCAGGCCATTGCGTTTGATGTAGGCCCAGATCTTCTTGGTGACCTCAGTGCGCGGCATCGAACTGCCGCCAATCACGGCCGCAAGGGTCGCGGTCGGGGTCATCGGCTTCATGAATGCGGCATTGGGCTTACGCTTCTTGCCGGCCTTCTTCGCCTTCTTCTTCGCCATCTGATTTCTCCTCTGAATCGATCGATACGGAACGTTGGGATCCCGTCATGCCTTCCGCGCTGCTGCCGCGGAGTCGCAACGATGCCGAATTCTGAGGAGCATGTCAATCCTTACGCGCAATTTCCCCTCGGGGGGGGGAGCGCTATTTCTGCGTCGCATCCAACCAGGGGGGAGGCCCTGCGCGTTCAACTCGATGTCCAGCGCGAAGATTTCGAGCGTTTTCTCCTCTGAAGAAACCGGCCAGCCCTAGCGCGCGCTCGGCGAGCACCAGAGCTGTAACGTCTTATTTCAGCACAGGTAACCGGGGTGGTCGAGGTGGACATGCGCCAGGACGATGAAGTCCGCCTGCCCCGGCGCAATGCCCTGCTGCGCCAGCGCGGCGAGGGTCGCGGTCACGGCGAGGGCGGTTGCCGGTATCCACGATCGCGGCCCCGCCCCGCTCCACCATTGATGTGCCGCTGTCTGCAGCGCCCAGTCACAGACGCTGTCGACGACGCAGATGCCGTGGCCGAAGTCGAACACCGACGGCGGATGCACTGCCCCACTATAAAATCACACCGATGATCATCGCGCACCAGATGCTGCGGATGGCCCGGGTCGAATTGCATGTCGCCAGCACGGGGTCGGGCACGCCGGTAGTGCTGCTGCACGGCTGGCCGCAGACCTGGCACGAATGGCGCCGGGTGATGCCGCTGCTCGCCGGACGCTATCGCCTGATCGTTCCCGACCTCCCCGGCCTCGGCGACAGTTCCAGGCCCGCCGGTGGCTACGACAAGAAGGCCATCGCCGCCGACCTGCGGCAGATGTGCGAGCGCCTCGAGCTGGGAC
>VGIA01000171.1 GCA_016868105.1 Betaproteobacteria bacterium | reverse complement strand
CGGGTCGATGGCGCGCTGAATGTGCGTCACCACGTCGAGCACCGTCTGGCTTTCGTGGCGCGGCACTTGGTAGGCTTCGAAGCGGCCTTCGGCCGCGCCGCGCCAGACGCGGACTTCGAGCGTGGCGCTCATGCGTACGCCAGCAACAGCCTGGCGGTCCCCTGCGGGGCGCTGACCATGGCGTCGTGGCCGGTCTTCGGCTCGACGAACGGCCAGCTGGTGAAGGCGAGGCAGAACACCCGGCGGCCCTTCGCGCGCAGCAGCGGCACCACGCGCGCCCAGCACCAGCCGCCGTGCCAGGCGCCGTGAACAAGGACGTAGGTGCTAGGCAGACTCGTACAACCTGGTGAGCACGAACTCACGGTGTCCGAGCGCCTCGGCGGCGGTGAGCCGGCCGTTGGCGGTGCGGAACATGCACTCGAGCAGCTTGTCGCCCGCCTGGTCCGGCGTCATCTCCCTGCGCAGCAGCCCGGAGACGTCAACGTCGACGTGCTCGCTCATCGTGCGCACGGTGCGCGGATTGGCGCAGATCTTGATCGCCGGCAGGATCGGGTTGCCGATCACGTTGCCCTGGCCGGTGGGGAAGAAGTGCACCGTGTAGCCCGCGGCGGCGCACAGCGTCACCATCTCGGCGGCGGCCGAGGACGAGTCGATGAACCACAGGCCCGGGCCGGTGGGGCGCTCGTGCTTGTCCAGCACCCCGTCCACCTTGCACAGGCGGCCGATCTTCTGGATGTTGCCCAGCGCCTTCTCCTCGATCGTGGTGAGGCCGCCGGCGATGTTGCCCTTGGTGGGCTGCGAGTCGGACAGGTCGCTCGTCTTGTGCTTGTCGATGATCGCCTGGTAGCGGTCGAACATGAACTGGAACTTCTTCCTCACCTCGTCGGTGGCGCAACGCGCCGCCACCAGGTGCTCGCCGCCGGTGAGCTCGGTGGTCTCACCGAAGGCCAGCGTCACCTTGTGCGGGTAGAGCTTGTCGAAGGCGTTGCCGACGGTCGGGTTGGCGCCGCAGCCGGAGGTGGTGTCGGACTCGCCGCACTTGGTGGATACCCACAGGTCCTTCAGCGGCCGCTCCTCGCGGCGCAGCTCGGAGGCCCACTGCACAAACTCCTTCGCCTTCTTCGAGGCGCGCATGATGGTGTCGTGGTCGCCGTGCTGCTCGATGCCGTAGTAGGCCACGGGCTTGCCGGTGGCGGCGATGGCCTCGGCCACCTTCTTCGCCCAGCCGTCCTCGATGCAGATCACGACCACCGCGGCGACGTTCGGGTTGCAGCCGGTGCCGATCAGCGTGGCGAAGTGCAGATCCAGGTCGGCGCCGAACTGGAGGCGCCCGTAGGGATGCGGGATGGCGAGGGTGCCCTTGATGTTGTTGGCCACCGCCTCGGCCGCAGCGTTCGAGAGGTCGTCCACCGGCAGGATGATGACGTGGTTGCGCACGCCGATGCGGCCGTTTTCCCGCTTGTAGCCCCAGAAAGTCGATTTGCTCAGGTCCATGGTATTCCTTACCAGCGCTTGGTTTTCAGGTTCTGCACGTGCGTGTGTTCGCCGCGGGCGATCGGCGCCACGATCTTGCCGATGTCGATGCCGTACTTGATCACGGTGTCGCCCGGCTTGTAGTCCTTGAGCGCGATCTTGTGGCCAATGGGGATGTCGCTCTTGGCCTGGATCTTGATTTCCTTGTCGTCTTCCATGATCCAGCCGGTGAGCTCCTGGCCCTTCTTCACGCCCTCCACCACGACCACGCCGACGCCGTCGCCTTCCTCGTGCACCACGAAATGAATCATTGCCCGTTTCCTCTTGCGATGAGTATGCGAAGTTTAACCCGCTGCCGGGCCGGGCCGGCCTGCCTGGGGCGAAACGCCGGCGCGGATGTTCGCCTACGGCCGCAGCACCAGCTTGGCGGCGGCCGTGCGCCCTTCGTGCAGGTCGCGGAACGCGGCGGCGCCCTCGGCGAGCGGGCGCTCCTCCACCCATGCAAGATCGCCGAAGGCGCCCTGGTGCAGGACCTGCACCGCCGAGCGCAGGTCGGCCGTGGTGTAGGTGTAGGTGCCGATCAGGGTGATCTCGGCCAGCGTGAGCTTGCGCATGTCGATTTCGCTCGCCCAGTCCTGCAGGCCGATGTGCATGACAACGCCGCCCGGCTTCACCGCCGCCAGCGCCGCGGCCCGCGTCGACTTGCCGCCCACCGCATCGATGACCAGATCCATGCTGTTCGCCGCCGGGCCACCCTCGCCGCGCGGATCGTAGACCGCGGCGCGGGCTGCCTTCTCCACCGACGCGCGGCGCAGGGGGTTCGTTTCCGCCACCGTCACGTCCCGCACGCCGTAGCTGTGCAGCAGCAAGGCGCAGAGCAT
>VGIA01000170.1 GCA_016868105.1 Betaproteobacteria bacterium | reverse complement strand
TGAACGCGTTCCTGCCCGACAACCCGCACATGAAGCTGCTGGACAGCCGCTACCGCGGCTATGTGCGCATGGAGGTCACGGCGAAGGAAACGCGCGCCGACCTGCGCGCGATGGACTCCGTGACGCACCCCGCTGCCGCGTGCAGCACGCTGGCGAGCTTCGTGGTGGAGGATGGCAGGCCGGGGCCGCGGCGCGTCTAGCCCGCAGATATAACCGAGCGGTTACGTTCACCGCCCCCACCGACGCCCACCGGGCAGCGCAGGTTCGCCGACCCGTCCTCGGTCGGCTTGGTGCAATCCTGCTCGCCTGAGGCGGATTTTACGCCGCCGCGCGCCGCAGGCGGTCCCCTACCGCCGCCCAGCGCTCGTCCTGCGGCGGCGTCTCGATGAGGATGCGCGCGCAGCCGGCGCCGTCCAGCTCGCGCAGCGCGGCATAGAGCTTCTGGGCATAGGCGACCGGGTCCTGCGGCATGCGCAGCCAGAAGTCCACGCGCTGGTCGGGGCGGGAGAAGGCGAGCACCGCGACCTCGCTCCCCTGGGCAAGCCACTTGCTGATCTGCGCATCCAGCTCGTGCGGCGCCACCAGCTGCGCCCGCGTGCGCGGCGCGTAGTGGCGCTCAAGGCCCCCCGAATGGCGCGGCGCGCCGGCCGGCCTCTCTGCGAGCTTCTCCCCCAGCGCGGCCTCCAATTCGGATGCGCCGATGTGCCCGGGCCGCAGCAGCACCGCCTTGCCCCCCGAGAGCTCGACGATGGTGGACTCGATGCCGATGTCGCTCTGCCCGCCCTCCAGGACCAGGTCCGCCTCCGCGGCGAGGTCCTCGCGCACATGCGCCGCGGTGGTGGCGCTCACCTCGCCGAAGCGGTTGGCCGATGGGGCGGCGATCGGGCCGCGAAATTCCCGCAACAGCGCCTGCGCCACCGGATGCGAGGGCACGCGCAGGCCCACCGTGTCCTGGCCGCCGGTGACGAAATCGCCCGCCTTGGGCGAGCGCTTCAGGATCAGGGTGAGCGGTCCGGGCCAGAACGTCGTCGCGAGCTTGCGCGCCGCCTGCGGCACTTCGCGCGCCCACGCGAACGCGTCCTCGGCAGCCGCGAAATGCACGATCACCGGATGATCGAGGGGCCGGCGCTTCGCCGCATACAGGCGTGCGACCGCGGCTGCGCTCGAGGCATCCGCGCCCAGCCCATAGACGGTCTCGGTGGGAAACGCGACCAGCCGGCCCTCGCGCAGCAGCCGCGCCGCGCGCGCGAGCTCGTCAGCCATCGCCGATGCCCAGGCGCGCGCGGATGGCCAGCGCCGCCTCGAGCGCGCGCGCCGGGTCCGCGTCCATCACCGTGAAGTGCGCCATCTTGCGTCCCGGGCGCGCCTCGGCCTTGCCGTACAGGTGCAGCTTGGCGCGCGGGTCGGCGAGCACCGCCGACCAGTCGGGCTCGCCCGCGCGCCAGGCCTCGCCCAGCACGTTCACCATCACCGCCGGCGCGAGCAGCCTCGGATCGCCCAGCGGCAGGCCGCACAGCGCGCGCACCTGCTGCTGGTACTGGCTGGTGAGGCAGGCATCCAGCGTGTAATGCCCGCTGTTGTGCGGCCGCGGCGCGATTTCGTTGACCAGGAGCTTGCCCGCGCTGACGAAGAACTCCACCCCGAGCACGCCGACGTAGCCCATCGCCGTGGCCAGGCGCGCCGCCATCGCCTGCGCGTCGGCGGCCAGCGCCGGCTCCATGCGCGCCGGGATGATGGACACATCGAGGATGCCGTGGCGGTGCCGGTTCTCGGCCACCGTGAACGCGACGGCGGCCCCGCCGGCGCCTCGCGCCACGATCACCGAGACCTCGCAATCGAGCGGCAGCAGGTGTTCCAGCACGCAGGGCGCGCGCTCGAAGGCCTGCCAGGCCGCGCGCGCCTGGGCCGCGGTGGCGACGCGCGCCTGTCCCTTGCCGTCGTAGCCCAAGCGGGCGCGCTTGAGCACCGCGGGGTAGAGCTCCGGCCGGTCGAGGTCCGCTGCCGCAACCACCGGCGCATGCGGTCCCACCGGCAGGCCGTGCGCGGCGAAGGCCGCCTTCTCGCGGATGCGGTCCTGCGAGATGGCGACGCACTCGGGGGAGGGCGCGACGCGCGTCGCGCGCGCGAGCCGCGCCAGGCTCGCCGCGGGCACGTTCTCGAATTCGGTGGTGACCGCGGCGCAGGAGGCCGCGAGCTCTTCCAGCGCCGCGGTGTCGTCATAGGCCGCGGCGAGGTGCCGGTGGGCAAGCGCCCCGGCCGGGCTGCCCCGGTCCGGATCGAGCACATGGACGCGGTAGCCCATCTCGCGAGCGGCGATGACGAAGAAGCGGCCCAGCTGCCCGCCGCCCAGCACCCCCAGCGTGCAGGGAGGAA
>VGIA01000169.1 GCA_016868105.1 Betaproteobacteria bacterium | reverse complement strand
CTGCACAAAGGCGCTCTGATCTGGATCGAGGCGCCCGCTGGCGGCGATGCCACGCTGGTCGCCGCAATCACACCCGATCTGGTCTAGGAAAAGCTGGCGCGATATTCGATTCCGCAAACCCGGAACATATGGCCCCCAAGTCTGCCGACGCGCGCGTCTAGCCCAAGCTGCGCCGTTCGCTGCTCCAAGCCCAGTACGAGTTGATCAAGGACGGGCGCTTCCCGCAACGACGCCCAACGGCAAGGGCGGCGCCATCGGCCGCCTGACGCGCGCGCTCGATGCCCGCCTCTACCGCACCCTGTCGCTGGCGGCGCCCACGGAACAGGAACGCGCCCAACCCTAGCTCTGGCGCTTCTGGCGCCACCCGCCGCGGGCCCGCATCTGCCGCTGCAGCTTCCAGCTCGCCAGCGGCCCCAGCAACGCCCCGCAGCCGAGCATCGTCCAGGCCACGCCCCAGGCGAAGGGCTCAGCGCTCGTCTTGCCGCCCCCGGCCAGGTCGAGCGCCCAGCCGAACAGCACCGGGCTCGCCACCCCGGCGCCGAAGCCGATCACCGAGCGCACCGCGTAGGCGACCCCGAGGTAGTGCGGCGGCACGGCCTCGGCCAGCACCGTGGAGTGGGTCGAGGAATCGGCGATGGCGGCGAAGTTGTACAGGCAGGCGAGCGCCACCAGCAGCCAGACCGGCAGCGCCATCAGCCAGCCGATGGACAGCGACAGCGCCAGGCTCACCGTGGACCACAGCAGGATGGTCTGCGTCCGACCCCAGCGGTCCGCCATGGTGCCGCCGACGATCGAGCCGGCGATGTTGGCGACATAGGTGAGCGCCGAGAGCCCCAGCGCGAGCGCCGCCGCCTCGCCGGTGCCGTGGCCCTGCGCCACCAGCGCCGCGGTGAGAAACGCCGGCAGCCAGGCCCACAGGCACAGCAGCTCCCAGTTGTGGAAGGTGTAGCCCCAGATGGAGAGCATGCCGCGGCGGTTCTTCCAGACCGCGGGCAGCGCCGCGAGGGGCGATTCGCCCGCCGGGCGCGGGTGGATAAGGTTGGGCGTCGCGCGCAGCAGCCAGAGCGACACCAGCCAGGCGAGGAGCGGCATCAGCGCGACTGCCGCCATCGCGCCGCGCCAGCCGGTGAAGTGGAGCGCGAGCCCGGTGACCCCCAGCGCGAGCGCATAGCCGGCGCTGGAGGCACCGATGAAGAAGCCGATCGCGCGGCCACGCCGCTCGCGGGGGACGTTGTCGTTGAGGATCGCCACCACCGGCGTATAGGCGCCGCCCTGGCAAAGCCCCGTCAGCGCATGCAGCCACATCGCCGACCAGAAGCCCTCGGCATACAGCACGAAGAAGAGCGGCGTGATCCAGGCCAGCAGCCCGGAGGCGAGGTGCGTGCGCTTGGCGCCGAAATGGTCGGCGAGGAAGCCGACGATGAACAGCGATATCAGATAGCCCAGGTGATAGGCCGCCTGGACCATGCCGGCTTCCTTTCCCGACAGGCCCCAGGCGGCCTGCGTCGGCGGCAGCACCGCGGCGTAGGCGACGAACCAGGTCGCCGCCAGGGCCCGGCCCGCGCACACGCCGGCGAGCCACGCATTCGAGCCGGGCGCGGCGTTCAGGCCGCGGGGTGCAGGCGGACCGACAGCCGCCGGCGCCCGAACGGCTTGCCGAATTTCTGCCAGCGCCCGGGCAGCTGCGCGCCGCACAAGCCGCGGGCGCCCGCGGCGGCAGCGGGCCGGATTTTGGCATTGGGCTGCGCGCTCACAGCAGCTCCAGCAGTCCGTTCAGTGCGTGCGCCACCGACTGGCGCCGCACGCTGTCGCGGTCACCGTCGAAGCGCATCGTCTCGCTGCGCATCCTACTCCCGCGCGCCCACGCGAAGCACACCATGCCGACGGGCTTCGCGGCGCTGCCGCCGCCGGGCCCGGCGACGCCGGTCACCGACAGCGCCACGCCGCCGCCGGCGCGGCGCAGCGCACCCGCGGCCATCTCGCGCGCCGTCTCCTCGCTCACCGCGCCGTGGCGCTCAAGGGTCCGCTCCGCGACCCCGAGCTCGTCGCGCTTGGCGGCATTCGAATAGGTGACCCAGCCGCGCTCGAACCAGTCCGAGGAGCCCGCGATCGAGGTCATCGCCTGCGCCACCCAGCCCCCGGTGCAGGACTCGGCCGTGGCCAGGCGCTCGCCCGCTGCGGCCAGCGCCTGCCCGGCCCGCGCCGCCAGCGCATCCAGGGACCCGTGCATCAGAGAAACAGCCTCTTTGCCATCGCCAGGACCAGCAGCGTATACCCTGCGGCGAGCAGGTCGTCGAACATCACGCCGAAGCCGCCCTTGAAGCGGCGCTCGAAATTCCGGATCGGCGGCGGCTTGACCACGTCGAAGGCGCGAAAGAGGAGGAAAGCGG
>VGIA01000168.1 GCA_016868105.1 Betaproteobacteria bacterium | reverse complement strand
CCTTCTGAAGAGGCTGCCCGACTGGGCTAACCGGTGACCCCCGCAGGGCCCGCGTCAAGACATCTTGCAGCTCATCCCGCCGTCCACCACCAGCTCGGCGCCGGTGATGTACTTCGCCTCGTCGGACGCGAGGAACAGCGCCGCGTGGGCGACGTCCCAGGCGTCGCCCATGCGCTTCATCGGGCAGCTTGCGTTGCGTTTCGCGATCATCTCCTCCACGTCGCCGCCGTAGCCCTTGGTCAGGTAGGCGCGGATCTGCGGGGTGTCCATCAGCCCCGGCAGCACGCAGTTGGCGCGGATGCCGCGCCCGGCGTACTGGATGGCGATGTTCTGGGTGAGCTGGTTGATCGCGCCCTTCGAGGCGTTGTAGGAGGCGCTCGGGTAGCCGGTGAAGCGCAGCGAGGCGATCGAGGAGATGTTCACGATCGCCCCGCGGCCTTGCGCGAGCATGTGCGGGATGCAGTGCTTGCAGGTGAGGTAGACGCTCTTCAGGTTGACGTCGATCAGGCGGTCCCAGTTCTCCTCGCTGATCTCGACCGGACCGCCGACCTCCACGATGCCGACGTTGTTGTGCAGGAGGTCGATGCGGCCGAAGCGCTCGATGCAGCGCGCCACCAGCGCCGCGACGTCCGATGAACGGCTCACGTCGCCGGCGAAGGTCTCGCAGGTGCCGCCCTCCCCCGCGATCAGCGCGCGCGTCTGCTCGACGGCCGCGGGGTTGATGTCGACGGCGAGGACGCGCGCGCCCTCGCGCGCGTAGAGCACCGCGGCGGCCTTGCCGTTGCCCCAGCCGGGCCCGATCGAGCCGGCGCCGGTGACGATCGCGACGCGGTCGCGCAGGCGAGCGCTCATCGCTTGCCACGCGCGCGCTTGCCGTGCAGCGCCGCGAGTTCCTTCGGATCGACCGCGTAGGTGTGCTCGTCGGCGGGAAAGCGCCCGGCGGCCACCTCGTCGCGGTAGGTCTCGAACGCCTTCAGGATCTGCGGCGCGAGGTCGACGTAGCGCTTGGCGAACTTCGGCTTGAAGCGCTCGAAGAGGCCCAGCATGTCGGCCGACACCATGCCCTGCCCGTCGCAGTGCACGCCGGCGCCGTAGCTGATGGTCGGCACGCGCAGGCTTTCCGTGACCAGGCGCGACACCTCGCCGGGGACGCACTCCAGGATCACCGCGAAGGCGCCCGCGGCCTGCAGCGCCGCGGCGTCGGCCACGAGCTTCCTGGCCGCCTGCGCGGTGCGGCCCTGCACCTTGAGCCCGCCCAGCTGCGCGGCGCTCTGCGGCGTGAGGCCGATGTGGCCCATCACCGGGACGCCGGCGCGGTGGATGGCGCCCAGGATCGGCGCCATCCCGGCGCCGCCTTCGACCTTGACGGCGTCGGCCATGCCCTCCTTCATGAACCGGCCGGCGGCGAGGATGGCGTCGCGCTCCGAGGGTTGGTAGGACATGAACGGCATGTCCGCGACCACCATCGCGGTGCGCGCCGCGCGCGCGACCGCCTTCACGTGGTGCAGCATCTCCTCGAGCGTGACCGACACGGTGTTCTCATGGCCGAGCGCGGTCATGGCGAGCGAGTCGCCAACCAGGATCGTGTCCAGGCCAGCGCGCTCGGCGAGGAGCGCAAGCGGATAGTCGTAGATGCTGAGCATCGTGATCTTGCGGCCCTCGCGCTTGCGCGCCTGCAGGTCGTGGGGCGTGATCTTGCGCCGCTCGGTCATCGCGGCGCACCCCAGAAGGCGAGGAGCTCGGCGACGACCGCCTCCGGCTGCTCCTCCGGGACGAAGTGGCCGCAGTCGAGGCCGCGGCCGCGCACCTCGCGCGCGCGTTCGCGCCAGGTGGCGAGGATGTCGAGGCGCTTGCCGGTCTGCCAGCCGGGGCGTTTCGAGGTGTTCGACCCCCAGAGGACCATCACCGGGCACTCGAGCCTGCGGCCGCGGTCGGCCTCGTCGTGCTGCAGGTCCAGGGCCACCGAGCGGTACTCGGCGCAGGTCGAGCGCACCGTCTCCGGGTTGCAGAAGCAGCGCACGTACTCGGCGTAGACCCCGGGCGGGATCGCGCCGGGGGTGGCGCACCAGCGCTCCATGAGGAAATCGAAGTACTCGCGCACGCTGTTGCCGATCAGCGTCTCGGGCAGCGGATGGGGCTGGCGCATCAGGTTCCAGTGGAACCAGGCGTACGCGAGCTGGGCGTCCATCGCGTCGAAGGCGGCCTGGGAGGCGACCACGTCGAGCGAGGTGAAGCTCTTGACGCGCTGCGGGTGGTCGAGCGCCATGCGGTGCGCGACGCGCGCGCCGCGATCGTGGCCGACGACGTGCCAGGCCGCGTGGCCGAGCTGCTGCATGAGTTCCACCATGTCTTTCGCCAGGGTGCGCTTGCAGTACACCTCGTGATCGTCGGCAGCGGCGGCCGGCTTTTCGCTGTCGCCGTAGCCGCGCAGGTCGGGGACGACGAGGCGGTAGTGCGCGGCAAGGCGCGGCGCCACCTTGTGCCACAGCAGGTGCGTCTGCGGGTAACCATGCAGCAGGAGCACCGGATCGCCG
>VGIA01000167.1 GCA_016868105.1 Betaproteobacteria bacterium | reverse complement strand
TCGAGAGCAGGAAGTAGGGCAGGCCGATGGTTGCCGCCAGCAGCAGCAGAATCCGGCCGCCGGGCTCGGTGTCCGGGTCCGGCTTCCAGGATTCGCCGGCGAGGATCGGCAGGAAGGCGAGGCTGGCCGCCAGCAGCACGGTGTGCAGGATCGCCTGCGCGCGCGGCGCGAGCTTGCGGCTCACCGCGTCCGAGTAGGCGTAGCCGGCGAGCAGCACCAGCTGGAAGAACACCATGCAGGTGGTCCAGACCGCGGCGGTGCCGCCGAACCAGGGCAGGATCTGCTTGGCGATGATGGGCTGCACCAGGAACAGCAGGAAGGCGCTGGTGAAGACCGTGGCGGCGAACAGGATCATGAGGCAGGAACCGGAACAGGCCGAAAGGCGGCAATTATCCCTGAATCATGGCAGGGGGTGCGGTTCCTCTTCCATGGCCGCAGTCTGCTCGCGCAATTCCAGGATCCGGTCCTGCCAGTAGCGCTGGGTGTTGAACCAGGGGAAGGCGGCCGGGAAGGCGGGGTCGTCCCAGCGCCGCGCGATCCAGGCCGAGTAGTGCAGCAGGCGCAGGGTGCGCAGCGGCTCGACCAGCGCCAGCTCCCGGGCGTCGAAATCCTGGAACTGGCGGTAGCCGTCCAGCAGCGCCTTCAGGGACTTTAGCGCGCCCTGCCGGTCCCCGGGCAGCAGCATCCACAGGTCCTGCACCGCCGGCCCCATGCGCGCGTCGTCCAAGTCCACGAAGTGGGGCCCGCGGCCGGTCCAGAGCACGTTGCCGGCGTGCACATCGCCATGCAGGCGGATGCGGCGGACTGGGCCGGCCAGCCGGAACGCCTCCGACACCCGCTCCAGCGCCTGCGCGGAAACCGTTTCCCAGGCCTCGCGGACGTCGGCCGGAATCATCCCGGAATCGAGCAGCCATTGCCGCGGCTCGGTGCCGAAGGCCTCGATGTCCAGTGCCGGGCGCACGGCGAAGGGCGCGGCGGCGCCCACGGCGTGGATGCGGCCGAGGAACCGGCCGATCCACTCCAGCACCTTCTCGTCCTCCAGTTCCGGCGTGCGGCCGCCGCGGCGCGGGAACACCGCGAAGCGGAAGGCGCCGAACGCGTGCAGGGTGGTGGCGCCGGCGGCGAGCGGCGCGACCACCGGGATCTCGCGCTCCGCGAGCTCGGTGGCAAACGCGTGTTCCTCCAGGATCTGCGCCCCGCTCCAGCGGTTGGGGCGGTAGAACTTGGCCACCACCACGGAGCCGTCCTCGAGGTTGACCTGGTAGACGCGGTTCTCGTAGCTGTTCAAGGCCAGCAACCGGCCGTCGCCGCGCCAGCCCGCGCTGTCAAGTGCGTCGAGCACCGTGTCCGGCGTCAGCCCTTGGTAGGCAGGTGGCATGCGCCAATAGTACGGCGCATCTGGGCTAGACTTGGCCCTGTATGGCGGACGCGGAAATCCTGGTCGAGGTCTCCGACCTGCACTTCAGCTACGGCGAGCTGCCGATCTTCCGCGGCCTGTCGCTGAAGATCCCGCGCGGCAAGGTGGTGGCCATCCTGGGCGGCTCGGGCAGCGGCAAGTCCACGCTGCTGAAGCTGATCGGCGGCCAACTCGATCCGTCGCGCGGCTGGGTGCGGGTGGCCGGCCAGCTGGTGCACAAGCTGCCCACCGACGAGCTCTACGCGCTGCGGCGCAAGATGGGGATGATGTTCCAGGTCTCCGGGCTGTTCAGCGACCTGTCGGTGTACGAGAACATCGCTTTCCCGATCCGCGAGCACTACAACCTTCCCGAGGAGCTGGTGCGGCCGCTGGTGCTGATGAAGCTCGATGCGGTGGGCTTGCGCGGGGCGCGCGACATGATGCCCTCGGACCTCTCCGGCGGCATGGCGCGCCGCGTGGCGCTGGCGCGCGCCATCGCCACCGATCCGCTGCTGGCGATGTATGACGAGCCCTTCGGCGGCCTGGACCCGATTTCCCTGAACGCGATCGCGCAGCTGATCCGCAAGCTCAACGACGCGCTGGGCCTGACCTCGGTGGTGGTGACCTACGATGTCTCGGAGTCGCTCAAGCTGGTGGATTACCTGTACGTGATCGCCGAGGGCCGGCTGGTGGGCGAGGGCGCGCCCGAGGAACTGCTCGATTCCGAGCAGCCGTTCCTGAAGCAGTTCCTGCACGCGCTGCCCGACGGGCCGGTGCGCTTCCACTTCCCGGCGCCGCCGCTGGAGGCGGCGCTGCGGCTGAACGGCCCGGCTACGCCTTCTGCGGGATGAAGCTCAGCGCCACGCCGTTGTTGCAGTAGCGCAGGCGCGTCGGCGGCGGGCCGTCGTCGAAGACGTGGCCGTGGTGGCCGCCGCAGCGGATGCAGTGGTATTCGGTGCGCGGATAGATCAGGTGGTAGTCCTTCTTGGTCCCGAACACCCCCGGGATGGTGGTGAAGAACGACGGCCACCCGGTGCCGCTGTCGTATTTCATCGCCGAGGTGAACAGCGGCAGGCCGCAGCCGGCGCAGGCGAACACGCCGGCTCGCTTTTCGCGGTCCAGGGGGCTGGAGCCCGCGCGCTCGGTGCCTTCCTCGCGCAGCACCTTGAAGGCGGGCTGCGGCAGGCGCTTGGCCCATTCTTCCTTCTTCAGC
>VGIA01000166.1 GCA_016868105.1 Betaproteobacteria bacterium | reverse complement strand
GTTCTGCGCCGCGAGTACTTCTGTCCGATGCACCGCGCCATCTTCAGCGCCGCCGAGGGCATTGACGCGTTGCGCCGCGGCGGCCATCCCGACCGCCAGGGCTTCGGCGCCGGCGGCGCCAACTAGCGCGGCGGCTACAGCAGGACCAGGTTGTCCCGGTGGATGAGTTCGGGCTCGTCCACGTAGCCGAGGATCGACTCGATCTCGCCCGAGGGCCGTCCGAGGATGCGGCGCGTCTCCGCGGCCGAGTAGTTCGCCAGGCCGCGCGCGATCTCGCGGCCTGCGGCGTCGACGCAGGCAACCACCGCACCGCGCTCGAACTCCCCGCTCACTTCGCGCACGCCGATGGGCAGCAGGCTCTTGCCTGCGCTGGCGAGCGCCTTGACCGCGCCCGCGTCCAGCGTCAGCCGGCCGCCGAGGTTGAGGTGATCGGCCAGCCACTGCTTGCGGGCGGCCAGCGGCAGCGTCTGCGCGCGCAGCAGGGTGCCCAGCTCCTCGCCGCGCGCCAGCCGCAGCAGCACATCGGGCTCGCGGCCGGAGGCGATCACGGTGTGGGCTCCGCTGCGCGCGGCGCGCTTTGCCGCAAGCACCTTGGTGATCATGCCGCCCCTGCCCAGGTCCGAGCCGGCGCCTCCGGCGATCGTTTCCAGGCGCGGGTCACCGGCCTGCGCCGCGCCGATCAGCCTTGCCGCCGGATCGCGGCGCGGGTCGGCGTCGTAGAGGCCGGCCTGGTCGGTGAGGATCACCAGCGCGTCGGCCTCGACCAGATTGGTCACCAGCGCGCCCAGCGTGTCGTTGTCGCCGAAGCGGATCTCGTCGGTGACCACGGTGTCGTTCTCGTTGATTACCGGGATCACGCCCAGCTTGAGCAGCGTGCGCAGGGTAGAGCGCGCATTGAGGTAGCGCTCGCGGTCCGCCATGTCGGCGTGGGTGAGCAGCACCTGCGCGGTGGCGAGGCCGTGCTCGCGGAAGCAGCTCTCGTAGCACTGCGCCAGGCCCATCTGGCCCACCGCGGCGGCGGCCTGCAGTTCGTGCATGGCGCTGGGCCGGCGCGTCCAGCCCAGGCGCAGCATGCCCTCGGCAATGGCGCCGCTGGAGACCAGCACGCAGCGCTTGCCGAGCGCGCGCAGCTGCGCGACCTGCGCCGCCCAGCGCGCGATCGCCGCCGCGTCCAGGCCGCGGCCTTCGTTGGTCACCAAGGTGGAGCCCACCTTGATCACCAGCGTGCCGGCCTCGGCGATGGCGCGGATCACCGGGAATCCCCGGGGGCCTGGCCGGAGAGGAACCGGTGCACCGCGTTGCACAGTTGGCGGCAGCCCTCGCCGTTGATCGCCGAAACCATGAACCAGGGCCTCTTCCAGCGCAGCGTGCGCAGCGTGCGCTGCACCCGCGCCGCGGCCTGCGGCGCGAGGTCTGCCTTGTTGAACACCAGCCAGCGCGGCTTGCGCGCCAGCCCGGCGTCGTACTTCTTCAGTTCGGCCGCAAGCGCGCGCACGCTCCTGGCCGCCTCGGCGCCGCCCTCCGGCGGGGCGAGGTCCACCAGATGCAGCAGCAGCCGGGTGCGCGAAAGATGGCGCAGGAACTGGTGCCCCAGCCCCGCGCCTTCGGCGGCGCCCTCGATCAGGCCCGGGATGTCGGCGATGACGAACGCCGCGTCGTGCGCGATGCGCACCACGCCGAGCGACGGGTTGAGCGTGGTGAACGGGTAGTCGGCGACCTTGGGCCGCGCTGCCGATACCGCGCGGATGAAGGTCGATTTGCCCGCGTTGGGCAGTCCGAGCAGGCCGACGTCGGCCAGCAGGCGCAATTCCAGCTTCAGGGTGCGCGACTCGCCCGGCGCGCCGCGGGTGAACTGGCGCGGCGCGCGGTTGATGCTCGACTTGAAGTGCAGGTTGCCCAATCCGCCCTTGCCGCCGCGGGCGAGCAGGGCGCGCTGTCCGTCCTCGGTCAGGTCGGCGACCACTTCATCGCTCCCGGCATCCTTGAAAATGGTGCCGACGGGCACGCGCAGCTCCAGGTCCTCGCCGCCATGGCCGTACTTGTCGGCACCGCGGCCGACCTCGCCCGCCTGCGCACGGTGGATGCGGGCGTAGCGGAAATCGATGAGGGTATTGAGATTGCGGTCGGCAAGCGCCCAGATGCTTCCGCCGCGACCGCCGTCGCCGCCCGAGGGGCCGCCGCGAGGCACGAACTTCTCGCGCCGGAACGCCGCGCTGCCATCCCCGCCCTTGCCGGCGTGGACTTCGATGCGCGCTTCGTCGATGAATTTCATGGCGGTGGAAACAAAAAAGCCCTGCCGGCTCCGGCAGGGCTTTGCGCGGGAGCCGGGGGTGGGCTAGGCCGGGACCACGCTCACCGACTTGCGCTCGGTGGTGCCGCGCTCGGAGTATTGCACTTTGCCGGCGACGCGCGCGAACAGGGTGTGGTCGCGACCCATGCCGACGTTCTGGCCGGGACGCACCACGGTGCCGCGCTGGCGCACCAGGATCGAGCCCGCGGTCACGCTCTGCCCGCCGTAGACCTTGACGCCGAGGCGCTTGGCCTGGGAGTCGCGACCGTTGCGGGAACTGCCGCCTGCCTTCTTTTGTGCCATGGTCCGATTCTCCTGGAGATCAGGCGCCGACGAAGCCGTCGATGCGCACTTCGGTGTAGTTCTGACGATGGCCCTGATTCTTGGTGTAGTGCTTGCGGCGGCGCATCTTGAAGACGCGCACCTTGTCGCC
>VGIA01000165.1 GCA_016868105.1 Betaproteobacteria bacterium | reverse complement strand
CGAGCGGGGCGTGTACCGCCGCGATCGGGATGGCCTCGCGTTCGTGGGCGATGTGGCTCAGTGAGCACGGTGGCTGAAGACCGCGCCCCCCCGGGCTGCTCGACACGGTGTTCGGCTTCCCCGCCTTCGGCGGCGCCCAGGAGACGAATCGTGCGCCACGTCGCTGGCGGCGGCGAGGCGCTGGTGCTGATGCCCACCGGCGGCGGCAGGTCGCTGTGCTACCAGCTGCGCCCTGAGAGCTCAGCGTACCGCGGTGAAGGCGAAGCTGCGCGACTCATTGCCGTCGCTGGCGAGCAGTTCGCCGGTGATGCGCCCGCCCTCGACCGTGCCGCTGAAGACGTTGCGCCACGCGCGCCGGCCGACGATGCCGTTGGTCACCAGCGCGAGCTGCGCGCCGCGCAGGCGCACCCCCGGCACCACGAAGTCGCGCCCGCCCGTGGCCGCGACCTCCACCTCCAGCAGCTGGTAGCGCTGCGCGATGCGCAGCGTCCAGCGCCCGCCGTGCTCCGGCAGCTCGAGATTCCAGATCCCCGCGACCCGCGCCGGCACCACCCACAACTCGACGCGGGAGAAACCGACGCCCACCGGCTTGTCGGGCACGCGCAGCTCGAGCCGCTCGTCGAAGGGCCAGTCGCCCAGGCCGGCATCGTGCGACACGATGCGGGTGCCGGGGGTGAGCGCGAGCAGCCTGGGCCGCAGCCTCGCGTTCAGTTCCGGCAGCAGGTAAAGGGTGATCACGGTGGCGGCCGACAGGTCGGCGGCGAACAGGTCCATGGCCTCGAAGCGCGCGCGCTCGGCGAGGCCCGCGGCGCGCGCATTGTCCTCGGCCGCCGCGACCAGGGATTTGTCCAGCTCGATGCCCAGGGCGCGCGCGCCGCGCCTGGCCGCCTCGATGACGATGCGCCCGTCGCCCGAGCCGAGGTCGATGACGGTGTCGCCCGGCCCGACATCGGCCAGCTGCAGCATGCGCGCGACGACCTCCATCGGCGTGACCACGAAGGGCACGCTGCCGTCGTCCCAGGCGTAGGCGGGCATCTGCGCCCTCGCGGCGGCCGGCCCGAGCAGGGCCGCGAGCCCCGCCCCCAGCAGCCGCCGGCGGTTCATCGCGGGAACCTCATCGGAGAAAAAGGCGGTACGCCGGGTTGCGCGACTCGTCGGCCCAGGGATAGCCCAGGCGCGCCAGGAACCGGCGGAAGTCGCCCATCTCGGCGGGCGGCACCTGCATGCCGACCAGCACGCTGCCGTAGTCGGCGCCGTGGTTGCGGTAGTGGAACAGGCTGATGTTCCAGGACGGATTCATGGCGCGCAGGAACTTCATCAGCGCGCCCTGGCGCTCCGGGAACTCGAAGCGGTACAGCAGTTCGTTGCGCGCGAGCGCCGATGGCCCACCGACCATGTGGCGCACGTGCGCCTTGGCGATCTCGTTGTCCGACAGATCAAGGGTGTGGCAGCCGGCACGCGCCAGCCGCCGCGCGAGGCGCGCCGTCTCGTCCTGCCCGGTCACGCCAACCCCGACGAAGATGTGCGCCGCGCTTTCGTCCGACATGCGGTAGTTGAACTCGGTGACATTGCGGTTGCCGAGCGCCTCCAGGAAGCGCCGGAAGCTGCCGCGGCGCTCCGGGATGGTCACCGCCATCACCGCCTCGCGGTGCTCACCCAGCTCGGCCTGCTCGGCGACGAAGCGCAGGCGGTCGAAATTGGTGTTGGCCCCCGAGGCGATGGCGACCAGGGTCTTGCCGCGCGCGCCCTTGCGCGCCACCCAGGCCTTGGCGCCCGCGATCGCCAGCGCGCCGGCGGGCTCCAGCACCACGCGGGTGTCCTCGAACACGTCCTTGATGGCGGCGCACATCTCGTCGGTGTCCGCCAGCACGATCTCGTCCACGTACTGCTTCGCCAGGCGGAAGGTCTCCTTGCCGACTTCCTTCACCGCGACGCCGTCGGCGAACAGGCCCACCTGCTCCAGCTTGACGCGCCGGCCGGCCTTGAGCGAGCGCGCCATGGCGTCGGCGTCGGCGGGTTCGACGCCGATCACCTTCACCGCCGGGCGCAGGCGCTTGATGTAGGCCGCGATGCCGCCGATCAGGCCGCCGCCGCCGACGGGAACGAACACCGCGTCGACCGGGCGCGCGCTCTGGCGCAGGATCTCCATGCCGATGGTGCCCTGGCCGGCGATCACCTCCGGATCGTCGAACGGGTGCACGAAGGCGAGGCCCTGGCGCCGGCGGAGCCGCCGCGCTTGCACGAATGCATCGGCCACGGTATCCCCGTGCAGCACCACTTTCGCCCCGCGCGCCGCGACCGCCTCGACCTTGATCCGGGGCGTGGTCACCGGCATCACGATGGTGGCGCGGCAACCCAGCTTCTGCGCCGCCAGCGCCACGCCCTGGGCGTGGTTGCCGGCGCTGGCGGCGATCACCCCGCGCCTGCGCTTCGCCGCCGGCAGCTTCGCCATCTTGTTGTAGGCGCCGCGCAGCTTGAACGAGAATATGGGCTGCAGGTCCTCGCGCTTGAGCAGCAGCCGGTTGCCCAGGCGCCGCGACAGGCCGGGGGCGGGCTCAAGCGGCGTCTGCTGCGCGACGTCGTAGACGCGGGCGGCGAGAATGCGCTCGAGGTAATCCTTCCCCTTCATCGAAAAAGCCTATCACATTGAATACGCTTGCCTCGACGCTGCTGACCCCCGAGGGCGGGCTCGCCGGCGTGTTCCTGTCGGCGTTCCTCGCCGCCACGGTGGTGCCGTTCTCCTCGGAGGCGGT
>VGIA01000164.1 GCA_016868105.1 Betaproteobacteria bacterium | reverse complement strand
TGCGTCACGGAGTCCATCGCGCGCAGGTCGGCGCGCGTTTCCTTCGCCGTGACCTCCATGCGCACATAGCCGCGGTAGCGGCTGTCCAGCAGCTTCATGTGCGGGTTGTCGGGCAGGAACGCGTTCAGCCGTTCCTGCGCCCAGCCCTGCGAGGTGATGGAGGTGCAGACGAACTCGCTGGCGATGGCCGCCGAGGCGGGATCGTCGAAGTCGCGCTTCAGTTCCGAGACGTTGAACAAATGCACGTCCCCGCCCAGCACCACCGGGTTGGCGACGCGGTGCTCCAGCAGCGCATCGAACAGGCGCGCGCGCGCCGCCGGGTAGCCGTCCCAGCCGTCGGTCCAGGCGCGCCGGCCTTCGCCCGGCAGCTGGTCGAACTGCGCCATCCGCGTCTGCTGGGCGATGAGGTTCCAGCGCGCGCCGGACTGCGCGAGCGCGGCCGAGAGCCAGTGCTCCTGCGCGCGGCCCAGCATGCTGCGGTTGGGGTTCCCGAGTGCCTCGCATTCGGCGACGTTGACGGTGTTCGAGCCGCCACGGCGGTTGGGCCGCGGGCAGGCCTGCCAGGAGCGGTACTGGCGGTCGTCCAGGACGTAGAAGCGCGCGAGCGTGCCCCAGCCCAGCTGGGTGTAGATGCGCATGTCCGGGCCTTTCGGCTTCATGCGCTCGGGCAGCGGCATGTGCTCGTAGTAGGCGCGGTAGGCGGCGGCGCGGCGCTCGAGGAACCGCTCCCTCGGCATGCCGTCCTCCGGACGGTCGTCGGCGTAGTCGTTGTCCACCTCATGGTCGTCCCAGGTCACGATCCAGGGGCAGGCGGCGTGCGCCGCCTGCAAGTCCGGATCGGACTTGTACAGCGCGTAGCGCGCGCGGTACTCGGCGAGCGTGTGGGGCTCGCCGCCGCTGTGCTTGCGCACATGCTCGCGGCCCCAGGACGACTCGTAGATGTAGTCGCCCAGGAACGCCACCAGGTCCGGCGCCTCGGCGGCGATGTGGCGGTGGGCGCCAAAGAAGCCCTGCTCATAGTGCTGGCAGGAGGCGAAGGCGAATCTCAGTCGGTCGGGGCTGGCGTTCGTCGGCGGCGCGGTGCGCGTGCGCCCGACGGGGCTGTGCGCGTCGCCGGCGCGGAAGCGGTACCAGTACCAGCGCTCAGGCTCCAGTCCTTTCGGTTCGACGTGGACCGAATGCGCCCAGTCGGGTGAGGCCTCGGCGGTGCCGGCCGCCACCACGTTGCGCATCGCCTCGTCGGTGGCCACCTCCCAGCGTACCGGGACGGGGAGCGGGTCGAGCTCGCCGGCGAGGCGGGTCCACAGCACGAAGCCGGCCGGGTGCGGGTAGCCGCTGGCGAGGCCAAGCGTGAAGGGGTAATCGCGCAGGCGCGGCTGCGCGCGCAGCAGGGCGGGGGCGGCACCGGCGGCGAGCAGCGAACCCAGGAAGGCGCGGCGGGTGGTCATGCGCCAGCTTAGCCGAGGCGGTCAGCCCGGCGGGGCCGTGCTTGCGCGCACCGCCAGGTGCACCGGGACCTTGTGCGACTTCGGCGCCTCGGTGCGCTTGACCAGCGCCGACACCAGTTTCGCTTCGGCCTTGAGGTCGTACTGGTCGCTGTCCACCAGCCTCGTGTAGACCTCCAGCGCCTAAGCGCAGGCCGCCGAGATCGGGTTGTGCGGCTTTGGCACCATCGCGCCGATTGAGAGCGCTTCCATCCCGGATTGTTGCGTCGCACATAGACAGATCTGGCAACAAGCCTTACCCTCAATGAAAGCGCTTACATCGAGGGGGCTGTTCATGCGCGCATCTGAGGGTCATGTCGCCAACATAGTCGCCACCGTGGTCGGTGCACTTGCGTTCTGCGCGGCATCGCTGGCCAGCGCCCAGGGTTATCCGGCGAAACCGATCAGGGTGATGGTGCCGTGGCCCCCCGCGGGCATCGTCGACGTCGCGGGCCGCGTGATTGCCGAGCGCGTACAGGCGGAACTCGGCCAGCCGATGATCATCGAGAACAAGCCGGGCGCCGGTGGCATGATCGGCGCCGACCTCGTTGCGAAGTCCGCTGCGGACGGCTACACGCTGCTGCTCACCTCGACCGGGCTCAACATGAACGCCGCGCTGGGCGGCCCGATCTCCATCGACGTGCCGAATGCGTTTGAACCAATCCGCCTCGTGGCGTGGGCGCCGTCCGTACTGGTGGCTTATCCAGGCTTGAAGATGAACTCGGTGAAGGACCTGGTGGCGCACGCCAAGGCGAACCCGGGACGGATGTCATACGCCTCCGCCGGCAATGGATCGCCAGCGCATTTCGCCGCCGAGATGTTCCGCAGCGAGGCAGGGATTGCGATAGTCCATGTTCCGTACAAGGGAGCGCCGCCGGCCATGGCCGATCAGATTGCGGGGCGCGTCGATTTTCACTTTGCAAACGCGACCGTCGCGCTGCCCCAGATCAAGGCCGGCAAGGTCGTGGCACTGGCGATTACGACCGAGAAGCGCTCAGCACTCCTGCCCGAGGTCCCGACGATGGCGGAAGCCGGTTTCCCCGAGACCAAGGCGAGCCAGTGGCTCGGGTACCTCGCCCCGGCGGGCACCCCGCGCGAGATCGTTGACCGGGTTTCGGCTGCGATCGGGAAAGCGATCTCGGATCCGGCCGTGCAGAGCGCGTTCGCGCGGCAGGCGATGGATGTGGAAGCCGACAGTTCGCCGGCGAGCTTCAGGGCGCTGATGAGAGCCGATTTGCAGCGCTGGCAGAGTATCGTGAAGTCGGCTGGGATCAAGCTG
>VGIA01000163.1 GCA_016868105.1 Betaproteobacteria bacterium | reverse complement strand
CTGGTACTCGACGGCGCACGACTCCGACGAGATCGTGGTGGCCTGATGGCGCGGCAGGCAATCTGCAAGGCCGGTGACGTTCCGCCGAACAGCATCAAGGAGTTTTACCAATAGCGGCTCGTGGGGCAACATAAGCCTCATTGTGAGCCGTCAAACCGGGACCGGGGAGCGGGAGAATGGCCAAATCCTGCGGTGCAACGCAGCCTGGGGCGGATAGATTTTCTTATCCGTGGGGGTTTGTGTGTGAGGCGGGAGCTCGAAGATGTAGCTCATGCCCTCCCCTTGTCCAAATCATGCCCTCCCCTTGTCCAAATCCAAGTGTAAGGGGTGCGCGGATGGAACCAGATTGAAAAGCGGGGGGTGCCCCCGGGGTGGGGTCTCAGGTGGCTGGAAAACGCGATGCAGGCGGACAAGTCAAAGATTTGACTGATTCCCACCGCGATACCCAAAAGTGTGCCGAACCCTGATCTTCACCCAGCTGCACAAGCACCTGGCCGGTGGGCTATGGGCCGACGATGAGCCGGTTGCTCCTTGGGACTGGCGCAAGATGAAACGTGCGGGTGAGGCAAGCGGCGCCAGCGCGTCAGGGCGGCGCGACCGCCAGCTGCTCACGCAGCAGGAAACCCATGCGCTCGGCGGGCGTGCCGGGCGGAAAAAGGCTCGCGAAGCGGCCTTCGCGGTCGAGCAGGAACGTGTAGGCGGTGTGGTCGATGGTGTACCTCTTCGATCCCGGCAGGCGCACCTGCTCGAAAAACACCTTGAAGTCGGTCGCGACCTTCCGCACCTCGGCTTGGCTGCCGGTAAGCGCGATCAGGCGCGGATGGAAGGCCGCGGCGTACTCGCGCAACACCGCCGGCTTGTCGCGCTGCGGGTCGAGCGTGACGAACAGGGGCTGCACCTGCTCGCCTTGCGGGCCCAAGGCCCGCAGCGTGTGCGCGATGATCGCGAGGTCGGTCGGGCAGACGTCGGGGCAGGTGGCGTAGCCGAAATAGAGCAGCACGAGCCGGCCGCGGAAATCTTCCAACGCGACGCGCCGCCCCGCGGGATCCGAGAGCGCGAACGGCGCGCCGACCGTGTGGCGGCCGGACATCAACTCGCTCATGAGGCGCGCGGCGTCTCCGCGCCGGCCCTTGTCCTCGGGCGGCGGAACGCGCGCGACGATCGCCGCCGCGAGCGCGGCGACAAGGATCGTCGCGGCTGCTACGAGAGCGAGTTTAACCTCCGAAAACGTACTCGGTGCCGGTCGAGGAGACGATGAGGCGGTCGGCGAGCTCGGTGCGCAGCAGCAGGACCATGGTCGGCCCCGAGCAGTGCATCGGGATGATCACGTCCGGGTCGAGCGCCTTCAACTCGGCGATCGTCTTCTTGATGTAATCCTCCGGCGCCGGGAAGAGGTGGAAGCCGCCGAGCGCCGCGTGCAGCTTCTTCACGCCCGAGACCTCCATCGCCTGGCGTGCGGTGTTGACGATGCCAGCGTGGCCGCACGAGGACATCACCACCAGCCCGCGGTCCTTGACGTTGAAGCAGGTGCCGTGCTCGTGGATGTGCTGGTCCTGCACGGGCTTGCCCTGCGCCTTGGCGTTCTCCGCCGGGATGTCGCAGCCGATGCCGTCGCGCTTGGCGTACTCAACCAACGTGTTCGGCAGCACGCTCTCGAAGCTCGTGCGCGCGATCGTGCCGGTGGTGAACGCATGGCCGAGAACCACGGTCGGCTGCTCGCAGCTCACGACGCGGATGCGGTGTTTTTCCAGGTCGCGCCGGTCGAGCACGCCCCAGTCGGCGAAATGACCGGGCGTGCCGGTCGCGTTCTTGCGGATGCAGAACAGGTCCTCGCCACCAACGAACATCGGCAGGTCGGCCGGCAGCTTGTCGCGGAACTTCTCCAGGTAGCCGAGCAGCCCGCCAAAGTGGTCGTAGTGGCCGTGGCTGACGATCAGCGCCTGGGTCTTCGTCCCGTCGACCCCCATGATCTCCATGTTGTTGAGCAGCGCGTTCTGGGTGTAGCCGAAATCGAGCATGATCTGCCGCGTCTCGCCGCCGATGCGCGACTCGAGGTGCAGCGACAGGCCCCACTCGTTGTGCAGCGTCTTGCGCACGTCTTTTGGCGAGATCAGCCCGGCGCGCTTGGTCTTGACCCACTTCGAGCCGCCGATGCGCGGCGTGTCGTAGCTCGAGTCGGTGAGCACGCGGATCGTCAGGCTGTCCACCGTGGGCACGCTCGAAAGGCGCGCGCCTTGCGCCAGGGCGCGTGGTGCGAATGACAGTTGGGCCAATGCGGCGGCGGTTCCGATAACGATCTGGCGGCGGCGTACGTCGATCATGAAGGCCTCCTCCCGGGTAGGGTATAAGAATTTCAAACCACCTATTCCCTGACGGACAACGGTACTCCCGTCCCGAGAGGAAGTCCATCGCGGTCAAGCGTGCGGTCTCTGGCGAAGACTCCCCGCTCTCGATAAGGATCCCCCCTGATTGAGGCGCGCGGCCAAAGCGCGATGGAGTAGGTAAAACTGGCCGCCTGCAGGGGCTTGAGCGGGTTATCCGGGTCGAGCTCGGAGAGCTAGCTCATGCCCTCCCCTTGTCCACATCCAAGTGTAAGGGGTGCGCGGATGGAACCAGATTGAAAAGCGGGGGGTGCCCCCGGGGTGGGGGTCGGAGGATCTCAACGCCCCTGGTGCACTACTACCGCGAGGCCACGCATCATCCCGGCACCGCAGGCACGTCAAGCATGCGTCAATTGGTGGGTAAATTGGTGGGTAGGAGCAAAAAA
>VGIA01000162.1 GCA_016868105.1 Betaproteobacteria bacterium | reverse complement strand
GCAACGCAGCCTGGGGCGGATAGATTTTCCTATCCGTTAGCGGCTGCGGAAGCCGAGAACGAAGGTCACCAGCTCGGGGTACGCGGTGAGCAGCGCGACGGTGACGACGTCGGCGATGAGAAATGGGGCGATGCCGCGAAACACGTCGCCCAGGGGAATGTCTGGCCGCACGCCGTTCACCACGAAGGCCGACAGGCCCACCGGCGGCGTGAGCAGTCCTATGCCGCAGAGCTTGACGACGATGATGCCGAACCAGATCGGGTCGTAGCCCAGGGCTTCGACCACCGGAAAGAAGATCGGCAGCGTCAGCAGCATCATGCCGATGGCGTCCATGAAGCAGCCGAGCACCAGGTAGATCGCGTAGATCGCCAGCAGGATCAGCAGCGGGTGCATCTTCAGCCCCTCGATCCACTCCGCGAAACTGAGCGGCAGGTTGGCGAAACCGAGAAAGCGCACGAAGATCAGCACGCCCCAGATGATGGTGAAGATCATCACTGTCAGTTTCGCCGACTCGAGCAGCGCGCCGCGGAACTGGCCGAGGTTCATGCCGTGGCGCCAGGCGAAGAGGAGGGTCGAAAACGCCCCCAGCGCGCCCGCCTCGGTGGGCGTCGCCCAGCCGAGAAGCATCGAGGTGAAGATGAGCAGGATGACGATCCAGATCGGCGCCGTGGGGGGCAGCGAGGCGAAGCGCTGCCGCCAGGTAAAGCCGCCGATCGGCCGTCCTAGCGAGGGGTTCGCCTTGCAGATGACGACCACGATCACCGAGTACACCAGCGCCGAGATGATGCCGGGCACGAAGCCGGCGATCAGCAGGTCGCCGATCGACTGCTCGACGATGATGCCGTAGATGACGAGCAGCGCCGAGGGCGGGATGAGGGAATCGAGCGTCGAGCCGGCGGCGACCACGCCGGCGGCCAGGCGCCGGTTGTAGCCCGCCTTGAGCATTTCCGGAATGGCCACGCGCGAGAACACGGCCGCCGCGGCGGTGCTCGCGCCCGAAACGGCGGAAAACGCCGCCACCGCGAAAATGGTGCCGATCGCGAGTCCGCCCGGCATCCAGCCGAACCAGCGCTTGGCGGCCTCGAAGCTGGTGGTGGTCATGCCCGCGTAGTAGGCGAGGTAGCCGATGAGGATGAACATCGGCAGTACCGAGAGCTCGTAGCTGGTGCCCTTGGCAAAGGGCACGGTGCCCGCGGCGACGATGGCGGGGTAGAAGTCCTTCATCAGGATCATCAGGCCGAGCACGCCTACGAGAGCCGCCGCGTAGGCGATGCGCACGCCGATCACCGCGAGCAGCACCAGTGCCACGGCGCCGACGATGCCGATGGAGAGCGGATCCACGATCGCTAGTTTTCCGTGCGCGCGACCGCGTCTGCGATCTCGCGCTGCGCGGCCTCGCGCGCCGATTCGATCACCGGCACCGCGTGCGCGGTGCGCCCCGGGTCACCGACCATGCGCAGGTAGCCCCAGAGCTGAAGCAGCAGGCGAACGGCGAGCACCGCGAGCACCAGCGGCACCACCAGCTTCGCCGGCCAGAGCGCGAGCTTGATGTCCATGGACGAATCGCCCTTTGCCCAGGCGTTGTGGAAGTTGTCCCAGGTGCCGACGAATACGAGCGCCACCGCCACCAGCGCCAGCGCGACCGCGAGCGCTTCGAGCGACCACAGCAGCCGCCCGCGCAGCGTGCCAAGCACGACTTCCATGCGGATGTGTCCGCCAAGGCGCTGGCAGTAGGCGATGCCGAGAATCGCGTAGAGCACGGCGACGTATTGCACGTAGTCGATGTAGCCGTGGATGGCGAACGGCGGGATCGCCGGGATCAGCTTGTGCAGTGCGACCGACAGGCTGCGGCTGACGATCTGCGCGACGCCGATCACCATCACCGCGAAAATCGCGGCGGCGGCGAGAAGGTTGAGCCCGTCCTCCAGGCGCGACCAGCGCCAGTCGAGCCGCTCGAGCAGCGAGGCCCCGGCCGCGGGTCGCGGCGCCGAGGTGGGAGCGGAAATGCCGGCGATGGCGGTTCCCCGGCCCTTGGCCCGCGCGCTACTTCTTCTGCGCTTGCGCGGCGCTCTGCGCGATCAGGTCGAGCAACTCCTTGGCGGGAACGCCCTTGGCCGCCATCTCGGCGGTCCACTTTTCCCACACCGGCTGCGCGCCGACCTTGCGGAACTCGGCGAGTTCCGCCGCGGTATAGGTGATGAAGGCGAGCCGGCGCTTGAATAGCGGCAGGTTCTTCTCGTCGGCGGCGCGATAGGCGGCGACCAGCGCGTCCTTCACGCGCGGGCGGATCTCCTCGACGAGCTTCTTGTACTGCGGCGGCAGCTGCGCCCACGCGCCCTTGTGGATCAGGGTCGGGCAGGCCTGCGTGCCCGGCGACATGTTGCTCGTGTACCAGCTGCCGATCTCGTGGATCTTGTAGGAGGCGTGCGCGTAGGTGGAGGGGAAGGAGGCCGCGTCGACGGTGCCGCGCTCGATCGAGGTGTACACCTCGGTGGCCGGAACGGAGGTGGGAACGGCGCCGAGGTTGCGCATCGCGTCGCCGATGCCGCCGATCGCGCGCACGCGCATTCCCTTGAAGTCCGCGAGCGACTTGGGTTGCTTGCCCTTGCCGATGAACTCGTATTGCGGCAGCAGGTTCGAGGAGTAGGGCATCGCGTTCCACTTGGCGAGCTCCTGCTGGACGTGCGGGTGCGCGTGGAAGGCGTCGTGCACCGCCCACTGCGTGTCGAAGTCCGGCAACGGCAGGAACGGCAGGTCGAGCGCCGTGTACCCCGGGTGCTTGTCCGGGTGGTAGGAGG
>VGIA01000161.1 GCA_016868105.1 Betaproteobacteria bacterium | reverse complement strand
TGCGGTTTGGGCTGGGTCTCGTCCCCGCAACGGGTGGCCGCGAACAGCGGCCCGAGCCCGGTCGAGGCGAGCGCCCGGTCCAGCCCCTTGCGGCTCTTGCCGGTGGCCACTGCCAGCTGGTGGCCGCGGGCGCGCAGGTCCTGCAGCAGCTCGGGCACGCCCGGGAATAGCCTCATCGCCTCCTCGCGCGCGAGGAAGTGCCGGCGGTAATGCCCGATGAACTCGCCGTAGCCGGATTCGGGCAGCGCCGGCACCGCGTAGCGCAGCGAAGCGTGCAAGCCAAGGCCGATGACATGGCTCGCGCGGTCGCGCTCGGGTACCGGCAGCGACATGTCGGCCGCGGCGAGCTGGATGCATTCGGTGATGCCTGAGGCGGAATCGAGCAGCGTGCCGTCCCAGTCGAACACGATGAGCCGGTACCTCACGCCGCGCGCTCCAGCGTAGCGTCGACCAGCGCCTTCATGTCCGGCGGCAGCGGCGATTCCAGTTGCAGCCGGTCGCCGCCCACCGGGTGAGCGAACGCGATGCGCCGCGCGTGCAGCATGAGGCGTTTGGCGCCCGCCTTCGCCAGGCGCTTGTTGAACTCGAAATCACCGTACTTGTCGTCGCCGATCACCGGATGACCGGCATGGGCAAGATGGACGCGGATCTGGTGGGTTCTTCCGGTCATGAGACGAAGCTCGAGCAGGCTCAGGTCATCCTGCACCCGGATCGGCCTCACCTTCGTGAGCGCGGCCTTGCCCCGCGCTTGCTCGACACGGACCCTGCACTCGCCGGCCGCGGTAACATATTTGAGGAGAGAATCGCTCAGCTCGCGCGCGCCGCCCGCCCAGCGGCCCTTCACCAGCGCGATGTAGAGCTTCTCCACCTCGCCTTGGCGCAGCTTGCGGTGCATCTCGGTCAGGGCGCTGCGCTTCTTCGCCACCAGCAGCACCCCCGAGGTGTCGCGATCGAGCCGGTGGACCAGTTCCAGGAATTTCGCCTGCGGCCGCGCCGCCCGCAGTCCCTCGATGAGGCCGAAGCTGACGCCGCTGCCGCCGTGGACCGCCGTGCCGGCAGGCTTGTCGATGGCGACCAGCGCCGGGTCCTCGTGCAGGATCTTCAGCTCCAGTGGCCGGGCGGGCGGCTTGCCGGTCCGCTCGGCCACGCGCACAGGGGGCAGGCGGACCTTGTCCCCCGGCTTCAGCCGGTATTCGGGCCTGACCCGGCCGCTGTTGACCCGGACCTCGCCGCTGCGCAGCACCCGGTAGAGGTGGCTCTTGGGGACCCCCTTGAGCCGGCGCAGCAGGAAATTGTCGATGCGCTGCGCGGCACTTTCCTCGCCGACCTCAAGCCAAGTCGCCCGTGGCTTGCTTAAGTCATTCATTTTTATTATTATCCCCGTACTTGCTTCGAGTTGCGAGGCACAGGCACCACAAGACGCCGAAGACCCTAGCACGCCTTTTTGCGTGGTCGATCCGGCGCCGGTACCTGCCACCCGCCTCCTGTCCGGCCGAGTGCCGGACCCTAAGCCAGCGGTTAATCTCGCTCACCGCAAGCAGCGATCGCAGTGGCAAGCAGAACGTGCGCAGGTGGTTATTTCCCCGTAGGCGGCCTTCCGGCCCCCCCTCTTAGGAGATACCTGACCGACCCAATGCCGGCGCGCCTGCGCGCGCAGGAGAACACAAAGTGAAAAGAATGTTGTTCAACGCGACCCAGCAGGAAGAGCTGCGGGTCGCCATCGTGGATGGACAGCGGCTGGTCGACCTCGACATCGAATCGGCGGCCCGGGAGCAGCGCAAGAGCAATATCTACAAGGCGGTCATCACCCGCATCGAGCCCAGCCTTGAGGCGGCGTTCGTCGATTACGGCGAGGAGCGCCACGGTTTCCTGCCCTTCAAGGAGGTGGCGCGCAGCTACATGCGCGAGGGCGTGGATCCCGGCCGCGCCCGCATCCAGGACGCGCTGCGCGAGGGCCAGGAGCTGATCGTGCAGGTCGAGAAGGACGAGCGCGGCAACAAGGGCGCCGCCCTCACCACCTTCATCAGCCTGGCCGGCCGCTACCTGGTGCTGATGCCCAACAACCCGCGCGGCGGCGGCGTCTCGCGCCGCATCGAAGGCGAGGACCGCGACGAGCTGCGCGACACCCTGGACAGGCTGGTGGTGCCCGAGGGCATGAGCGTCATTGCCCGCACCGCGGCGATCGGCCGCACGGTCGAGGAACTGCAGTGGGACCTGGGCTACCTGATGCAGTTGTGGCAGGCGGTGGACGGGGCGGCCAGGGAAGCCGGCTCCAAGCCCTTCCTGATCTACCTGGAGTCGAGCCTGGTGATCCGCGCCATCCGCGACTACTTCCAGCCCGACATCGGCGAGATCCTGATCGACACCCAGGACATCTACGGCCAGGCGGTCGCGTTTATGCAGACCGTGATGCCGGCCAACGTCGGCAGGGTCAAACTGTATCGCGACGACGTGCCCCTGTTCTCGCGCTTCCAGATCGAGCACCAGATCGAGAGCGCATACCAGCGCCACGTCAACCTTCCCTCCGGCGGCTCCCTGGTCATCGACCACACCGAGGCGCTGGTGGCGGTGGACGTCAACTCCGCCCGCGCCACCAAGGGCTACGACATCGAGGAAACCGCGTTCCGCACCAACCTGGAGGCCGCCGACGAGGTCGCGCGCCAGCTGCGCCTGCGCGACCTGGGCGGCCTGATCGTGGTGGACTTCATCGATATGGAGTCGGGCAAGAACCAGCGCGAGGTGGAGGACCGCTTCCGCGATGCGCTGCGCTACGACCGCGCCCGCGTGCAGGTGGGCAAGATCTCGCGTTTCGGCCTGCTGGAGCTGTCGCGCCAGCGCCTGCAGCCGTCCCTTGAGGAAACCGCGCACGCCAGCTGCCCGCGCTGCGGCGGCACCGGCTTCATCCGCGGCACCGAATCCACCGCGCTGCACGTGCTGCGCATCATCCAGGAAGAGGCGATGAAGGAGAACACCGGCGCGGTGCACGCGCAGGTGCCCGTGGATGTCGCCTCGTTCCTGCTCAACGAGAAGCGCGCCGAGATCCAGAAGCTGGAGGGCCGCCTTAAGGTCAACAT
>VGIA01000160.1 GCA_016868105.1 Betaproteobacteria bacterium | reverse complement strand
CCGAGAACGCGGTGGAGTACTTCGTCTCCTACTACGACTATTACCAGCCCGAGGCCTACGTCCCGTCCAAGGACCTGTACATCGAGAAGGACTCCTCGATCAACGAGCACATCGAGCAGATGCGCCTGTCGGCGACCAAGTCTCTGATGGAGCGCCGCGACAGCGTCATCGTGGCCACGGTGTCGGCGATCTACGGCATCGGCGATCCCGCCGAGTACCACGGCATGATCCTGCACCTGCGCCAGGGCGAGAAGCTGGCGCAGCGGGACGCCATCGCGCGCCTGGTGGCGATGCAGTACGAGCGCAACGACCTCGAGTTCCGGCGCGGCACCTTCCGCGTGCGGGGCGAGGTGATCGACGTCTTCCCGGCCGAGCACGCCGAGCACGCGGTGCGCATCTCGCTGTTCGACGACGAGATCGAGAGCCTGCAGATGTTCGATCCGCTCACCGGTCGCGTGCTGCATTCGATCGCACGCTTCACCGCCTATCCGTCCAGCCACTATGTCACGCCGCGCGAGACCACCCTGCGCGCCATCGAGGCCATTAAGGCCGAGCTGAGCGAGCGCAGCCGGTACTTCCAGGACGCCGGCAAGCTGGTGGAGGCGCAGCGCATCGAGCAGCGCACGCGCTTTGACCTCGAGATGCTGGTGGAACTGGGCTTCTGCAAGGGCATCGAGAACTATTCGCGCCATCTTTCAGGGCGCCGCACGGGAGAGCCGCCGCCGACCCTGATCGACTACCTGCCGGCCGACGCGCTGATGATCATCGACGAGAGCCACGTCACCATCGGCCAGCTGGGCGGCATGTTCAAGGGGGACCACTCGCGCAAGGTGAACCTGGTGGAGTACGGCTTTCGCCTGCCCTCTGCGCTGGACAACCGGCCGCTCAAGTTCGCCGAGTTCGAGAAGGTGGTGCGCCAGACCATCTTCATCTCGGCGACGCCGGCCGATTACGAGGCGCAGAAGTCGGCGCAGGTGGTGGAGCAGGTGGTGCGGCCCACCGGCCTGATCGACCCGCCGGTGGAGATCCGGCCAGCCGCCACCCAGGTGGACGACCTGCTGTCGGAGATCGGCAAGCGGGTGGCGAAGCACGAGCGCGTGCTGGTCACGACGCTCACCAAGCGCATGGCCGAGGAGCTCACCGAGTACTTCGCCGAACACGGGGTCAAGGTGCGCTACCTGCACTCCGAGGTGGAGACCGTGGAGCGGGTGGAGATCCTGCGCGACCTGCGCCTGGGCGTATTCGATGTGCTGGTGGGCATCAACCTGCTGCGCGAGGGCCTCGACCTGCCGGAGGTGTCGCTGGTGGCGATCCTGGACGCCGACAAGGAGGGCTTCCTGCGCTCGGAACGCTCGCTGATCCAGACCGTCGGCCGCGCCGCGCGCCACATCAACGGCGCTGCGATCCTCTACGCCGACCGCGTCACCGATTCCATGCAGCGCGCCATCGCCGAGACCGGCCGGCGCCGCAACAAGCAAGTCGCGTTCAACCTCAAGCACGGCATCACGCCCAAGGGCGTATCGAAGCGCATCAAGGACATGATCGACGGCGTCTACGACAGCGCTCAGGTGGCCGAGGAAATGGCGCTCACCGAGGCCGGTGCGCACTACGCGGCGATGAGCGAGAAGCAGGTGGCGCGCGAGATCAAGGTGCTGGAGAAGCAGATGCTGGAGCACGCCCGCAACCTCGAGTTCGAAAAGGCGGCCAAGGCGCGGGACCAGCTCGCACAAATCCGCAAGCGGCTGTTCGGCATCGAGCCGGCCGCCGAATAATCCCGGCGACCGGTCGCGGGCCGGGTTACTTGTTGCGCGTCTCCACCTGCATCAGTTCGGCTTCCTCGGCCGCCGGCTTGGGCCGCTCACGGCGCGGGCGGCCAAGCTGCACCGGCTCCGGTTCCACCATGATCTGCTTGGCCTTGAAGCGATCCGTTTCGACCATCTGCAGGCCGGCTTCGGACAGCAGTTGCTCCGGGTCGACTCTGGGCATGACCGGCGCCGGTGTCGGCTCGCGCATCACCGGGGCCGGGGCGGGCGCCGGCGAGGCGGGTACCGCCTCGTGGCCGTGCTCCTCGGCGTGCTCGTCGGCTTTGCGCTGAAGCTCCCGCAGACGGAACTCCTCGCGCTGCTGGGCGGCGATGTCCTGCGCACTCGCAGGTTGCGCGCCCGGTTGGCGTTCCGGGCGCGGGCCGGGGTCACCACCCTGGCGTTCACCACCACCCTGGCGCTCCCCGCCCATGCGTTCGCCGCGGTCACCCCGGTCGCGTCCGCCACGCCGGCCGCGCCGGCCGCGACGCGGCTCGCCGTTGCCCTGTGGTTGCTGGCCAGGTTGTTGCGGCTGGCCCTGTGCCGGGGCGGCGAGGGGTTGAGGCGCCTGGGCCTGGATCAACTGTTCGCCGGAAGGCTGCGCTGGTTGCTGCTGTTGCGGGCGCGGCGGATGCTGCTCATGGCGCTGGCGTTGCTCACCGCCCGGACGCTGTTCACCCCCCGCACGCGGCTGGCGTTGCGGGTCCCGGTGGGGGTCGCGTCCATCGCGGCGCTCGCCGCGCTGCTCGTGGCGGTCGCGTCCGCCACGGCCGCCGCGTTCGCCGCGGCCGCCACGTCCGTCCCTGGCCCCGCGGCCATTTCCCCGGCCATGGCGCCCGCCACGATGCTCGTCCCGCTGGCGTTCGTCGCGCGGCTGCGGCGCTGGCCGCATGGTGGGTTCGTTGGCCGCGGCCGGTTGCGCGGCGGGCCTGTCGGATTTGAACAGGCCGAAGATGCGACTGAAGAAGCCGCCTTGGGGCTGGAGGACAGGCGCGGGCGCGGCGGGAGCGACGGTCGCCGGCGCCGGCTGGCCCGGCACCGGATCGGACACCACGGGCGCCGGCTGCGAGGGGATTATGCCCTTGACGGCGGCTTCCTGGCGCTCCTGCTTCTCCGCGCCCTGGCCGCCGGCCCGGGTTGTTTCCTCCGGCTGCTCGGCAAGCTGGTAGCTCGACGGCACGTGCTCCATCGTATTCAGCTCGTCGTGCTTCAGGCGCTGCACCTTGTAGTGCGGCGTCTGCAGGTGCGCGTTGGGCACGAGCACGATGTTGACCTTAAGGCGGCCCTCCAGCTTCTGGATCTCGGCGCGCTTCTCGTTGAGCAGGAACGAGGCGACATCCACGGGCACCTGCGCGTGCACCGCGCCGGTGTTCTCCTTCATCGCCTCTTCCT
>VGIA01000159.1 GCA_016868105.1 Betaproteobacteria bacterium | reverse complement strand
ACCGACTTGGCCAGGTTCCTGGGTTTGTCCACGTCCGTGCCGCGGGCAAGGGCGGTGTGGTAGGCGAGCAGCTGCAGCGGCACCACGTGCAGGATGGGCGAGAGCGCGCCATAGTGCTCCGGCAGGCGGATGACGTTGACGCCGTCTTCCGCGCCGATCTTGGTGCCGGCATCGGCGAGCAGGTACAGTTCGCCGCCCCGGGCACGCACTTCCTGCATGTTGGACTTGAGCTTCTCCAGCAGCGCGTCGTTGGGCGCCACGGTCACCACCGGCATCTGGGCGGTGACCAGCGCGAGCGGCCCGTGCTTGAGCTCTCCGGCCGGATAGGCCTCGGCGTGGATGTAGGAGATCTCCTTCAACTTGAGCGCGCCCTCCAGGGCGATGGGGTAGTGCAGCCCGCGCCCCAGGAATAGCGCGTGCTCACGCTTGGCGAAGCGCGCCGACCACGAAATGATCTGCGGCTCCAGGGCAAGCGCGGCCGCGATCGCCCTGGGCAGGTGCCGCAGCAGGCGCATCTGCAGGCGCTCTTCCCTTGCGGGCAGCCTGCGCCTCAACTTGGCGAGCGTAAGCGAAAGCAGGAACAGCGCCACCAGCTGGGTGGTGAAGGCCTTGGTCGAGGCCACGCCGATCTCCACCCCGGCATGGGTCAGGAAGCGCAGCTTGGTCTCGCGCATCATGGCGCTGGAGGCGACATTGCAGATGGCCAGCGTGCGCTTCTGGCCCAGCGATCGGGCATGCCGCAGCGCCGCCAGCGTGTCCGCGGTCTCGCCCGACTGCGACACCACCACCACCAGCGTGTTCGGGTTCGGGATGCTGTCGCGATAGCGGTACTCGCTCGCGATCTCGACCTGGGTCGGCAGCCTGGCGATGGATTCGAACCACCCCTTCGCCGTCAGCCCGGAGTAGTAGCTGGTGCCGCAGGCGAGGATCAGGACCGAGTCGACCTTGCTCAGGATGGCGCCCTTCGCGTCGTTGAACAGGGACGGCGCGATGCCCACGACCCCGTGCAGCGTATCGGCCACCGCGCGCGGCTGCTCGAAGATCTCCTTCTGCATGAAATGCCGGTAGGGGCCGAGATCGGCGGCGGCCTCGGCCACTTTCACCGTCTTCAGGTGGCGCTTCGCCTCGCGGCCGGCCGCGTCGCGGACGCGGAATCCCTCCAGTCCGATCTCGGCGACATCGCCCTCTTCGAGGAAAGCGATGCGGTCGGTGGTGCCGGCAAGCGCGAGCGCATCCGAGGCAAGAAACATCTCGCCCTCTCCCGCCCCGACGACGAGCGGGCTGCCGGCGCGCGCGCCGACGACGCAATGCGGCTCGCGCTTGGATACCACCGCGATGGCATAGGCGCCGGCGAGCCGCTTCGCGGCGCGCCCCACGGCGTCGAACAGGCTGCCCTTGTAGAGGCTGTGGACCAGGTGGGCGATGACCTCGGTATCGGTCTGGGTCTCGAAAGCGTAGCCCCGTACCTTCAGTTCGGCGCGCAGGTCCTCGTGGTTCTCGATGATGCCGTTGTGCACCAGGGCGATCTCGCCACCGGAGAAGATCGGGTGCGCATTGTTGGTCACCGGGACGCCGTGGGTCGCCCATCGCGTGTGCGCGATGCCGGTCTCGGCAGCCAGTTTCTGCTTCGCCACGCGCGCGCCGAGGGCTGCGACGCGATCCACGCTGCGCACGCGGGCCAGGCCGCCGCCGGCGAGAGTAGCCACGCCGCAGGAGTCATAGCCGCGATACTCCAGCCGGCGCAGGCCTTCGATGAGCACCGGCACGATGTCGCGCCGCGCCGCCGCGCCGACGATCCCGCACATGGCTAGGCCTTTGCCTTCGGTTTCCACCCCGGCAGCGAAACCTGCTTCGCGCGCGCCACGGTCAGCTGCCCCGCCGGGGTGTCCTTGCTGATGGTGGAGCCGGCGCCGATGTAGGAGCCCTTCGCGATCCGCACCGGCGCCACCAGGGTGGCATCCGAGCCGATGAAACAGTCGTCCTCGATCACGGTGCGGTGCTTGGCAGTGCCGTCGTAGTTGCAGGTGATGGTGCCTGCGCCGACATTGACCCGCGCGCCGACCTCCGCGTCGCCGATGTAGGAAAGGTGGTTCGCCTTGGAGCCGGCGCCCAGGCGGCTCGCCTTGACTTCGACGAAATTGCCGATGTGCACCTCCTGGGCCAGCTTGGCGCCCGGGCGCAGCCGGGCGTAGGGCCCGATGCGGCAGCGCGCGCCGACCTCGGCTTGCTCCAGCAGCGAGAACGCATGGACCTCGGTTCCGGCCGCGACGCTGACGTTGCGCAGCACGCAGTTGGGCCCGATGCGCACGCCGTCGCCCAGCGTCACCCTGCCCTCGAACACGCAGTTGACGTCGATGAAGACCTCGCTGCCGCACGCGAGTTCGCCGCGCACGTCCACGCGCCACAGGTCCGCGAGCGCGACCCCGGCCTCGAGCAGGCGCCGCGACTGCGCGTTCTGGAACGCGCGCTCCAGGATCGCCAATTCCTGGCGGGAGTTGACCCCGGCGACCTCCCAGGTCTGCTTCGCCTTGACCGCGGTCACCGGCGCGCCTGCGCCCGCGGCGATGCCGATGAGGTCGGTGAGGTAGTACTCCTTCTGCGCGTTGCGGTTGGCGAGCTTCGCCAGCCAGCCGGCGAGGCGCGAAGCCTGGCCGGCCAGGAACCCGGCATACCACTCGCGAATGGCGAGTTCCCTCGGCTTTGCGTCCCGGTGCTCGACAATGCGCTGCACTCGCCCCCGCGCGTCGCGCACGACGCGGCCGTAGCCTGCGGGATCGGACAGGTCGCTGGTGGCGATGGCGAGGCCCTTGCCAGTGGTCCTGACCAGCTTTCGCAACGTATCGGCGCTCACCATCGGCACGTCGCCATTGAGCACCAGCACCGTAGCCGCGCGAGACACCTTGGGCAGCGCCTGCTGCAGCGCGTGGCCGGTGCCGAGCTGCCGCGCCTGCTCCACCCACTCGATGCGCTCGCCCGCGAACGCGGCCTTGACCGCCTCGCCGCCATGCCCGTGCACGACGTGGATCTTCGCCGGCTTCAGCGCGCGCGCGGCGGCGATGACATGGGCGAGCAGCGGGCGTCCCGCCAGGTGGTGAAGCACCTTGGGCAGATCGGAGCGCATGCGCTTGCCCTGCCCGGCGGCGAGGATGATGACTTCAAGCGCCATGGGGCACCGATTGTAGCGTTGATTGCGTGCCGG
>VGIA01000158.1 GCA_016868105.1 Betaproteobacteria bacterium | reverse complement strand
GTCAGGTTCTCGGAGCGGTCCGGCAGCCACTCGCCCAGGTCGAAGGTGTTGGCGACGATGCGCGTGCCGGGCCTGAGCGCAAGCAGCTTCGGGCGCAGCCGCAGGTTCATTTCGCGCAGCAGGAACAGGGTGATGACGTCGGCGCCGGAGAGGTCGGTCTGGAACAGGTCCTCGCGCGCAAAGCGGGCGAGGTGCGAGACGCCTTCCCGCTCGGCGAGGCGCCGGGCGTACTCGACCAGTTGCGGCTCGTACTCCACGCCCAGGGCCTGCGCGCCGCGCCTGGCGGCGGAGATGACCAGGCGCCCGTCGCCGGAACCCAGATCGATCAACTGCTCCCCGGGCCTGATCGCCGCCATGTCCAGCATCCGGTCCACCACCGCCTGCGGCGTCGGCACCCACACCGCGTCCTTGCCCGGCTGGCCCAGCACCGGCTCGTAGGGCTGCGGCTTGGCCTGGGCCTGGGCGAGCGCCGGCCCGGCCGCCAGGACCAGGACGAGGGCGAGGGCGGCGCGGAAAATCGTGGTCCGTGGCTGATTGATCGTCTTAGTTCAACTCGAGGCGGCCGGCGCGGACCTTGCCCTTCCAGGTCTTGCCGCCGGCGCTCAAGGTGACCTCCTCGCCGCGCAGCCTGCCCTTCACCATCTGGTTCGCACCCTCGATGCGCGCGGTGCCGGAGAGCTCCTGGTATTGCTGCACCAGGCGGAACTCGCCCTGCGGCAGGCGCTGCACCGGGTCCACCTTCGCCGGCACGATCCACAACAGCGCCGTGCACCAGGAAACGTTGCAGCCCCTCTCCTGCGGGATGGTGTCGGTCTGGTCGGCGGCCCAGTCGCCCATGTCGAAGCTGTTGGAGACGATGCGCGTGCCGGGCTTGAGCTCCAGGAGCTTGGGCCGCAGCTTCAGGTTGAGGGTCGGCAGCAGGAACATGGTGATGACCTCGGCCCTGGAGAAGTCGGTCTCGAAGAGGTCCGCCTTGAGGAAGGTGGCCTTGCCGGCGACGCCTTCCTTCTCCGCGCTTCTCTGCGACAGGGCGACCATGTCCGGGTTGTACTCCACCCCCAGCGCGCGCGCGCCGCGCTTGGCCGCGCTGATGACGGTGCGGCCGTCGCCGGAACCCAGGTCGATGACGAACTCGCCCGGCTTCACCTGCGCCATGTCCAGCATCCGGTCCACCAGCACCTGGGGCGTGGGCACCCAGACCACGTCCTTGCCCTCCTGGCCGGACTTGGGCTGGTATGCGGCCGTGGGGGCCTTCTGCGCCTGCGCCAAGGCGAGGGTGGCGGCGCAGGCCAGGGCGAGGGCGAGTCCGGCGCGGCGCGTCGTACGGACAAGGGCGAAGGGGTGCATGGGGGGGAGCTCAGGCGTGGCGAAGGCCGCATTATGCCGAGGGAGGCATTAAAATGCGCGCCCCGCCCCCATGTCGGGCGGAGTTTCACGCAAGGGAACCCGCGCATGACCGATACCGCTACCGCCAACGCCGCCACCGGCCGCGAAACCCTGGTTTTCCAGGCCGAGGTGAAGCAGCTGCTCAACCTGATGATCCACTCCCTGTACTCCAACAAGGAGATTTTCCTGCGGGAGCTGATCTCGAACGCCGCCGACGCCGCCGACAAGCTGCGCTTCGAGGCGCTCGCCAACAGTTCGCTCTACGAGAACGAGCCGGAGCCGCGCATCCGGATCTCGTTCGACAAGGACGCGCGCACGCTCACCATCGCCGACAACGGCATCGGCATGTCGCGCGAGGAGGTGGTGCAAAACATCGGCACCATCGCCCGCTCAGGGACAAAGGAATTCGTGCAGTCGTTGTCCGGGGACCAGGCGAAGGACGCGAACCTGATCGGGCAGTTCGGCGTTGGCTTCTATTCCTCGTTCATTGTCGCCGACAAAGTGACGCTGCTCACCCGCCGCGCCGGCGCTGCGGCCAACGAAGCGGTGCGCTGGGAATGCAACATGGCCACCGAGGCGGGGGCCTACAGCCTGGAGCCGGCGGACAAGCCCGGCCGCGGCACGGAAGTCACCCTGCACCTGCGCCAGGGCGAGGAGGACCTGCTGGGCGGCTGGAAGCTGCGCGCCATCGTGCGCAAGTACTCCGACCACATCGCGGTGCCGGTGCTGATGAAGAAGGATGGTTCCGACAGCCAAGGGATCGAGGAAGAAACCGTCAACCAGGCGAGCGCGCTCTGGACGCGGCCCAAGGCGGACATCACGGACGAGCAATATGCCGAGTTCTACAAGCACGTGGCGCGCGACTACGAGGCGCCGCTCGCCTGGACGCACAACCGCGTGGAAGGGCGGCAGGAATACACCCAGCTCCTCTACATTCCGGCGCGGGCGCCCTTCGACCTTTGGGACCGGCAACGCAAGCAGGGGTTGAAACTGTACGTGCGGCGCGTGTTCATCATGGACGACGCCGAGCAGCTGCTGCCGGCCTACCTGCGCTTCGTGCGCGGGGTGGTGGATTCGGCCGACCTGCCGTTGAACGTCTCGCGCGAGATCCTGCAGCAGAGCAAGGACGTGGACGCCATCCGCTCCGGCTGCGCCAGGCGGGTGCTCGGGCTGCTGGAGGACATGGCAGGCAAGGACGCGGAGAAGTACGCAAAATTCTGGGCCGAGTTCGGCCGTGTGCTGAAGGAAGGCCCGGGCGAGGATCCCGGCAACGCGCAGCAGATCGCCAAGCTGCTGCGCTTCGCCTCCACGCACGCCGATACCGGGGCGCAGACCGTGTCGCTGGCCGACTACGTGGCGCGCATGAAGCAGGGCCAGGACCGCATCTACTACGTCACCGCCGAGACCTTCCTCGCGGCGAAGAACAGCCCGCACCTGGAAATTTTCCGCCACAAGGGCGTGGAGGTTCTGCTGCTGTCGGACCGCGTCGACGAATGGCTGGTGGGCAGCCTCACCGAATATGAAGCAAAAAAGCTGGTGTCGGTCGCGCGTGGCGAGCCGGGACTGGACAAGGTCGCCGGGGCGGACAAGGAGAAGCCCGAGGCGGCTGGCGAGCACAAGGCGCTGGTGCAGAAGCTGAAGGAGGCGCTGGGCGAGCGGGTAAAAGCGGTGCGCGTTTCCACGCGCCTGGTGGACTCGCCTTCCTGCCTGGTGGCCGACGAGCACGACATGGGCGGGAACCTGGCGCGCATCCTCAAGGCCGCCGGGCGCGACGCGCCGCCTTCGCAGCCGATCCTGGAGGTCAACCCTGGCCACGCGCTGGTGAAGCGCCTGAAGCCCGAGGACCCGGCGTTC
>VGIA01000157.1 GCA_016868105.1 Betaproteobacteria bacterium | reverse complement strand
TCGAGGCGGAGATCAACCCGCACGTCGATGAATGGGAAGCGGCCGAGATCTTCCCGGCGCACGAGGTGTTCAGGAAGCTGGGCAAGCTGGGCATGCTGGGCCTCACCAAGCCCGAGGCCTACGGCGGTGCCGCGCTCGACTACAGCTACGGCATGGTGTTCGCCGAGACGCTGGGCCAGATCCGCTGCGGCGGCGTGCCGATGGCGATTGGCGTGCAGACCGACATGGCCACGCCGGCGCTGGCGCGCTTCGGCTCGGACGAACTGAGGAAGGAATTCCTCGCCCCGGCCATCGCCGGCGACTACGTGGCCTGCATCGGGGTCTCCGAGCCCGGCGCGGGGTCCGACGTGGCCTCGATCAAAACCACGGCGCGCAGGGACGGCGGCGACTACGTCATCAACGGCTCGAAGATGTGGATCACCAACAGCCTGCAGGCCGACTGGATGTGCCTGCTCGCGAACACCTCGGCGGGCGCCGCGCACAAGAACAAGACCCTGATCGTGCTGCCGATGAAGACCCAAGGCGTGTCGGTGGCGAAGAAGATCCGCAAGATCGGCATGATGTCCTCGGACACGGGGCTCATCCACTTCGACGACGTGCGCGTGCCGCAGCGCTACCGCATCGGCGAGGAAGGCATGGGCTTCACCTACCAGATGCAGCAGTTCCAGGAGGAGCGCCTCTGGGCGGCGGCGAGCTCGGTGCCGGGCATGCTGCGCACCCTGCAGGACACCATCGACTACGTCCGCGAGAGGAAGCTCTTCGGCCAGACGGTGCTCGACTTCCAGTACGTGCACTACCGGCTCGCGGAGCTGAAAACCGAGATCGAGGCGCTGCGATCGCTGACCTACCGCGCCTGCGAGATGTACATCGACGGCGCGGAGATCACCGAGCTCGCCTCGATGGCGAAGCTCAAGTCCGGGCGCCTGCGGCGCGAGGTGTCGGACGCCTGCCTGCAGTACTGGGGCGGCATGGGCTTCACCTGGGATAACCCGGCCTCGCGCGCCTACCGCGACGGGCGGCTGGGTTCCATCGGCGGCGGTTCCGACGAGACCATGCTCGGCATCATCTGCAAGTACATGAACATCCTGCCGACTCGGAACAGGGGATAAATCTCCCCAACCCCCCGGTGCCTTCGTTCAAGTCATTGCTGATCGCGAATCGCGGCGAGATCGCCCTGCGCATCCTGCGCACGGCGCGGCGCATGGGGCTGCGCACCATCGCGGTGTACTCGGACGCCGACCGCGACGCGCCGCACGTGCGTGCGGCGGACGAGGCAGTCCGCATCGGCGGTCCGGCCCCGCGCGACTCCTATCTGGACATCGGGGCCATCCTGCGCGCCGGGGGCGAGGCGGTGCACCCGGGCTACGGCTTCCTGTCGGAGAACGCGGACTTCGCCGAGGCGGTGCTGAAGGCGGGGCGCACCTGGGTCGGGCCGCCGCCCGCCGCCATCCGCGCCATGGGCGACAAGGCCAACGCCAAGGCCATCGCGGCCAGGGCCGGTGTCCCGGTGCTGCCCACCTACGACAAGGACCCGGCGTTCCCGGTGATGATCAAGGCGCTGGCCGGCGGCGGCGGCCGAGGCATGCGGCTGGTGCGCTCGAAGGCGGAACTCACCGCAGCGCTCAAGAGCGCGCGGTCCGAGGCCGGGCACGCGTTCGGCGACGAACGGGTTCTGCTGGAGAAGGCGTTGCTGCGGCCGCGCCACGTGGAGATACAGGTATTCGCCGACGGCCGGGGCAACTGCGTGCACCTGGGCGAGCGCGACTGCTCGGTGCAGCGCCGGCACCAGAAGCTGATCGAGGAGACGCCCTCGCCCGCCGTGGACGCGAAGCTGCGCGCGCAGATGGGCAAGGCGGCGATCGCCGCGGCGAAGGCGGTGGGTTACGTCGGCGCCGGCACGGTTGAGTTCCTGCTGGAGGAGGGCCGGTTCTGGTTCATGGAGATGAACACCCGCCTGCAGGTCGAGCACCCGGTGACGGAACGGGTCACCGGCCTGGACCTCGTCGAATGGCAGTTGCGCGTGGCGGCCGGGGAACCGCTGCCCGCGCGACAGCAGGACATCGGCTTCTCCGGCCACGCCATCGAGGCGCGCCTGTGCGCCGAGGATCCGGCGCGCGACCTCCTGCCGCAGGCGGGGACGCTCACCCAATGGCAACCCTCGAGCCGGGTGCGCGTGGATCACGCGCTCGCGCCCGGCATCCAGATCACGCCGTTCTACGATTCCCTGGTTGCCAAGCTGATCGCCCACGCGCCGACGCGGGATGAAGCGCGCGCGCAGCTTGCCGCAGCGCTGGAGGAGACGGTGGCCACCGGCGTGCCGACGAACAAGGACTTCCTGGCCGCCGTCCTGCGCGACCGGCGCTTTGCCAACGGGGAGGCAACCACCGACTTCCTGTCGCACTTCGATCCCGAGGCCGGCGATTTCGGCGAATGGAGCGGCTGGAGCAACAACCCGGCGCACCACTCGCTCGGTAGCGAGCGCTTTTTCGAGCGCCATGCCAGCCGCGATCCGCTGCGCCGCAGGGGCGCGGGCGACGGCAGGCTGCTCGCGCCCATGAACGGCCGGGTGGTCTCGGTCAACGCGAAGGCGGGCGATACCATTCCCGCCAACAAGGTTCTGGTGGTGCTGGAAGCGATGAAGATGGAGCATGTGCTCGAGTTCCCGTTCGCCGTCAAGGTCAAGACAGTGCACGTCGCCGCGGGTGCGCAGGTGGCGCCCGGCAAGCTGCTGGTGGAGTTCGAGCCGGAGACGCAGACGGCGTGATCCATCCGGCCCTCACGCCCGAGCACGAGGCCTTCCGCGACTCGGTGCGGCGCTTCGTCGCGCGCGAGATCCTGCCGCACGCCGCGGCCTGGGACGAGGCGGGCGAGTTTCCGCGCGAGCTCTACCGCAAGGCGGCCGCCGCAGGCCTCTTCGCCCTGGGATTTCCCGAGGCGTATGGCGGGGTCCCTGCCGACTACTTCCACCCCATCGCCAGCGCCGAGGAGTTCGCGCAGGCCGGCGTGGGCGGCCTGAGCGCGAGCCTGTTCTCGCACACCATCGGCGCGCCGCCCATCGCGGCGGTGGGCAGCGAGGCGCTCAAGCGCCGTGTGCTGCCGGCGATCCTGTCCGGCGACAAGATCAGCGCGCTTGCCATCACCGAACCCACCGGCGGCTCGGACGTGGCGAGCCTCAAGACCACGGCGCGGCGCGACGGCGGCGACTACGTGGTCGAAGGCGAGAAGGCCTTCATCACCTCCGGCATGCGCGCCGATTACTACACCGTGGCGGTGCGCACCGGCGGCCCCGGCGCGGCC
>VGIA01000156.1 GCA_016868105.1 Betaproteobacteria bacterium | reverse complement strand
CGGTGCCGCGCATCGGCCGCCGACGCGGCAAGGGCCAGCAGCGCCTGCGCCTTGAAGGCGATCCCCCCAGTCCGATCGATCTGCCTCGCGGCTGCCGCTTCGCCGGTCGCTGCCCGTTCGCCGAGGAACGCTGCCGCGAGGAAGAGCCCGCGCTGCGCGCCGTGGGCGACCGCCACCGAGTCGCCTGCCACCTCGTGCGCGAGGACGGTGGCGTCCCTCATCGACCCCGGAGCCTGTAACGTCATGTTCACGATCTACCGCGCGCGGCGCATCCTCACCATGAACCCGGCGCGGCCGGAGGCGACGCACGTCGCCGTGCGCGATGGCCGCATCCTCGGCGCGGGCTCGGTGGCGGAGCTCGCCGGCTGGGGCAAGCACCAGATCGACGAGCGCTTCGCGGACAAGGTGCTGATGCCGGGCCTGATCGAGGGCCACAGCCACGCCATGGAAGGCACCTTCTGGCGCTATGTCTACACCGGCTATTTCGACCGCATGGACCCGGACGGCAGGACCTGGCCCGGCGCGCAGTCGATTGATGCGCTGATCGCGCGCCTGCGCGAGGCAAGCGATGCCCTCAAGGACCCGGCAGCACCGCTCTCAGGCTGGGGGCTCGATCCCATCTACTTCGGCGAGCGGCGCGTCAGCCGCGCCGACCTCGACCGCGTCTCCGCCGTGCGGCCGGTGGGCGTGCTGCACGCAAGCGGGCACATCCTCAACGTGAACACGAAGGCGCTCGAACTTGCCGGCCTGCTGAGGACGGGCGTGAGTCATCCCGGAGTTCCGCTGGGCGCCGACGGCCTGCCCACCGGCGAGCTGAAGGGCCCCGATCCGATGATGATGGCGAGCAGCCACGTCGGCTTCGACCGCGAGGTGCTCGCCGCCGACGAGCTGGGCCTGCGCTCCTTCGCCAAGCTCTGCGTGCGAAAGGGCGTCACCACTGCGGCGGACCTCGCCAACCTGCTGCCGGAGGACGCGGTCGGCATGATGCTGCGCGTGACGGGCGAGGATTCGTACCCGGCGCGCATCGTCTCGCTGCTGCGCCTGCAGCTCCTCAGCGGCCAGGCGCTCATCGAGCGCGCGCTCGCGCTGCGGGTAAGGAGCACGGAGCGCCTGCGCCTGGGGATTGTGAAGCTGGTGGCCGACGGCTCCATCCAGGGGTTTTCCGCGCGCCTGCGGCCGCCGGGCTACTACAACGGTGCGCCCAACGGCCTGTGGTACCTCCCGAAGGAGGTGCTGTGCGAGGCCTACCGCCTCGCCCTCAAGCACGGCGTGCAGATCCACACCCACACCAACGGCGACGAGGCGACCGAGCTGGTGCTGGATTGCGTGGAGCAGGCGCTGCGCGCGCACCCCTCGCCCGATCACCGCTTCACGCTGCAGCACTGCCAGCTCGCCGACGCGGCGCAGTTCCGCCGCATGAAGGCGCTGGGCATGTGCGTCAACCTCTTTCCCAACCACCACTACTACTGGGGCGACCAGCACTACGCCATGACCGTGGGCCCGGAACGCGCCGAGCGCATGAACGCCTGCGCCACCGCGCGCGACACGGGCGTGCCGTTTGCCATCCACTCGGATGCCCCGGTGACGCCGCTGGGGCCCCTCTTCACCGCCTGGTGCGCGATCAACCGCCGCACCGCGAGCGGCCGCGTGCTGGGCATGGCCGAGCGCATCGGCCTGGACGAAGCGCTGCGCACCATCACCCTGGGTGCTGCTTACACCCTGAAGCTGGACGGCGAGGTCGGCTCGATCGAAGCCGGCAAGCGCGCCGACTTCGCGGTGCTGGAGGACGACCCGCGCGAGCTCGGGCCCGCCAGCGTCAAGGATGTGCGCATCTGGGGCACCGTGCAGGGCGGCCGCGTGTTCGAGGCGGCGCAGCTTTGACCTCGCCCATCCCGGTCACCGTCATCGGCGGCTACCTCGGCGCGGGCAAGACCACCCTCGTCAACCACCTGCTGCGCCACGCCGGCGGCAGGAGAATCGCGGTGCTCGTCAACGACTTCGGCGCGCTGCCGATCGACGCCGACCTGATCGAGAACCGCGAGGGCGACACCCTCGCCATCGCCGGCGGTTGCGTGTGCTGCAGCTTCGGCAGCGACCTCGTCGCCGCGCTCGGGAAGATCGCCTCACGCGACCCGGCGCCCGATCACCTGCTCATCGAGGCGAGCGGCGTGGCGCTGCCCGCCGCCATCGCCGCCAGCGTCAGCCTGCACCCCGGCTGCGCCAACGACGGCATCGTTGTCATGGCCGACGCGGAGACCGTCCGCGAGCGCGCCGCCGACCGCTACCTCGGCGACACCATCGAGCGCCAGCTGCGCGAGGCGGGCCTCGTCCTCCTCACCAAGCCCGACCTGGTGAGCGCGCAGGCCCGGACCGAGGCTCGCGCATGGCTGGAGAAGTTCGCGACCGTGATCGAGGCCGAGCGCGGGCAGGTGCCGATCGAAGTCCTCCTCGGCCTGGGTTCGAGCCTGCTCTCCGGCACGGCCTCCGCGCGCCATCCCTCCTACGACTCGGTGGCGTTCGAGGCGCTGCCGCCGCTGGACGTCGCGCGCCTTGCCGCCGCGCTTGCCGATCCCGCGCTGGGAATCTTGCGCGCGAAGGGCGTCCTGCTCGACCTTTCAGGGACGCCGCGCGCCGTGCACGTCGTCGGCCGCAGGAGCGAGATCTGCGACGCACCGTCTGGCGCCGCCGGGCGCCTGGTATGCATCGGACTGCGCGGCCGACTGGACCGCGCGCGGCTGGCCGCCGAGATCACGCCCCACGCAGCCGCGGCGTGGTAGCGATCGGGCTGGCCGGCGCCGGCGAGGGTGCGCGCGCCGCTGGCGCTCAGCGAACGCCGAGCAAGAGCCGGGCGGTCGCGACGATGTCGTCGACGCTGGCGCCGCGCGAGAGATCGGAGATGGGCTTCGCGAAGCCCTGCAGCACCGGGCCGATGGCCTGGGCGCCGGCAAGGTACTGGGTGAGCTTGTAGGCGATGTTGCCGGCATCCAGGTCGGGGAAGACGAGGACGTTGGCACGGCCGGCGACGGGGCTTTCGCTTTTCACCTTTTTCGCGGCTACAGCGGGCTCAAGCGCGGCGTCGGCCTGCAGCTCGCCGTCGATGGCGAGGCCGGGCGCGCGCGCGCGCACAAGCTCGAGCGCACGCACAACCTTGTCGACGTGCGGATGTCTGGCGCTGCCTTTGGTCGAGAAGGAAAGCAGCGCCACGCGCGGCTCCTCGCCGAGCACCCGGCGCGCGCTTTCGGCCGAGGCAATGGCGATGTCGGCCAGCTGCTCCGCCGTGGGATCCGCGTTTACCGCGCAATCGGAATACAGGAAAGATCTTTCTTTCAACACCATCAGGAAGAAGCTGGAGGGCGTGCGGATGCCCTCGGCCAAGCCCACGGTGAGCAGGCCCGCCTCGATGATGCGCGCGGTGGGGTGCG
>VGIA01000155.1 GCA_016868105.1 Betaproteobacteria bacterium | reverse complement strand
GCTGACCGCCGCCGAGCGCAGCCGCGGCGTCATTGCCATGAGCGCGGGCAACCACGCCCAGGGCGTCGCCTTCCACGCCTCCCGCCTGGGCCTGCGCGCCGTGATCGTGATGCCGCGCGGCACGCCCAACACCAAGGTGTCGGCGACCAAGGTACACGGCGCGCAAGTGGTCCTCGAGGGCGACACCTTGGCCGAGGCCGCAGCCCATGCGCGCAAGCGCCAGGCGCGCGACGGGCTGACCTTAATCCATCCCTATGACGACCCGGCGATCATCGCCGGCCAGGGCACGGTGGCCCTCGAGATGCTGGAGCAGGCGCCGGGGCTGGACGCGCTGCTGGTGCCAGTGGGCGGCGGCGGCCTGATCTCCGGCATGGCGTGCGCGGCGAAGGCACTCGAGCCGGCGATCGAGGTCTGGGGCGTGGAATCGAAGGCCTACTGCGCCATGCACCAGAGGCTCGCCGGCCTCCCGGTCTCGGTCGGGGGCGACACCATCGCCGAAGGCCTGGCGGTGCGCGACGTGGGCGAACTCACCCTGGCGATGACGCGGGCCCTGGCCAACGGCGTGCTGCTGGTGGAGGAAGCGGCCATCGAGCGCGCCATCGTCGCCCTGGTGGAGATCGAGAAGACCGTGGCCGAGGGCGCCGGCGCCGCCGGGCTCGCCGCGCTGCTCGAGCACCCGGGCCGCTTCGCCGGGCGGCGCGTGGGCATCCCGCTGTGCGGCGGCAACATCGACTCGCGCCTGCTCGCCGCGGTGCTGATGCGCGGCCTGGTGCGCGACGGCCGCCTGGTGCGGCTGCGCGTCAACCTGCCCGACGTCGCCGGCAGCCTGGCGCGGGTGACCACCCTCATCGGCGAGGCCGGGGGCAACATCATCGAGGTCCAGCACCAGCGCGTGTTCGACGCCGCCTCGGCGAAATCGGCCGAGGTTGAATTCATGATCGAGACCCGCAGCCGCGACCACGCGCGGGCGATCGAGGATGCGCTAGGCCGGCTCTGAGATCTCCACCAGGTTCAGGTCCGGGTCGCGCACGTAGACCGAGCGGATCTTCCCGGTGGCGCCGGTCTTCATCACCGGCCCCTCCAGGATCGGCACGTTCGCCTGCTTGAGTTTTGCGATCACCGCCTCCAGCGGCACCGCAGCGATGAAGCACAGGTCCAGGGTGCCCGGCGCCGCCACGTGCGCGCGCGGCGTGAACTCCCGGCCCCATTGGTGCAGGTTGATCTTCTGGTTGCCGAACTTGAAAGCCCAGCGCGTCTCGGCGGGCGTCTTGAAGGACTCCAGCGTCATGCCGAGCACTTCGGCGTAGAAGCGCACGCAGCCCTCGCGGTCGCGGGTGGTGAGGACGATGTGGTCGATGTGGTCGATCATGGATTCGCGCGCCCTCCCTATTTACGCTTCAGCATCCGCAGCGGGTTGTAGGCCAGCACCACCTCGCCGCGCTGGTTCTTCACTTCGTTGGCGAAGCGCACCAGGCCACGCTCGCCCTTCGAGCTCAGGCGCGCCTCGATGACCTCGCACTCGACATGGAGGGTGTCGCCGACGAAGGTCGGGCCCTTCACGTCCAGGGTGGCATTGAGAAACGCGAGGCCGGTGTCCTGCATCGTGGGCAGCAGCAGCCCCTCGGCGAAGGCGTAGACCATGGCGCCGGGGACCGGGCGGCCCTTGATGGCGCGCGAACTGTCGTCGGCCACCGCGAACAGCTCCTCGGTGAGCCAGGTGAGGTTGATGAAGGCCGCCAGGTCCGCTTCGGCGATGGTGCGGCGGTGGGTGCGAAAGCGCAAACCGACGGCGAGGTCCTCGTAGCAATGGCCGCGGCCGACGATGGGAACCGATTCGATCATGCCCGGATTCTAGCCGCCGGCGGCGTCGGGCGGCCCTTTCAGCTCCACCGTGTTGCCTTCCGGATCGGTCAGGTAGATGGACGGGCCCTGGCCGTCGGCACCGAAGCGCGACGCGGTGTCGCCTGCCGCGATCCCGGCGCCCGCCAGCGCCGCGCGAATGGCCTGCTCATCCCAAGGTTCGACGCGGAAACAGAAATGGTCCACGTTGCGGCCTTCCCTGCCCGGCGCCGCGCCTCCGGCCAGCCCCAGCTTGCCCTGCACCGGCACCAGGTCCAGCATGGAGCGCCCGGCCTTCAGCTGCACCAGCCCCAGGTCGTCGCGCCGGCGCGCCACGGTGCAGCCCAGCACGCCGACGTAGAACGCCTCCATCTTCGCGAGGTCCACGACCCGCAGCACGAGGTGGTCGAGGTTGCGGATCGAGATCATGCGCGCCGCCTAGATCTGCCCCTCGTAGCACGCCACCATCTGTTCCTGCGTTGCAACCGCCGCGGCCGGGACCCCGATCTGCTCGCCGAGCATCTGCTTAGAGCGCATGACGGCCTTGGCGGGGTGCAAGCCGAGTCAGTAGGACTTGGGCAGGCCGAGCACGCGCTCGGCGATGTAGCACAGGATCATCTGCGGCGACACCGGCGCGATGCGCCCGATGAGCGATTCGCGCAGGTAGCGCTCGACGTGGTACTCCTTGGCATAGCCGAAGCCGCCATGGGTCATCACCGCCTGCTGGCAGGCGTCGAAGCCGGCCTCTCCGGCCAGGTACTTGGCCGCGTTGGCCTCGGCGCCGCAGGGCTTGCCCTGGTCGTAGAGCCAGGCGGCCTTGAACACCATCAGGTTGGCCGCCTCCAGCGCCGCCCAGTTGGCCGCCAGCGGATGCTGGATCGCCTGGTTCTGGCCGATGGGGCGGTCGAACACGATGCGCTCCCTGGCGTAGGCGGCGGCGCGCTTGAGCGCGCAGCGCCCCAGGCCCACGGACTCCGCGGCGATGAGGACGCGCTCCGGGTTCATGCCGTGCAGGATGTACTCGAAGCCCTTGCCTTCCTCGCCGATCAGGTCCTCCTGCGGCACCGGCAGGCCGTCGAAGAACACCTGGTTGGAATCCACCGCCTTGCGGCCCATCTTCTCGATCTCGCGCACCTCGATGAACTTGCGATCGAAGTCGGTATAGAAAAGCGACAAGCCATTCACCGTGCGCGCCAGCAGCAGGACCTTCTGGGCCACCTGCGCGGTGGAAATCCACACCTTCTGCCCGGTGACGACATACTTCGCGCCCTTCTTCACCGCCTCGGTCTTCAGGCTGCGGGTGTTCAGGCCGGTATTGGGCTCGGTGACCGCGAAACAGGCGCGCTCCCGGCCCGCGATCAGTCCCGGCAACATGCGCTTCTTCTGCGCCGCGGTGCCGAACACCACCACCGGGTTGAGTCCGAAGATGTTCATGTGCACCGCAGAGGCCCCCGAGAATCCGGCGCCGGACTCCGCGATCGCCTGCATCATCAGCGCCGCCTCGGTGATCCCCAGGCCCGAACCGCCATCGGCCTCGGGCATGGCGATGCCCAGCCACCCGTCCTGCGCCAGCCCCTGGTGCAATTCCTGCGGAAAGCCGCCTTCCTTGTCCTTCTTCAGCCAGTAGGCATCGTCGAACCGCGCGCAGATCTTCGCGATGGCTGCGCGGATCTG
>VGIA01000154.1 GCA_016868105.1 Betaproteobacteria bacterium | reverse complement strand
TTTTCCGCGTTCGCCCGCAGGGCGCGTGCCTTCTACGCCCTGACCAAGCCGCGCGTGGTGTCGCTGATCGTGTTCACGGCGGTGATCGGCATGCTGCTCGCCACCCCCGGGATGGTTTCACCGCCGTTGCTGCTGGCGGCGACCGTGGGCATCGCGCTGGTGGCCGGGGCTGCCGCCGCGATGAACTGCCTGGTGGAGCAGAAGCTCGACGCGCGCATGCAACGTACCAGCGGGCGGCCGCTGCCGCGCGGCGAGCTCACCGCCCTGCAGACGCTGGTGTTCGCCGGCACGGTGGGCGGGCTGGGCCTGTGGATCCTGGTCCACTACGTCAACGCGCTCACCATGTGGCTGACGCTCGCCACCTTCGTCGGCTACGCGGTGGTGTACACCGTGATCCTGAAGCCGCGGACGCCGCAGAACATCGTCATCGGCGGCGCCTCCGGCGCGATGCCGCCGGTGCTGGGCTGGGCCGCGGTCACCGGCGAGGTGACCACCGAGCCGATGCTGCTGTTCCTGATCATCTTCGCCTGGACGCCACCGCACTTCTGGTCGCTTGCGCTCTATCGCACCGAGGATTACGCCAGGGCCGGCGTGCCGATGCTGCCGGTGACGCACGGCCAGGCCTACACCCGGCTGCAGGTGCTGCTCTACACCATCATCCTGTTCGGTGTCTCGCTGCTGCCGTACTCGATCCGCATGAGCGGGCTGCTGTACCTCGCCACCGCGGTGGCGCTGGGCGCGGCCTACCTCTGGTACGCGGTGCGCATCTACCTTTCCTACAGCGATCAGTTGGCGCGAGCCTGCTTCCGCTACTCGATCGCCTACCTGGCCGCGCTGTTCGCGGCGCTCCTCGTTGACCATTATCTGGCGCTCTAGCCTTTTCCTGCTCGCCGCGCTGGCGCTGGCAGCCTGCAGTCCGGAAGGGCCGAAATTCCACAGCACCGACATCACCGGCGCCGAGTTGGGCCGGGAGCTTGCGCTCACCGGCCACGACGGCAAGCCGCGCACGCTGGCCGATTTCCGCGGCAAGGCGGTGCTGGTGTTCTTCGGCTACACCTTCTGTCCCGACGTCTGCCCGACCACGCTTGCGGACGCCGCGCAGGCATTGAAGGCCCTGGGCAAGGACGCTGACCGGGTACAGGTGCTGTTCGTCACCGTGGATCCCGAGCGCGACACGCCGCAGGTGCTGTCAAAGTACGTCTCGGCGTTCGATGCGCGCTTCCTCGGGCTGCACGGGGACGCGGCGGCGACCCGCAAGGCAGCGAAGGATTTCAAGATCTTCTACGAGAAGCGCGCCGGCAAGACGCCGGGGGAGTACACCGTGGACCACAGCGGGCAGACTTACCTCTTCGATGCGCAGGGCCGCATTCGCCTGCTGCTGCGCCACGACCGCATCGCGCAGGACCTGGTCAAGGACCTGCGCACGCTGCTGGCGCAGAAGAACTAGGCGGGCGCAGCGAGGGCGCGTGGCGCGCCCTGCATCGAGAGGACCTTGCGCATTTTCTCCAGCGCCTTGACCTCCAGCTGGCGGATGCGCTCGGCGGAGAGCTTGAATTCAGCGGCGAGCTCGTGCAGCGTCGCCGAGTCCTTCTCCTTCAGCCAACGCGCCTCGACGATGCGCCGGCTGCGCGGGTCGAGCGCCGCAAGGGCGCTGCGCAGGCCTTCGCCACGCAGCCGCTCCCCTTCGGCAACCTCCAGCGCGCGCGAAGGCTCGTCCTCCGGGTTCGCGGCGAGGTATTGGGCGGGCGCGTAGGACTCCTCGTCGCTGGCGTCGGCCTCGAAGGCGACCTCCTGCCCGGAAAGCCGGGTTTCCATCTCGAGGACTTCCTCGGGCTTGACGTTCAGCTCTCGCGCTACCCGCCCCACGTCCTCACGGGTCATCGAAGCCAGGCCCTGCTTCATGGAGCGCAGGTTGAAGAAGAGCTTGCGCTGCGCCTTGGTGGTGGCCAGGCGCACCAGGCGCCAGTTGCGCAGGATGTATTCGTGGATCTCGGCGCGAATCCAGTGGATCGCGAACGACACCAGGCGCACGCCGCGGTCGGGGTCGAAGCGCTTCACCGCCTTCATCAGCCCGATGTTGCCCTCCTGGATCAGGTCGGCATGCGGCAGGCCGTAACCGAGGTAGCCCCGCGCCACCGAGACCACCAGGCGCAGGTGCGACAACACCAGCTGGCGGGCAGCCTCGAGGTCATCGCACTTGCGCAGGCGACGGGCGAGCGCCTGCTCGTTCTCGAGGCTGAGCATCGGGAAGCGGTTGGCGGCCTGGATGTAGGCTTCAATGCTCGCCGCCCCGGCCAGCGAAGGCAGGGCCAGCGTCACGGGCATCGCGCTCATCGAAGCTTGCATGGTTTGCATCCCCATGAACATTCTAGCACTCGGCTCGTTAGAGTGCTAATACCTTTTCAAAGTTCCCCCAACACAGAACAAAAAACCCTTTAAAATTGACATGTTTTATGTAAGTATTTACTCACTCATGAATATGCGTCGAACCATCCCGGGATCAGCTAATCAACCAGCGCCTCGGCGAACTCGCGGGCGACGAACGGCCGCAGGTCGTCGATGCCCTCGCCGACGCCGATGAAGCGCAGCGGCATCCGGGGCGCCGCTGCGGCGATGGATTGGGCGCGCGCAATGGCACAGACCACGCCGCCCTTGGCGGTGCCGTCCAGCTTGGTGAGCAGCAGGCCGGTGAGTCCGAGCGCCTCGTCGAAGGCCTTCACCTGCGCGAGCGCGTTCTGGCCGGTGCCTGCGTCCAGCACCAGCAGTATCTCGTGCGGGGCGCCGGAGAGCGCTTTGTCGGCGACGCGCTTCACCTTGCGGATCTCCTCCATCAGGTGCAGCTGGGTCGGCAGGCGCCCGGCGGTGTCGGCGATGAGAACGTCGATGCTGCGCGCACGCGCCGCGCTGATGGCATCGAACACCACGGCGCCCGGATCGCCGCCCTGCTGTCCGATCACCGGCACGCCGTTGCGCTCGCCCCAGGCCGCGAGTTGCTCGCGGGCCGCGGCGCGGAAGGTGTCGCCCGCGGCCAGCATCACGCTGCGGCCTTGGCCCTGCAGCCACTTGGCGAGCTTGCCGATGGAGGTGGTCTTGCCCGAGCCGTTGACCCCGGCCACCATGATGACGAACGGGCCCCCGGCCCCGCCCGGGGCGGGGACCTGCAGCGGCCGCTCCAGCGGCGACAGCCACTCGGTGAGCGACCCCTTCAGCGCCGCCCGCAAGCCGTCGGCTTGCTCGATGCGTTCCCTGCGCGCGCGCTCGCGCAGGCGCGCGATCAGCGCGTGGGCGGCATCGACCCCGCAGTCGGCGCAGATCAGCGCCGCTTCCAGCTCCTCGAACAGCGCCTCGTCGATTCGCCGGCGGCCGAGCAGCGAGCCCAGCCCGCCGCCGATGGCCTGGCGGGTGCGCGCCAGTCCCGCCCTCAGGCGCTTGGCCCAGGAGGCCGCTGCTAACATAGACGCGTGAAGTCCGGCAAAGGAAGGATCCGCATCATCGGCGGCAATTATCGCAGGCGCTTGCTCGAAGTGGCGGCGCGCCCGGACTTGCGCCCGACGCCGGACCGCGTGCGCGAAACGCTGTTCAACTGGCTGGGCCAGGAACTGGGCGGGCTGCGCTGCCT
>VGIA01000153.1 GCA_016868105.1 Betaproteobacteria bacterium | reverse complement strand
GCTGGCGCGCGCCGCGCGTGAGATCGGTGTCGATCCAGCCCGGCAGCACGCAGTTGACCTGGATGTTGTCCTTCGCCCAGGCGCAGGCCATGGCGCGGCTCATCTGCACGATGCCGCCCTTGGAGGCGGCGTAGGGCGTGGTGAAGGAGGCGCCGAAGATGGACATCATGGAACCGATGTTGATGATCTTGCCGCCGCCCGAGTTTTTCATCTCGGGGTAGGCGAGCTGCGAGCAGCGGAAGGCGCTGGTGAGGTTGGTGTTCATCACTTCGTGGTACTCGGCCAGCGAGTACTCCTGCGGCTGCTTGCGGATGTTGATGCCGGCGTTGTTCACCAGGATGTCCAGGCGCCGGTGGCGCCTCACGGTCCCGCCGACCAGGGCCTGCAACGAGGCTTCGCTTGTCACGTCCACCTCGATGGCTTCGCTGCCGATGGCCTTCGCCGCAGCCGCGTTCTTGGCCCTATTGCGGCCGGCAATGACCACCTTCGCCCCCGCCGCCGCCAATCCGCGCGCCACGCCCAGGCCGATGCCGCCGTTGCCGCCGGTGACGATGGCGACTTTCCCATTCAGGTCAAAGAGTTGCATATGTACCTCGCATAGGTGGAGAGCGGATTGTAAGAAATGGCGCGCAACGCGGGTCTGCCGGCTCAGGCACCCACAACAGCAGCCAGCGGGGCCGTGCGCTGGACCAAGCGGACGGCGCAGTTGTCACCGCCAGGGGAAATCGGGCGCTGCAGGCAACGGCTGCTGTGCTACGCAAGAAGCCGTTTGCGCAATCCGGCACAAGCGCAAGACGCGGCGCAGGAGGCGCTGGCGGCCGAGGCGGTCTAGCCCTAGACCGCGCAGGGCCGCCCCCGGCCGGGGCGGCCGCAGTGTTATTCTGCGCGGCGCCGCGCTTCGCGGTTCCGTCGAGGCCGCCTCCAGGTGCAATCCTCCGATCAGCCCGTCCTGAGGGACATCGTCCTCGTCGGCGGCGGCCACAGCCATGTCACGGTGCTCAGGCGCTTCGGCATGCGCCCGCTGCCGGGGGTGCGGCTGACCCTGATCTGCCGCGACACCCATACACCCTACTCCGGGATGCTGCCCGGCTACATCGCGGGCCACTACGGCTACGACGAAGTGCACATCGACCTGTCGCGGCTGGCGCAGTTCGCCGGCGCCCGCTTCTACCGCGACGAGGCGCTCGGTCTGGATCTGGGCGCCGGGCGCGTACGCTGCCGCGACCGGCCGCCGGTGCCCTACGACCTGCTGTCCATCAACATCGGCTCCACGCCGCAGATGCGCGATGTGCCGGGGGCCGCGGAACACGCGGTGCCGGTCAAGCCCATCAACGGCTTCGATGCGCGCTGGCGCCTGCTGCTGGACCGCGTCCGCGGACATGCCGGGCGCATGTGCATCGCGGTGGTCGGCGCCGGCGCGGGCGGCGTGGAGCTGACCCTGGCGATGCAGTATCGCTTGCGCGCGGAATTGCGGGCGCTTGGGCGGGATCCGGACGCGCTGCAGTTCCACCTCTTGACGCGCGATGACCGGATCCTGCCCACGCACAATGCCTGGGTGCGGGCGACGTTCCTGCGCGTGCTCGAGGAGCGCGCTATCGTGGTTCACCGCGACGCAGAGGTCACGCAAGTCTCCGCATCGCAGTTGCGCACCGCCGGCGGCCAAACGCTGCAAGCCGACGAAACCGTCTGGGTAACCCAGGCCGGCGGCGCCCCCTGGCTGCGCGACAGCGGGCTCGCGCTGGAGGCGGGCGGCTTCATCCGCGTCGAGGACACCCTGCAGTCGGTCACCGCGCCCAATGTGTTCGCCGCGGGCGACATCGCCGCGATGGTCCATCATCCGCTGGAGAAGGCCGGCGTGTTCGCGGTCCGGCAAGGGCCGCCGCTGGCGGAAAACCTGCGCCGCGCGGTCGAGGGCCGGGCGTTGCGGCCTTACCGGCCACAGCAGCGCTGGCTGGCGCTGATCAGCACCGGCGATCGCCACGCCGTCGCCTCGCGTGGTGCGCTGGGCCTGCGGGGTGACTGGACCTGGCGCTGGAAGGACTGGATCGACCGGCGCTTCATGGCGAAATTCGATCGCCTGCCGGCGATGGCGGCAGCGGTGCCGGCCGCGCAGCCCGCGGTCCGGCTGGAGGGCGAGGAAGCGGCGCAGGCGATCTCGGCGATCGCGATGCGCTGCGGCGGCTGCGGCGCGAAGGTGGGTGCCTCGGTGCTCTCGCGCGCCCTCGGCTCCCTGCGCCCGGTGGAACGGGACGACGTGCTGATCGGACTGCACGCGCCCGACGATGCCGCGGTGGTGCGCGTGCCGCCAGGCAAGGCGATGGTGCATACGGTGGACTTCTTCCGCGCCTTCATCGACGACCCCTATGTGTTCGGCAAGGTCGCGGCCAACCATGCGCTGGGGGACATCTTCGCCATGGGCGCGGAGGCGCAGTCGGCCACCGCGATCGCGACCGTGCCCCCGGGCCTGGAGGCCAAGGTGGAGGACGTCCTGCTGCAGATGATGACGGGCGCGGTGGAGGTCCTCAACGAGGCCGGGTGCGCCCTGGTGGGCGGACATACCGGCGAGGGCCGGGAGCTGGCACTCGGTTTCGCCGTCAACGGCCTGCTGGATGAAGCGGGCGCGCCGGCGCTGCGCAAGGGCGGCCTGCGCGCGGGCGAGGTGCTCGTCCTCACCAAGCCGCTGGGAACCGGGACGCTGTTCGCGGCGCACGCGCGGCTGGAGGCGCGCGGCCGCTGGATCGACGCTGCGCTGGCGTCCATGTGCCAGTCGAACCGGCTCGCCGCGCGCTGCCTGCGCGAGCATGGCGCGAGCGCCTGCACCGACCTCACCGGCTTCGGCCTGCTGGGGCACCTGGTGGAGATGACCCGGCCCTCGGAGGTGGATGCGGAACTGGACCTGGCCGCGATTCCGGTGCTGGAGGGCGCCGAGCAAACCAGCGCGGCCGGGATTCTCAGCTCGCTGCAGCCTGCGAACGTGCGCCTGCGCCGCGCGCTACGCAACCAGCAGGAGACCGCAGGCCATCGGCGCTACCCGCTCCTCTTCGACCCGCAGACCGCGGGCGGGCTGCTCGCCGGCGTGCCGGCGGATCGTGCCGAGGCTTGCCTCGCCGCGCTGCGCGCGCTGGGCTACGCGCAAGCCGCGGCGATCGGCCGCGTGCTTGCCCAGGGCGAGGCGCTAGAGCCCATCGTCCTCAGGTTGCGCTAGCGCGGGCAAGGCGAGCGCGATCCGCGTCGCGCCGCCGGGGGCGTCGGATGGGCCTCGTGGCGTGGATCGACGGCTCGCAGGAAGAAGGAAAGGCTTACGTGCGCGGCGGGGTGGGGAGGTAATGCAACGGCGCTGCGCCGCCCGAGGACTGGCGCGCCTTGGCCGCCTCCGGCGTCTCCAGCAGCGCGCCCGCGGCCAGCGCCGCCTTGCGGTCCACCGGCACCGGACCCTGCTCATCGGGCGGCGGCATCATGCTGGCGTGGTAGTAGGCCATCTTCTGCGCGCTGGCGTGCATCTTGCGCTCGAGATCCAGGTCGCGCTGGTTGGTTCCCCGGGGTGCAACCGCCACGCCGTCCACCAGCTCGTGGTCGAACCACCATTTCTTGGCCGGGTTGCGCCGGCCGTTGCCGATCCAGTCGTCGAACCAGGCGGCGAAGGGCACCGTGAGCGGCTTGGCCCACCGCGCGT
>VGIA01000152.1 GCA_016868105.1 Betaproteobacteria bacterium | reverse complement strand
AGGGCAAGGTAGTTCATCGGCCGCACCACCACCTGCCCGTTGTCCACCACCGCGCGCTCCTTGGTGGCGTGCACCCCAAGAATCGCCGACTGCGGCGGGTTGATGATCGGCGTGGACAGCATGGAACCGAAAATGCCGCCGTTGGAGATCGAGAACGTGCCGCCTGTGAGCTCCTCCAGCGACAGCTTGCCGTCCTGGGCCTTCCTGCCGAACTCGGCGATCTTGTGCTCGATGCCGGCGAAGGACAGCTGGTCGGCGTCGCGCAGGATCGGCACCACCAGGCCGCGCGGGCTGCCGACGGCGACCCCGATGTCGAAGTAGCCGTGGTAGACGATGTCGCTGCCGTCGACCGAGGCATTGACCACCGGGTACTTCTTCAGCGCGTGCACCGCGGCCTTGACGAAGAACGACATCAAGCCGAGCTTGACCCCGTGCTCCTTCTCGAAGCGCTCCTGGTAGCGCTGCCTCAGCTCCATCACCGGGGCCATGTTGACCTCGTTGAAGGTCGTCAGGATCGCGGCCGTGGACTGCGATTGCAGCAAGCGCTCGGCGATGCGCGCGCGCAGGCGCGACATCGGCACCCGCTGCTCGGGGCGGCGGGCGAGCATCGGCTCGGCGTTGACCGGGGAGGCGGGCTGGGCGAGGGGCGCCTTTGCGGCAGTTGCAGGGGCGGCGGCGCGGGTCGTGCCCTGCTCCAGGACGTCGCCTTTGGTGATTCTTCCTCCCCTGCCGGTGCCATGGATCCCACCCAGTTCCACGCCCCGCTCCGCGGCGATGCGCTGGGCGGAGGGCATCACGGCTGGTCCGGCGCTGCGTTCCGGCGCCGCAGGGGCCGGTTTCGCTGCCGCAGAGGGCGCGGCAGCCACCGGGGAAGGCGAAGAGCCGGTTGCGGTGGGCTTGGCCTCGGTGTCGATCTGCGCGATCACCTCGCCGGCGACCACGGTGCCCTTGTCGCCCTTCAAGATCCTCACCAGCACGCCGTCGGCGGGCGCGGGCAGTTCCAGGACCACCTTGTCGGTTTCGATGTCGATCAGGTTCTCGTCCCGCTTCACCGCCTCGCCCTGCTTCTTGTGCCAGGCCAGCAGCGTCGCCTCGGAGACCGATTCCGAGAACTGCGGGACTTTGAGTTCAATCAGCATGTTTCTTCATTCGCTTTCTGCCCGTGCCCTGCACCGGCAGCACCAGGTTGTCGGTGAGCGGGGCGAACGCGGCCTGCACCAGCGCCCTCTGCTGCTCGTTGTGCAGTTGCAGGTAGCCGGCCGCCGGCGAGGCCGAAGAGGCGCGCATGGCGTAACCGAGCACCTGGTCGGGGCGCATGTGGCGCAGGATGTAGTGCTGGATGCGGTGCCAGGGGCCCTGGTTGCCGGGTTCTTCCTGGCACCACAGGACTTCCTCGGCCGCGGCGTAGCGCTCGATGGTCGCCTGGAAATCGTCGTGCGGGAACGGGTAGAGTTGCGCCACCCGGACGATCGCCACGTCCCTGCGGTCCAGCTCGCGGCGCCTGGCGACGAGATCGAAGAACACCTTGCCGCTGCAGAAGATGACGCGCTTGGCATTCTCCGGACGGATATCCTCGTTCCATTCCAGATTCACCGGCTTGAACTTGCTGCCGGCGAACTCGGTGAGCGGGGACACCGACTCCTTGTGGCGCAGCAGGCTCTTGGGCGTGAAGATCACCAGCGGCTTGCGCCAGGGGCGGATCATCTGCCGGCGCAGCAGGAAGAACATCTGCACCGGCGTCGCCGGCATGCAGACCTGGATGTTGTAGTCGGCGCAAAGCTGCAGGAAGCGCTCTGGGCGGGCGGAGGAATGCTCGGGGCCCTGGCCCTCGTAGCCGTGCGGCAGCAGCATCACCATGCCGCAGATGCGGCCCCACTTCACCTCTCCCGAGGCGATGAACTGGTCGATCACGACCTGCGCGCCGTTGACGAAATCGCCGAACTGCGCCTCCCAGACCACCAGCTCGTTGGGCTCCGAGGTCGAGTAGCCGTACTCGAAGCCGAGTACCGCCTCCTCGGAGAGCACGGAATCGATGACCACGAAGTCGCCCTGGTTGGGTGCGATGTGCGCCAGCGGCATGTAGCTGCCGGCGTCCCATTTCTCGCGGTTCTGGTCGTGCAGCACCGCGTGGCGGTGGAAGAAGGTGCCGCGGCCGCAGTCCTGGCCGGAGATGCGCACCGAGTAGCCGTCCTTCAGCAGCGACGCGTAGGCGAGGTTCTCCGCCATGCCCCAGTCCACCGGCATCTTGCCCTGCCCCATCAGGCGCCGGTCGGCGATGATCTTCTCCACCCGCGGGTGCAGCTTGAAGTCGGGCGGGATCGCGGTCAGGCGCTCGGCCAGCTGCTGCAGCTGCGCCAGCGGGATCTGCGTGTCGTCGTTCTCGTTCCACCGGGTGCCCCGGTACTTCGACCAGTCGACCGCGAACGGCGGCTTGAAATGGGACAGGATGGTCTTGTTGGTGTGGTAGCCGCCATCCATCGCCTGCCGGTAGGTGGCCACCATCTTCTCGGCCTCGTCGGCGGCGATCACGCCCTGCGCCGCGAGCCGCTCGGCGTAGAGCTTGCGCGTCCCGGGGTGGGCGTTGATGATCTTGTACATCAGCGGCTGGGTCACCATCGGCTCATCCTGCTCGTTGTGGCCGAGCTTGCGGAAGCACACCAGGTCCACCACCACGTCCTTCTTGAACCGCATGCGGTAGTCCAGCGCGATCTCGATCGCCATGACGCAGGCCTCGGGATCGTCGGCGTTGACGTGGAGGATGGGCGCCTCGATCATCTTCATGACGTCGGTGCAGTACAGCGTCGAGCGGCTGTCGCGCGGGTCCGAGGTGGTGAAGCCGATCTGGTTGTTGACCACGATGTGCACCGTGCCGCCGGTGCCGTAGCCGCGCGTTTGCGCGAGGTTCAGCGTTTCCATCACCACGCCCTGCCCCGCCACCGCGGCGTCGCCGTGGATCAGCACCGGCAGCACCTGCGAGCCGTCGCGGTCCTTGCGCCGGTGCTGCCGCGCCCGCACCGAGCCCTCGACCACCGGATTGACGATCTCCAGGTGCGAGGGGTTGAAGGCGAGCGTCAGGTGCATCGGCCCGCCCGGGGTGTTGATGTCCGAGGAGAAGCCCTGGTGGTACTTGACATCCCCCGCCAGCAGGCGGTCGTCGTGCCGGCCCTCGAACTCGCCGAACAGGTCCTTGGGCATCTTGCCCAGCGTGTTCACCAGCACGTTCAGGCGCCCGCGGTGAGCCATGCCGATCACCAGCTCCTGGACCCCCGCGCTGCCTGCGCGCTGCAGCAGGTTGTCCAGCACCGGGATCAGCGTCTCGCCGCCCTCGAGCGAGAAGCGCTTCTGGCCGACGTAGCGCGTGTGCAGGTAGCGCTCCAGGCCCTCGGCGGCGGTGAGCCGCTCCAGGAGGTGCCTGCGGTAGTCCGGCGCGAAGCTGGGTTTGGAGCGGATCGGCTCCAGCCGCTCCTGGATCCAGCGCTTCTCGGCGCGGCTGGACAGATACATGTACTCGATCCCCAGCGTAGCGCAATAGGTCTCCTGCAGGCTGCGGATGATCTCGCGCAGCGGCGCCTGCTCCGGCCCCATCAGGGTCCCGGTGTTGAACGCCGTGTCCATGTCGGCTTCGGAGAGGTCGTAGTACCCCGGCTCCAGTTCCGCGATGTGCGGCTTCTGCTGGCGCTTGAGGGGGTCCAGGTC
>VGIA01000151.1 GCA_016868105.1 Betaproteobacteria bacterium | reverse complement strand
CCGATTCTCCTGGAGATCAGGCGCCGACGAAGCCGTCGATGCGCACTTCGGTGTAGTTCTGACGATGGCCCTGATTCTTGGTGTAGTGCTTGCGGCGGCGCATCTTGAAGACGCGCACCTTGTCGCCACGGCCGTGGCCGACGACGGTGGCGGTGACTGCGGCGCCGGCGAGGTAGGGCGCGCCGATTTTCGCTGCCTCGCCCTCGCCCAGCATCAGCACCTTGTCGAAGGTCAGGGTGGCGCCCACCGCCGCCCCGAGGGACTCGATGCGGAGCTGCTCGCCCGATTTGACGCGGTACTGCTTGCCGCCGGCCTGGATCACTGCGTACATGGCTTGCTTCCCTGGCTGAGTTTTCTGGAGCAAAGACTTGGAATTCTAAGGGATTTCACCAGCCGCCGTCAAAGGGCGCACCCCCTGTGGTAGCTTTGCGCTTGTGACCGCAAGCCCGGTGCTGAACCGATTGCTGCGCCCGATCGCCGAGGACCTGCGCCAGGTGGAGCGCCGTATCGGCGAGCGCCTGGGCTCGGACGTGGCGCTGGTGCGGCAGGTCGCCGAGCACCTCGTCGCAGGGGGTGGCAAGCGTCTGCGGCCGGCACTGCTGCTGCTCGCGGCCGGGGCTGCCGGAGGCCGAAGCGACGCCCGCATCGAGCTCGCCGCCGTGGTCGAGCTCATCCACACCGCGACCCTGCTGCACGACGACGTGGTCGACGTCTCCGAGCTGCGACGCGGCCGCGACACCGCCAACGCCCAGTTCGGCAACGCCGCGGCGGTGCTGGTCGGGGATTTCGTCTATTCGCGCGCCTTCCAGATGATGGTGGGGCAGGGCAGCATGCGCGTGATGCAGGTCCTTGCCGAGGCCACCAACACCATTGCCGAGGGTGAGGTGCTGCAGCTGATGAACTGCCACGACCCGCAGGTGGGCGAGGCGGCGTACCTGGAGGTGATCCGGCGCAAGACCGCGAAGCTGTTCGAGGCCGCGGCGCGGCTGGGGGCGGTTCTGGCGGGGGCGCCGGCCGAGGTGGAGGCCGGGTTGGCGGAGTACGGCATGCGCATCGGCATCGCCTTCCAGCTCATCGACGACGTGCTTGATTACTCGAGCGACCCCGCCCGCATCGGCAAGAGCCTGGGCGAGGATCTCGCCCAGGGCAAGCCGACCCTGCCGCTGATTCGCGCCATGGCCTGCGGCATGCCAGCGCAGGCGCACGTGGTGCGCGAGGCGATCGAGCACGGCGGGCGCGAGGACTTCGCGCGCGTGCTGGCGGCGGTGCGCGCCACCGGCGCGCTCGATTACGCCCGCGGCGTGGCGCGGCGGGAGGCCGAGGCCGCAAGCGCCGCGCTTGCCGCGCTCGCCGCCTCGGCGCACCGCGAATCTTTGCTAGAATTGGCGTCCTTCTCGGTCACCCGAGACGCCTGATTGCCGCCGTGACCGGACCTGAATTCGGGGTGTAGCTCAGCCTGGTAGAGTACTGCGTTCGGGACGCAGGTGTCGCTGGTTCGAATCCAGTCACCCCGACCAACCTTCCCCCTCTTGCCGACACGTTCATAATGCCGCCATGGGCCGGCTGATCCTGATCGTCCTCCTCGTGCTGCTCGCGCTGTGGCTGCTGCGCCGCGCGCTCGCGGCCGGCAGGTCCAAGCGGCCCCCGGGCACGGACGGTGCCGGCGGCGCGGCGGCGCCGGAACTGGTCAGTTGCGCCCACTGCGGCGTCAACCTGCCCAGGACCGAGGCGCGCAGCGCCGGCGGACGGCATTACTGCAGCGAGGAGCATTGGCGGCTCGGGCCGCGGCAGCAGTGATGTCCGGCGCCCTTGGGGGCTGGCTTCCCGGCGCGCGCCGGCTGCTGTCGCCAAATTGCGACAGCCGGCCGGCGCAGACCCTGGTCACGCTGGCGCTGCTGCATTCGATCAGCCTGCCGCGCGGCGAGTACGGTGGCGAAGCCATCGAACGCCTGTTCACCAACCGCCTTGACCCGTCGGCGCATCCGTCCTTTCGGGGGCTCGAGGGCTTGAGGGTGTCGACCCATTTCCTGGTGCGCCGTGACGGCGCGCTGCTGCAGTTCGTCCCGCTCCACCGGCGAGCCTGGCATGCCGGCGACTCACGCTGGCGCGGGCGCGCGCGCTGCAATGACTTCTCGGTTGGCATCGAGCTGGAAGGCACAGACGATGCCGCCTTTGCGCCTGCCCAGCACCGGCGCCTCGCCGCGCTCCTTGCGGCGCTTGCGGCGCGCCTGCCGCTGCGCGCGATCGCCGGCCACAGCGACGTCGCCCCCGGGCGCAAGATCGATCCGGGCAGCGGTCTGGGCTGGCGGCGCCTGCTCGGCACGCTCTGCAACCTGCGTCACTAGGAATAGTGGCCCCAGGGGCGGCTTTTCCTACATCTAGTAGTTACGCTGCACTGCGCAACGCGGCGCAGGCTTGCAATTTCCCAATTGCGTGGTACAGTGCGTCCACAACAATTAGTTGCCAATCAGCGGCTCAGCACTAGATGTTGTGGTCAGTTCGGAACTTGTAACGGGATGGTCTTTCCTCGGCGCGCCCGGGGGGAGCACGCAACGGGAGACGGGAGATGCAGATCGGGCAGCAGGCAACGGCAACGAACACGGCCATTGGCGTGGGCGTTTCCGAGTCCAGTTCCCAGCCGCGTACCCCGTACTCCGACTACCGCATCATCCGTCGCAACGGCGCCGTGGTCGGCTTCGAGCCCTCCAAGATCGCGCTTGCCATGACCAAGGCCTTCCTCGCGGTCAACGGCAGCCAGGGCGCGGCCTCGGCGCGGATCCGTGAACTGGTGGCCGACCTCACCGGCGGCGCGGTGAGCGCCCTGATGCGGCGCCAACCCCAGGGCGGCACCTTTCATATAGAGGACATCCAGGACCAGGTTGAACTCGCCTTGATGCGCTCTGGCGAGCATGATGTCGCCCGCGCCTACGTCCTGTACCGCGATCAGCGCGCCCAGGTGCGGGCGCAGGAGAAGGCCGCCAAGGCCGCCGGCGCCACCGAGCCGCTGCTGCATGTGGTGGAAAACGGGCAGCGCAAGCCGCTCGACATGGCGGCGCTGGACGCGCTGCTGGCCGGCGCCTGCCAGGGCCTGGAACCGGCCGCTTCGCCGGCGCCGATGCGCGAGGCGCTGCTGCACGACCTGTACGACGGCGTGCCCATGGACGAGGTGCGCAAGTCCGCGATTCTCGCCGCGCGCGCCCTGATCGAGAAGGAGCCGGCCTACAGTTACGTCACGGCGCGGCTGCTGCTGCACACCATCCGGCGTGAGGTGCTGCGCGAGGACGTGCCGGCGGCCCAGGTGCAGGCGCGTACCGCGGCCGCCTTTCCCGCCATCATCCGGAGCGGCATCCAGGCCGAGCTGATCGACCCGGAACTGGGCCGCTTCGATCTGGAACGCCTCGGCCGCGCGCTCAGAGCCGAGCGCGACCTGAAGTTCGGCTACCTCGGCCTGCAGACCCTGTACGACCGCTACTTCCTGCACATCCGGGACCGGCGCATCGAGCTGCCCCAGGCATTCTTCATGCGCGTGGCGATGGGCCTGGCGCTGCGCGAGAAGGACCGCGAGGCGCGGGCGATCGAGTTCTACGATGTGCTGTCGAGCTTCGAGTTCATGAGTTCGACCCCGACGCTGTTCAACGCCGGCACCTTGCGCTCTCAGCTGTCGTCCTGCTACCTGACCACGGTGGCCGACGACCTCACCGGGATCTACGACGCCATCAAGGAGAACGCGCTGCTGGCGAAGTACGCGGGCGGCCTGGGCAACGACTGGA
>VGIA01000150.1 GCA_016868105.1 Betaproteobacteria bacterium | reverse complement strand
TGGCCGAGGTGCTCCAGCATCAGCGCCCCGGACCAGATCTGGCCGATCGGGTTGGCGATCTTCTTGCCCGCGATGTCCGGCGCCGAGCCGTGCACCGGCTCGAAGATGGACGGCGCGGTGCGCTCCGGGTTGATGTTGCCCGAGGGCGCGATGCCGATGGTGCCGGCAGTGGCGGGGCCCAGGTCCGAGAGGATGTCGCCGAACAGGTTCGAGGCGACGATGACGTCGAAGCGGTCCGGGTTCAGCACCATCTGGATCGACAGGCCGTCGACGTGGTACTGGTCGGCGCGGACCTCGGGATACTGCTTCTTCATCTCGGCGAAGCGCTCGTCCCACCACGGCATGGTGATGGAGATGCCGTTGGACTTGGTGCAGCTAGTGACATGCTTCTTGCGCGTCCTCGCCAGCTCGAAGGCGTATTTCATGATGCGGTCGGTGCCCTTGCGGCTGAACACCGAGGTCTGCGTCACGATCTCGCGCTCGGTGCCCTCGTAGATGCGCCCGCCGGTGCTGCCGTACTCGCCCTCGGTGTTCTCGCGGATCACGTAGTAGTCGATGTCGCCGGGCTTGCGGCCGGCCAGGGGACAGGGCAGGCCCTCGAACAGGCGCACCGGGCGCAGGTTGACGTAGAGGTCGAACCAGCGCCGGAAGTTGATCAGCAGGCCCCAGGCCGAGATGTGGTCTGGCACCAGCGCCGGGTTGCCGGCGGCGCCGAAATAGATGGCGTCGAACTGGCGCAGGATCTGCGGCGCCTCCTCCGGGCACATCCTGCCGTGCTGCACGTACCAGTCGCAGCTCCAGGGAAATTCCTGCCACTTGAACGAGATGCCATGGCGGGCGCCGGCGGCCTCCATGACCCGGATGCCCTCGGGCATCGTTTCGCGGCCGATGCCGTCGCCGGGGATGACTGCGATTCTGTGTTCTTTCATGGAGCGTGAGTATAGCCAGATCAGGATCGCTAGAATGCGCCGATGCGGTTCTGCGCGTTCGAGACCGCCACGGACTGGTGCTCCGTGGCGCTGTGGCTGGAGGGCGAGCTGCGCTCGCTGGAGCAGCGCGCGCCCAACGGCCACGCCGAGCTGGCGCTGCCCATGCTGGAGCGGCTGCTCTCGGGCGCGGGCTTGAAGGCTGCCGACCTGCAGGCGGTGGCCTTTGGCGCGGGTCCGGGGGCGTTCACCGGTTTGCGCATCGCCTGCGGTTTGGCGCAGGGCATCGCTTTCGCGCGCGAGCTGCCGGTGATCGGCATCTCGACACTGGAGGCCATGGCCGAGGAATCCGGCGCGCCGCGGGTGGTCGCCTGCCTCGATGCGCGCATGGGCGAGGTGTACTACGCCGGTCTTGAGCATGCGGGCGGGCGCTGGCGCGAGGTCGTGCCGGCGCGCTGCGCGCCTCCTGCGGACTTCGCGCCGCCCCCGGGCGAGGGCTGGATCGGCTGCGGCAACGGCTTCGAGACCTACGGCGCCATGGGCATGAGGGTGGTGCTTCCTGGCGTGCACCCGAGCGCGGCCGCGGTGGCACGGCTTGCCGCGCCGCGGCTCGCCGCGGGCGAAGGCGTGGACGCGGCGCTGGCGGCGCCGAACTACGTGCGCGACAAGGTTGCATTCACCCAGGCGGAGCTGGCGGCGCGATGAGCGCGGTCCTCAAGGGCGAGCCTTCCCTGGCGCGGATGCGCGAAGCCGATCTCGCGGAGGTGCTCGCGGTCGAGGGCGCGATCTACAGCCATCCCTGGACGCGGGGCAATTTTGCCGATTCGTTGCGCGCCGGCTATGAATGCTGGACCTGGCGCGATCGCGGTGAACTGGTCGGCTACTTCATCCTGCTGGTGGCCGCGGGCGAATCCCACCTGCTCAACCTGTCCATCGCGGCCTCGCACCAGCGCCGGGGTTGCGGCTCGGCGCTGCTGCGCGAGGTGATGCGGATGGCGCGCAGCGAGGGCGGGGAGCAGTTGTTACTCGAAGTCAGGCCCTCGAACCTGGCGGCGCAGGGCCTGTACCGGAAGTTCGGCTTCAGGCAGGTGGGGGTGCGCAAGGGCTACTACCCGGCCGATGGCGGGCGGGAGGATGCGCTGGTGCTGGAGATCGGGTTGTGAGCCGCAGGAGGGAGATTCTGAAGGAGATGGGGATTGCGCCCACCTGGGTTCTGCGTGAGCGCGATGCGGAAATGAACCGAGCTGTTGAAAATCCACCCCCACCCCGCAGTCCCGGTACCGAAGGCATGACCCCGTCGCTGGCGCGCGAAGCGCGCATCGCGGCGATGGATTGGCCGGCGCTGAAGTCCGCGGTTCGCGACTGCACCGCCTGCGGCCTGCGCGCCGGCTGCACGCAGACGGTGTTCGGCGCCGGCGACCAGAAGGCCCAGTGGCTGCTGGTGGGGGAGGCGCCGGGGCAGGAGGAGGACCGTCAGGGGGAGCCCTTCGTCGGGCAGGCGGGCAAGCTGCTGGATGCGATGCTAGCGTCGATCCAGTTGAAGCGCGGCCAGAACGTCTACATCGCCAACGTGCTGAAATGCCGGCCGCCGGGAAACCGCAACCCGGCGCCGGAGGAGGTGGCGAAGTGCTCGCCGCACCTGCTGCGCCAGGTGGCGCTGCTGCAACCGAAGCTGATCCTTGCCATGGGCCGCTTCGCGGTGCAGGCGCTGCTGGGCACCGATGCATCGATCGCCAGCCTGCGCGGCAAGCTGCACCGCTACGCCGGGGTGCCGCTCATCGTGACCTACCACCCGGCCTACCTGCTGCGCACGCTGCCGGACAAGGCCAGGGCCTGGCAGGACCTGCTGTTGGCGAAACGGACCTTGGCTGCGCTCGACTAGGTCAGTGCGGCGATTCGGCCCGCGCGAAGGCGAGCAGGCGCTTGACTTCGGCCTGGTGCGCGCGGTGGTTGTGGCGGAACCAGAACAGCACCACGGTCATGGTGCCGGCGACGAACAGGCCGAAGAGGACGATCACGGTCTGGATCGACAGGCCCAGGGCGAGCATCAGCGAGTACAGCGCGATCATCAGCAGGATGGAGGTGTTCTCGTTGAAGTTCTGCACCGCGATCGAGCGCCCGGCGCCGACCAGGTGGTGGCCGCGGTGCTGCAGCAGCGCGTTCATCGGCACTACGAAGAATCCCGCGAGCAGGCCGATGAGGATGATGAGGGGCACCGCCAGCCAGACGCTGGTGGCGAGGTTCATCAGGATCACCACCAGGCCCATGGCGATGCCCAGCGGGATCACCTTCACCGCCCGGTCCAGGCGCATGGACATGGAGGCGAGGACCGCGCCGATGGCGATGCCGAGCGCGCACACGCCCTGAAGGATGGAGGCCTTCGACAGGTCGTAGCCCAGCGCGGCGCGCGACCACTCGATGACGATGAACTGCAGCGTCGCGCCCGCGCCCCAGAACAGCGTCGTCACCGCGAGCGAGATCTGGCCCAGCTTGTCCTTCCACAGGCTGGCGACGCAGCGCGAGAAGTCGCGCAGCGTGTCCATCGGGTGCGCCGGCAGCGGCTTCATCTGCACCCCGGTGAGCGGGATGTAGAGGTTGAAGATCGCGGCGAGCAGGTAGACGAAGATGATGACGAACACCGCGGCTTCCGCCGGGGTGTCGATGCCGGTGTCGACCCGGGGCAGATCGAAGGCGAGCAGCACGCCGGACACCGAGGCGTGGATCAGGACGCCGCCCAGCACGGTGCCGAGGATGATCGAGCTCACCGTGAGGCCCTCGATCCAGCCGTTGGCGATCACCAGCTTGGAATGCGGCAGGTACTCGGTGAGGATGCCGTACTTGGCCGGGGAGTAGGCGGCCGCGCCCAGCCCGACCAGGGC
>VGIA01000149.1 GCA_016868105.1 Betaproteobacteria bacterium | reverse complement strand
TCGAGGTCTTCCAGCGCCAGTTGCGTAAATTCCGCCTTGACGCCCTTGTCCTGCTGGGTGATGAGGAAAGCCCTGAATTTGTCCATGCTGGATTCTAGCCAAGCCAGCGCCGGCTGCGCTCGGCCGCCTAGAGGAAGCCCAATGATGTCGACCCCATCTGGTCGAAGGGCGGGTGCGTCCTGAGCGCCGCGACCATCGCCTCCTGGAGCGACCCGGCCATGCCTGCCTCCTTCCTACTTGATGACCCGTTCCGACTGCAGATAGGCCGCCGACTGCATCTCGGTCAGCCGGCTGGCGGTGCGCTGGAACTCAGCCAGCGCGGTCTTCTCCTTGCCGCCGTCCAGGAACAACTCCTCCGGCAGTGCATCAGCCGAGACCACGAGCTTCACCTGGTCATCGTAGAACACATCCACCAGCCAGGTAAATCGGCGCGCCGCGTCCGCGTTGCCCGGGCCCATGCGCGGCACGCCGGACAGCATCACGGTGTGGAAGCGCCGCGCGAGGTCGACATAGTCCGCGTAGGAGCGGTTGCCGCCGCACAGCACGGAGAAATCGAACCACGCCAGGCCGCCGGCGCGCTTGCGGTACGCAATCCTGCGGCCTTCGACGTCTAGCGCATGGGTTTCCTCCTCGACGTCCTTCAGTCCGCCGAAGATGCGTGCCATCTCGGCCTCGCCCCCCGGCCCGACGTGGTACACGCGCAGCTTCTCCATCTTCAGGCGCCGGTAGTCGGTGCCGTTGTCCACCTCGACCACGTCCAGCCGCGATTTCAGGAGCTCGATGGCCGGCAGGAAGCGCTCGCGCTGCAGGCCGTGGGGATAGAGCTTGTCCGGGTGGTAGTTGCTGGTCATGACGAACTGCACGCCCCGGTCCATCACCTGCTCCAGGTAGCGGCCGAGGATCAGGGCGTCGGCGATGTCCGAAACGTGGAACTCGTCGAAGCAGACGAGGCGGTAGCGGCGCGCGGTGCGCTCGGCCGCCGTCGCCAGCGGGTCCTCGGTGCCCTTCAGCTGGTCCAGCTCGCGGTGGATCTCGCGCATGAAGTGATGGAAGTGCACCCGGCGCTTGCGCACCAGCGGCACGCGGCGGTAGAAGGCGTCCATCAGGAAGCTTTTTCCCCGGCCCACCGCGCCCCAGAGGTAAACGCCCTTGGGCAGCGGAGGCTTCACCAGCATGCGCCTGAGCGCGTTGTTGCGCAGCGCCTTGTACGCGGTCCATTCCTCGAACAGGCGCTGCAGGCGCTCCACTGCGCGCCATTGCGACGGATCGGCGACGAAGCCGCGCGTGGCGAGGCTGTCACGGTAGGCGGCGAGGACGTCGGTCATGGGTTTAGGTGCCCCGGGACTCGCGCCGCGCCAGCCACAGGGTACTCACCAGGATCACCGTGCCTCCGATCACCGTCCATCCGGCGGGAATGGTGCCGAACATGGCCAAGCCCAGGAGCGCCGCCCACACCAGGTCGAGGAATTTGACCGACTGCGTCGCCGAGATATCGGCCGCGTGGAAGGCGCGGTTGGTGCAGTAGTGTCCGGCAGCGCCGAGCAGGCCGCACAGGACCAGCCACAGCCACTGCGCCGGATCCGGATTGGTCCAGCGCACCAGCGCGAAGGGCAGGAACAGCGCCGATACCCATGCGTGCTGCCAGAGCACGATCACCTCCGAGGGCTCGCGGCGGGTGAGGTACTTGGCCATCAGGAAGCTGCCGGAGAACAGCGGCGCCGAGCCGAGCAGCAGCAAAACGCCCAGCGACACCCCGGAGAAGTCCCCGCCCTGCCAGGGTTGCACGACGAGGATCACGCCGCCGAATCCGACCAGCACTGCGGCCCAGCGCGCGGCGCTCATGCGTTCGCCGAGGAACAGCACCGCGCCCAGGCAGATGAACAGCGGAACGCTGAAGCCGATCGCGGTGAGCTCGGCCAGCGTCACCACCGGCAGCGCGGCGAACCACAGCACCAGTCCTACGGTATGGAACAAGCCGCGCATGAACTGCAGGCGGTGGCTGCTGGGCCGGGCGCGCGCCAGGCCGTGGCGCAGCACCGGCGGCAGCATGACGAGCGCGCCCAGCAGGTAGCGCAGCCAGCCGACGACCCAAGGGTCGAGCTGCTCGGAAACCTTCTTCAGGATCGCGTTGAGGAGCGTGAACAGGACGCCGGTGGCGAGCATCCACAGCATGCCGCGCAGCGTCGGGCTCAGATATTGAGCGCGCGTCGGTTCACCGCCAGCGCCGCGTCCTTCATCGCCTCGGACAGCGACGGGTGGGCGTGGCAGATCATGCCGATGTCCTGCGCCGAGCCACGGAATTCCATTGCCACCACCGCCTCTGCGATCATCTCCGAGGCCTGCGGGCCGATAATGTGCACGCCGAGGATTTCATCCGTCTTGGCGTGGGCGAGGAATTTCACCAGCCCGGTGGTGTCGCCCAGGACCCGCGCGCGCGCGTTGGCCGAGAACGGAAACATCCCGGTGCGGAAGTCCACGCCCTCGGACTTCAGCTGCTGCTCGGTCTTGCCCACCCAGGCAATCTCGGGCGAGGTGTAGATCACCCAGGGAATGGTGTTGAAATTGACGTGGGGTTTCTGGCCGGCGATGCGCTCGGCCACCGCCACGCCCTCCTCCTCGGCCTTGTGCGCCAGCATCGGGCCGCGCACCACGTCGCCGATGGCCCAGACCCCGGGCAGGTTGGTGCGGCAGTCTGCGTCCACGGCGATGAAGCCGCGCTCATCCAGCTTGAGGCCGACGCCCGCGGCGTTCAGGCCGGTGGTGTTGGGCACGCGGCCGATGGAGACGATGAGCCTGTCCACCTCCAGCGTCTTCGCCGCGCCATCGGCGCCCTTGTAGTCCACCTTCACGCCCTTGCCGGCGGCCACCTTCGAGATCTGGACGCCCAATTCCATGTTGAGCCCCTGCTTCGCGAAGACCTTGGCCGCCTCCTTCGCCACGGCCTCGTCCGCCGCCCCCAGGAACGCGGGCAGCGCTTCCAGGATCGTGACCTCGGACCCCAGCCGCCGCCACACGCTGCCCATCTCCAGCCCGATCACGCCGGCGCCGATCACGCCCAGCTTCTTCGGCACCTTGGGGATGGCCAGCGCGCCGGTGTTGCTGAGGATCAGTTTCTCGTCGAAGGCGGCGTCGGGCAGCGCCCGTGGGTTGGAGCCGGTGGCGATGATGACGTTTTTCGCGGTGTGGGTCTCGCCGTTCACCACCACCTCGCCGGCGGCCTTGCCAAAGCTGCCGCGGCCGTGCAGGAAAGTGACCTTGTTCTTCCTGAACAGGTAGAGCACGCCGTCGTTACTGCCCTTCACCACCTTGTCCTTGCGCCCGAGCATCGCCTGGAGATCCAGCTCCACGCCCTTCACCCTCACGCCGTGCTCGCCGAAGTGGTGCGAGGCCTGCTCGAAATTCTCCGAGGACTGCAGCAGCGCCTTCGAGGGAATGCAGCCGAGGTTGGTGCAGGTGCCGCCCAGCGCCGGCTTGCCCTCTGCGGTCCTCGCCTCGTCGATGCAGGCGACGGTGAGGCCCAGCTGCGCGGCGCGAATCGCGGCGATGTATCCCCCGGGACCACCGCCGATAACCACCACGTCAAAGCTGTTCATTTCAGATCTCGAGCGCCAGCCGCGCCGGGTCCTCAAGGGCCTCTTTGATGGCCACCAAGCTCAGCACCGCCTCTCGTCCATCGATGATGCGGTGGTCGTAGGACAGGGCAAGGTAGTTCATCGGCCGCACCACCACCTGCCCGTTGTCCACCACCGCGCGCTCCTTGGTGGCGTGCACCCCAAGAATCGCCGACTGCGGCGGGTTGATGATCGGCGTGGACAGCATGGAAC
>VGIA01000148.1 GCA_016868105.1 Betaproteobacteria bacterium | reverse complement strand
CAGGAATCCATGTCCCTGCCGCCCGTCCTGCAGCACCTGCGCCTGCCCGTCATCTGCGCGCCCATGTTCATCGCCGGCAACCCGAAGCTGGTCATCGCCCAGTGCAAGGCGGGCGTGGCGGGCTCCTTCCCCGCGCTCAACGCGCGCCCCAAGGACAAGCTGGACGGGTGGCTGACCGAGATCGAGCAGGCGCTGGCCGGGCAGCCGGGCGCGGCGCCCTACGCGGTGAACCAGATCTGCCACAAGTCGAACGATCGCCTCGAGCACGACATCGAGGCCTGCATCCGCCACAAGGTGCCGATCACCATCACCAGCCTCAGGGCGCCGGGCCATGTCATCCCGCAGATCCATGCCTACGGCGGCATCGTGCTGCACGACGTGATCAGCGTGCGCCACGCCGAGAAGGCGCTCGAGGCCGGGGTGGACGGGCTGATCCTGGTCTGCGCCGGCGCCGGCGGCCATGCCGGAACGCTGTCACCCTTCGCGCTCATCGGCGAGGTGCGCCGCTTCTTCGACGGGCCCATCGTGCTCTCGGGCGCGATCACCACCGGCGATGCCATCCTCGCGGCGCAGGCCGCGGGCGCGGACCTCGCGTACATCGGCACGCGGTTCCTCGCCACCCCCGAGGCGGCGGTGCCCGACCGGTACAAGGAGGAAATCCTGCGCGCCTCCGCGTCGGACATCGTCTACACCGATCTTTTCTCGGGCGTCCACGGCAATTACCTCAAGCATAGCGTGCTCGCCGCCGGCTTCGATCCGCTCAATCTGCCCAAGTCCGACCCGGGCAAGATGAACTTCGGCAGCGCGGGCGGCGCCGAGAACAGGGTCTGGCGCGACATCTGGAGCGCGGGCCAGGGCGTGGGCCAGATCGACAGCGTCGTACCGGCGGCGCAGGTGGTGGACAAGCTCCTCGCCGAGTACGTGGCCGCCCGGCAGAGGCTGCAGATCAACTGACCATGGTGCTCGAGACCGAGCGCCGCGGCGCCGCGGCCTGGCTCTGGCTTAACCGGCCCGAGCTGCGCAACGCGCTGAACGGTGAAGTGCAGCAGGCGCTGGCCAGGAGGCTGAACGAACTGGAAGCCGACCAGTCCGCGCGCGTGCTGGTGCTCGCCGGCCGCGGCCAGGCGTTCTGCGCCGGCGGCGACTTGTCGCGCATGGAGCAGGCCTCCCGGATGACGCAGGCGAAGGCCAAGGCCGAGGCCAGGCGCTTCGCCAAGCTGCTCTACCGCATGCACCTGTACCCCAAGCCGCTCATCGCGCGCGTGCACGGCCCGGCGTACGCCGGCGGCATGGGCCTCGCCGCCGCCTGCGACCTCATCGTCGCCTCCGAGGAGGCGGAGTTCTGCCTGCCGGAGGTGAAGATCGGCCTGGTGCCCGCGATGATCAGTCCCTACATCGTGCGGGCGATGGGCGAGCAGCAGGCGCGGCGCTACATCCTCACCGGGGAGCGGCTCGCGGCGCGCGAGGCGCACCGCATCGGCTTGGCGCACGAATGCGTGCCGGCGGCGGAACTGGACGCGCGGGTGGAGGGACTCGCGGCGCTGCTGGCGCAGGCGGGGCCGCAGGCGCTGGCGCGCTCGAAGAAGCTGCTGGCGAAGCTCGGCAGGGCGTCGATCTCGCCGAAACTGGCGGCTGAGACCGCGGCGGTGCTGGCGCAGGTGCGCGCGGGCGACGAGGCGCGCGAGGGGATCCGCTCCTTCCTCGAGAAGCGCAGGCCCGGCTGGTAAGGTACCGCGCCTACCTCGGCGCCGGCTTCACCACGCCCGCGGCCTCGCCGAACCCGATCGAAGCGAAGCCTTCGCGCGCGCAACGGCTGCGCTGGATCACCTCGTCGCCGTCCTCGATGAACACGCGCGTCTCGCCTCCGGGGAGCGCGATCGGCGCCTTGCCCGCCAGCGTGAGTTCCAGCATCGAGCCCAGAGCGTCCGGCGTCGGGCCGGAAATCGTGCCCGAGCCCAGGAGGTCTCCCGGCCGAAGGTTGCAGCCGTTGGAGGCCTGGTGGGTGACGATCTGCGCCGCAGTCCAGAACGAATGCCGGAAGTTGCTGCAAGTGAGGCGTTGCGCGGGCAGCTTTTGCGCGCGCATGCGGGCGCTGCGCAGGTGCATCTGCATTTCGATCGCGAAGCCGCCTTCGCGCTGGTCGGCCTCGTCGTAGAGGTAGGGCAGCGGCGTGGGTTGGTCCCCGCTGCGCTCGAACGCGGGGCAGCGGAAGGGTTCCAGCGCCTCCATCGTCACCACCCAGGGCGAGATTGTCGTGGCGAAGCTTTTTGCGAGGAAGGGGCCGAGCGGCTGGTACTCCCAGGCCTGGATGTCGCGCGCCGACCAGTCGTTGAGGAGCACGACGCCGAAGACGTGGTCCAGGGCGCGCTTGATCGAAACTGGTTTCCCCAGCGCATTGCCGGGGCCGATGACCAGGCCTAGTTCAAGCTCGAAGTCCAGGCGCCTGCTGGGGCCGAAGGCGGGCACGGCGTCGTCGGGCGCTTTCGTCTGTCCGTTCGGGCGCGTCACCGGCGTGCCGCTGACGACCACCGACGAAGCGCGGCCGTGGTAGCCGATCGGCACCCAGTGGTAGTTGGGCAGCAGCGGGTTGTCCGGGCGGAAGATCCTGCCCACGGTCACCGCGTGGTGGATGCCGGTGTAGAAGTCGCTGTAGTCGCCGATCGCGGTCGGCAGAAACAGCTCGGCCTTGTTCATCGGTACCAGGTACCGAGACAGGCGCTTCGCGTTCCTGGAGTCGGACAGGCCCTGCGAAAGCAGCTTGCGCAATTCGCGCCAGCTCTTGCGGCCCGCGGCGGCGAGCTGGTTGAGATTGGGCCCGGTCTTGAGGCCGACGGCGGCGAGATCGAGGATCTGGTCGCCGATGGCAACCCCGCCGCGCGGGGCTTCCTTGGCGCCTTTCCTCCTGAACACGCCCAAGGGCAGGTTCTGGATCGGGAACTGGCTTGCCGGGTCGTTGGCGCTCTCCACCCAGCTGCGCAGCGCCGGATCGTGCGTCGCGTTCATTTGAAGTGACGGCGGAAGCCGTCCCAGACCGCCGCGTAGTTCTTCTGCAGCTGCGGCGCGCCGAGGGCGAACTTCGTCGGCCGGAACACGAAGCGCGATTCCCACATGAAGGCGAGCGTGTTCTCCAGCTTGTGGGGCTTGAGGTCCGCGGCGCTCGCCTTGTCGTGGGTGGCGAGGTCCGGGCCGTGGCCCTGGTGGCAATTGTGGATGGAGATGCCGCCGGGGAGGAAGCCCTCGGCCTTGGCATCGTAGACGCCGTGCACCAGGCCCATCAGCTCGCTCATGAGGTTGCGGTGGAACCAGGGCGGGCGGAAGGTGTGCTCGGCCACCATCCAGCGCGGCGGGAAGATGACGAAGTCGCAGTTGGCGACGCCGGGATGCCCGGAAGGCGAGGTGAGCACGGTGAAGATGGACGGGTCCGGGTGGTCGAAGCTCACGGTGTTGATCACCATGAAGCGCTCGAGGTCGTATTTGTATGGCGTGAGATTGCCGTGCCAGGCGACCACATCGAGCGGCGAGTGGCGGTAGTCGGCGGCCCACAGCCCGCCCATGAATTTCTGCACCACCTGGCACTTGCCGCCGCGCTCTTCGAACGCCGCGACCGGGGCCAGGAAGTCGCGCTTCTGCGCCAGGCCCTGGGAGCCGATCGGGCCCAGTTCCGGCAGGCGGAAATGCGGGCCGTAATTCTCGCAGACATAGCCGCGCGCCGGGCCGTCGACCGCGACCTTGAATTTCACGCCCCGCGGGATGACCGCGATCTCGCGAGGCGCGACTTCCAGCTTGCCCATTTCCGTGGCGATCAGCAGCGTGCCCTGCTGCGGCACGATCATCATCTCGCCGTCGGCGTTCGCGAAGTAGCGGTCCCGCATCGAGCGATTGGCCCGGTAAACGTGCACCGCGATGCCGGCGAG
>VGIA01000147.1 GCA_016868105.1 Betaproteobacteria bacterium | reverse complement strand
GCGCAGGGCGTGCGCGCGGCGCTGGCGCTGGGCGCCTCCGGCGTGCAGGTAGGCACCGCCTACCTGCTGTGCCCGGAGTCGCTGGCGAGCGCGGTGCACCGCGCGGCGCTGAAGGGCCCGCAGGCGGCGGAAACGGCCTTGACGAACCTCTTCACCGGCCGCCCGGCGCGCGCCATCGTGAACCGCCTGATGCGCGAGCTGGGCCCGATGAACCCGGCCGCGCCCGCGTTTCCGCTCGCCACCGGCGCGATCGCGCCGCTGCGCGCGGCGGCGGAGAAGCTGGGCAGCGGCGACTTTTCGCCCCTGTGGTCCGGGCAGAACGCCAACGGCTGCCGCGAGGTATCCGCGGCGCAGATGACGAAGGACCTCGCCGGCGGCTAGATCGCCGCCAGCCTCTCCACCGTGTCCGGACGCGGCGGGTTAAGCTTGCGCCCCCGGAGGAGTCGGCTGAAAGGAACCAGGGTGAGGATCGGTTTCGTCGGATTGGGATTGATGGGCCGGCACATGGCGGCAAGCCTGCTGAAGGCCGGACACGTGCTGAAGGTGAAGGACCTGCGGCGCGAGGCGGCGAACGAACTCATCGCCGCCGGCGCGCAGTGGGCGCAGGACGTCGCGACGGATGCCGACATCGTGTTCACCTCAGTGCCGGGGCCGGCGGAGGTGGAAGCGGTGGCGAAGGAGATCCTTGCCTGCGCGAAGCCCGGCACCGCCTGGTTCGACCTCAGCACCAATTCGCCCGACATGGTGCGCAAGATCCACGGCCTGTGCGCGCACAAGGGGGTGCAGTTCCTCGACGCCCCCGTCAGCGGCGGCCCGAAGGGCGCGCAGTCGGGCAAGCTTGCCATCATGGTGGGCGGGGACCGCGCCACCTACGAGCGCTGCCTGCCGGTGATCAAGGCCATCGGCGACCAGCCGTTCCATGTCGGCGAGGCGGGCGCGGGCACGGTGGCGAAGCTGGCGCATAACGTCTCCAGCTTCATGGTGCAGACCGCGCTGGCGGAGGCCTTCACGCTCGGGGTCAAGGCCGGCGTCGAGCCGGTCGCGCTGCTGCGCGCGCTCCGGCAGGGCGCCACCGGCCGCGCGCGCACATTCGACCGGCTGGTGGACCAGTTCCTGCCCGGCAAGTACGACCCGCCCGCCTTTGCGCTCAAGCTGGCGCACAAGGACGTCAGCCTCGCGCTGCAGCTGGGCAAGTCGGTGGGCGTGCCGATGAAGGCGGGCGAGCACGCGCTCGCCGAGCTCGCCGAGGCGATGGCGCGCGGCTGGCAGGACCGGGACTGCCGCGTCGCCATGACGCTGCAGGAGGAACGCGCGGGCGTGTCGGTGAAGGTATCTGAAGAAAAGCTGAAGGACGTATTGGCCTGATGCACTGACCCCCTGGGGCCAGGGCTGCGTTGCCTGCCTCAGGGGTCCTTCCAGGGCGAACCGCTACATGCGCAAGGATGCGGCGCAGGGCGAGACGCGCAGCCTTGGCTTTTTCCACCAGCCCGAAGGGCAGTTCGAGGGTCCGCTGGGCCTGCCGATCATCGGCGGCGGCCAGGGCGCGGGGCGCCGGCTGCGGCAGCAACCGGCCGCACTGCTGTACCTGCGCAGCGAGGCGCTGTCCTTGAGCGAGCTGGCACGCGGGAATCCAGGCCCGCGGCCACGGCCGACGGCTGCCGGATTGTGGGGCTGAATCGCGTAAACTTCGCCCCCGCCGCCATGCAGCTCTCGCGCTAGCTCCTGAACCCGTCGCAGCACAAGCTCGGCATCGCCGTCATGGTCCTGTGCACCCTGCTCTGGAGCACGGCCGGGCTGCTGACGCGCGCCACCTCGGTCACCAACGGCTGGGAGACCAACTTCTGGCGCTCCCTGTTCCTGTGCCTGGTGGTGGGCGTGCTGCTGCTGGCGCAGCACCGTGCCGACGCGCTGCGGCGGGTGCTCGGCATGGGCTGGCCGGGCGTGGTCTCCAGCCTCGCCTGGGCGGCGATGTTCACCTGCTTCATGCTGGCGCTCAGCCGCACCACCGTCGCCAACACCCTCATCCTGATGGGCGTGCTGCCGTTTTGCGCTGCGATCGCGGGCTGGCTGATCCTGCGCGAGCCGGTCGCGCTGCGCACCTGGGTCGCCATGGCCGCGGCCGCGGCCGGCGTCAGCGTCATGTTCCACGACGCTTTCGGCACCGGCAACCTCGCCGGCAGCCTGATCGCGCTGGTGGTGCCGGTGGCGGCCGCGGTCAACACCATCGCGGTGAAATGGGGCCGTGGCCGCGTCGACCTGGTGCCGGCGCTGCTGGTGGGAGGGGTGATCTCGATGCTGCTCGCGCTGCCGCTGGCGGCGCCCTTCACCGCCAGCGGCAGCGACCTGGTGCTGTTCGGCACGCTGGCGCTGTTCCAGCTCGCGCTGCCCTGCGTGCTGCTGGTGCGCATCGTGCTGCTGCGTCTGTCGGCGGCGGAGATCGGCCTGCTGTCGCTGCTGGAAGTGGTGCTGGGACCGCTGTGGGTGTGGCTCGCCTACGGCGAGCATCCCGGCCCGACCGCGCTGGCGGGGGGCTTGATGGTGCTCGCGGCGCTAGCGGCCAACGAGGGCATCGCGCTTGCGCTGGAGAAAAAGCGAGCCTAGATCTCAGGTTGTCGAGGCGCGGATCTCCTCGAGCACCGGCCGCAGGTGGCCGAGGAACGCGTCCGGATTCTCGCTCATGGGGAAGTGCCCGAGGCCCTTCATGATGGTGACCTTCGCGCCCTGGATCTTCGCCGCGGCCGCCTGGGTGTCGGCGGGCGAGGCCGAATAATCGTACTCGCCGGTGAGCAGGTACAGCGGGCAGGACGCAGTGTCGATCTCGCCCAGGCGGGCGCGGATGTCGCCCTCCACCTGGTAGAAGTGCAGATCGCCGGTGAACACCCCCGGACCGCCCTGCATGTAGTGCCACACGGTTTCCCAGCGCTCGGCCTGCGGGCTGAGCGGGGACATCAGGCCCCAGGCGATCGCGCCGCAGGCCTGGCCGCCATGCACCTCGGCGTGGTTGAGCCAGGCCGGATCGTAATAGCGCGTGCCGAAAGCCGAGGTCTGCAGGCCGACCAGCGCGCGCATTGCGCGCGCGTGCTTGAGCGCCAGGTCGAGCACGATGCGACCGCCGATGGAGCAGCCCATCACCACCGGGCGTTGCAACCCCAGCTCCCGCGCCACGGTCAGGATGTGCTCGGTGTAGCGCGTGGTGGTAAGTTGGTAGTCTTCCTTCTCCCAGCCCGCCGGCGGCGAGGACTTGCCGTGCCAGGGCATGTCGAAGGCGACGACGCGGAAATGGCGCGTGATCGCCGGGTCGTTCAGCACCGCGCGGAACTGCCGGCCATCCGAGCCGGCGGTGTGCAGGCACAGCAGCGGTATGCCCTGTCCGGCTTCCTCAAAGTAAACCCGGTGCGGCCTGCCCTCGATCGAGAGCCGTGCATAGCGGCCGACGATCGCCTCGAGCCTCGCGGTCATGGGGATGAAAGGCGGCGCGGCGCCGCCAGGGCCAGTTTGAGGTACATGAGGTAGGCCACCAGCACGCGCTGGTCGCCCTCGAAGCGCACGTCGCCGCGGCGCAGCAGCGCGAACAGGTCACTCCAGCCCGGCTCGGGCACCTTGCGCCAGAAGCGGTCCCAGGAGTCCGTGCTGGCGCGGATGGCAAAGGACCAGGCGCGCATCACCAGCGGGCCCTTCTCCATCGACTCGATGCGGCCGGCGCGTACGGTGAGCAGGTACTGCGCCTCGCCCACCTCGATGAGGAAGGTCTCGTTCATCTGCCGGCCCCAGCGCATGATGGCGGGGTCGGCGTTCACCAGTTCGGGCAGTTTGTCGATCACGGCTGGGCATCCGGCGCGCAGCGCCGGGATAGACCCTCGGCCATGCGGTTTTTCAAGTGCGCGCTCGCGCCACGGCACGGACCGGAGGCATATCAGCGGCTTTTCTTCGCGATCACCTTGGCGATGACCGGAAAGTAGGCCTCGC
>VGIA01000146.1 GCA_016868105.1 Betaproteobacteria bacterium | reverse complement strand
GTGGCTGCAGCGGCGGGGGCCCTTGCCGCCCTTGGCGGGGTGCTCTACGCGCACCACAATACTTACGTGGAGCCGCGGAACTTCGACATCATGCTCGGCGTCCACAGCCTGGCCTACGCGCTCATTGGCGGCCTGGGCACGGTGTTCGGTCCGCTGCTGGGCGTGCTGGTGGACATCGGCCTGCTGGAGGGCAGCCGGGTATTCCAGGGCTACCGCATGATCGTGTTCGGCGGCCTGGTGGCGCTGCTGCTGGTGTTCCGGCCGCGCGGCCTGCTCGATGAAAGGACGGTGATATGGTTAAGGCGGCGCTTGTCGTCACTCACGCCCTGGCGCTAGCGCTGCTCGTGCCGGGTCCCGCGCTCGCCCAGCGCGCCCTGGCCGAGCTGGCCTGCACGCCCACGAAGACGGATTTCATCTACCACTGCGTCATCCACCTCACGCGCGGCGGACAGGCCCTGACCGGCGCGCGGATCACGGTGGGCGCCGACATGCCCTCCATGCCCATGGCGCACAACGTCAGGCCGGTGGAGGCGACACCCGGAAAGATCCCGGGCGAGTACCAGGCCATGCTGGACCTGGAAATGCCGGGCGAATGGGCGGTAAAGCTGCGCCTCGCCGGCCCGGTGCGCGACCAGCTGATCCTGCTCTACGACTTCGACGACAAAGGCGCGCACCCGGTCACTCGATCCGGCAGGCCTCATCGAAAGTGAGCCGCGGGTTGCGCGGGAACACCTTCGAGGGGTCGCCGGTGCCGAGGTTGCACAGGAAGTTCGACTTCCAACGCCCGTCCGGGAAGAAGGCCGCGTCGACCTTGGCGTTGTCGAAACCGGACATCGGCCCGCAGTCCAGCCCCAGCGCACGCGCGGCGATGATCAGGTAGGCGCCCTGCAAAGACCCGTTGCGCATGCACACGGCCTGGATCACGGCGTCCTTGCCCTCGAAGTTGGCGCTGGCCGTGGGGTTATTCGGGAACGTCTTCGGCAGGAACTCGTAGAAACGCAGGTCATGAGCGACGATCACGGTGCACGGCGCCGACATGGTCTTGTCCAGGTTCCCGGGGCTGAGCGCCGGTTTGAGCTTCTCCTTGGCCGCCTTCGACCTGACGAACACGAAGCGGGCCGGCTGGGTATTCATGGTGGTCGGACCGAACTTCAGCAGTTCGTAGAGCGCCTTGAGCTCAGCCTCCTGCACCGGTTGGTCGAGGAAACCGTTCTGCGTGCGGGCGGTGCGGAAAATCGTGTCAAGCGCTTGCGGTTCGAGCATGGCGGGCCTCCGGATCAGATTGCCGTCGATGTTAGCATCGCTGCATGTCAGTCGATCTGGCAGGCGCTCTGCGACCCGGCGATGGCGTGCTGGTGGGACAAGCCGCGGCAGAGCCGCAGGCGCTCACCGCGGCGCTGGTCGCGCAGCGCGCTGCATTCAGCGGCGCGAAACTGTTCCTCGGTGTCAACTACGCCGGCATCGTCCGCCCGGAGCACGCCGACCATCTGCGCCTGAGCGCCTACTGCGGCGCCGGCGCCAACCGCGCGCTCGCCGACGCCGGCGTGCTCGAGCTCCAGCCGCACCCGTATTCGCGCTTCGCCGCCCTGATTCGCGCCCGCAGACTCGCCAGCGACGTCGTTTTCCTGCAGCTCAGCCCGCCCGACAGCGGGGGCGCATACAGCCTCGGCCTCGCCGCCGAGTACCTGGTGCCCGCGATTGCGGCGGGCCGCACCATCGTCGCCGAAGTCAATCGGCAGGTGCCCTGGACCCACAGCGAGCTGGTGCTGCGCCGCAAGGACATCGCCCTGCTGGTTGAGAGCGATCGCGCCCCGGCCAACCTGCAGGCGAAGGCCGCGGGCGATGCCGAGAGGGCCATCGCCCGCCACGCGGCCGCCTTCATCCCCGACAGCGCCACGCTGGAGTTCGGCCTCGGCACCCTGCCCGACGCGGTCTGCGCGGCATTGTCCGGACGCAAGCGCCTCGCGGTGCACAGCGGCGCGCTGGGCGACGGTGTCGTCCCGCTGCTGCAGGACGGCATCGTGCGCGAGGTCAACTGCGGCCTGCTGATGGGCAGCCGCGCCTTGTTCCAGCACGCGCACCGAAACCCGGCCATCCGCCTGCGCTCCAGCGAGTACACCCACGACGCGCGCACGCTGCTCGGGATCGAGCGCTTCATCGCCATCAATTCCGCGCTGGAAGTGGACCTCACCGGCCAGGTGAACGCCGAGGTCGCGGGCGGCAGCTACCTGGGCGCGGTCGGCGGCGCGCTCGATTTCGTGCGCGCGGCGAATCAGTCGCCCGGCGGGGTGTCGCTGATGCTGGTGCGCGCCTCGCGCATCGTGGCGCAACTGCAGGGGCCGGTGGCGACGCCGCGCAGCGAAGCCGGCGTCATCGTTAGCGAGTACGGAGCCGCCGACCTCCGTGGACTTGGACTCACCGAACGCCGGCGGCGGATGATCGCCCTCGCCGCCCCCGAGAACCGCGCCGCCCTCCATCAGGCCGAGCAATAGGGACAGTCCCCGCTCTGCGCTTCAGGTGAACAGGCGCAAATCCTAGGCCGTGCCTGATTTAGCGGAAGTCGCGCAGCGCGGGGACGCGCAGAAACGGCACCGCCGCCGCTGCCAGGCACAGCAGCGAGAAGACATAGGCTGCGGCGTAGCCGCCGCTGAGGTCGTGCAGCGCACCGCCAACCAGCGAGCCCACCGCGGCGCCCAGGGCGTTGGTCGAGTAGATGGTGCCGTAGATCGTGGCCACCCTGGGGCCGGCGAACTGGCGCGTGCAGACCGAGGAGATGATCGGCCCGCGCACGCCCATGCACAGGCCGAACACCGGCACGAACAACGCCAGCAGCAGCCACGACGGCGAGGCCGCAATCGCCACCAGCAGCAGGATGCCGCTCATCGAGCCGGCGAAGCTTGCCGTGACCGTCTGCCGGTAGCCGAAGCGCTCGGCGACGAAGCCGCTGGACATGACGCTGAGCGCCGAGAGCATGCCGACCATGCCGAACACCGTGGCCGCGGCCAGCGGCGAGAATCCCGAATCGATCAGGAACACCACCAGCTGCACCACCACGGCGAACATGCCCATCGCGGTGCAGAAGAACACCGTCGCCAGCCCCCGGTAGATGGGCGTCTTCAGGGCGTCGCGAAGGGTCCAGCCGCCCTCGGTTTCGCCCGCCTTGCGCGCAGCGGGCGCGAGCGCGGGATTGCCGGCCGAGAACCGCCGCCAGGGCAGCGCCAGTGGCACCAGCAGGGTTGCGGCCAGCAGCACCCCGCCCAGCACGTGGTAGGCGGTGCGCCAGTCCCAGCCGCTCACCAGGTACTGCGCCAACGGCACCAGCAACACCGTGCCCACGCCCACCCCGGAGAACGCGATGCCGATGGCGATGGACAGCCGCGCCCGGTACCAGCGTGCAAGCAGCGCCGAGGCCGGCACCATGCCGGTCATGCTGACGCCCACCCCCACCATGGCCCCGACCAGCAGGTAGAAATGCCAGATGTTCTGCAGCGAGCCCGCGAGCACGAACGCGCACCCCAGCACGGCGAGGCCGGCGGTGTAGACCCAGCGCGGCCCGGCGCGGTCGAAGAAGAAGCCCACCATGGGCGCGATGAAGCCGTTGACCAGCAGGTAGACCGAGTAGACGCTGGTCAGCTGCGAGCGCGACCAGCCGAACTCCTGCTCGATGGGCTGCAGGAACACGGTGTAGGTGTCGCCGATCCCGCGTCCGAGCAGATTGAGGCCGAAGCAGCTCGCCAGCACCGCCAGCGCAAGGGGCGGCAGCGGCGCTCGGGCGGGTCGCTGTGGTTCCCGGCTAATGGGTCGCTGTGGTTCCCGGCTAATCGGTCTTGGCTTCTTCCAGCCCGAACACCTGCCGCAGGTAGGCGAGGTAGCCGGGATCCTTGCTCACGGTCTTGCCCGGGGCGTCGGAGACCTTCGCCACCGGTTGGCCGTTGCACTCGGTCATCTTGACGACGATGTTGATCGGTTCGACGCCCAGGTCGTTGGTGAGGTTGGTGCCGATGCCGAACGAGGTCA
>VGIA01000145.1 GCA_016868105.1 Betaproteobacteria bacterium | reverse complement strand
TCCTCGGCGAACGGGCAGCGACCGGCGAAGCGGCAGCCGCGAGGCAGATCGATCGGACTGGGGGGATCGCCTTCAAGGCGCAGGCGCTGCTGGCCCTTGCCGCGTCGGCGGCCGATGCGCGGCACCGCGGAGAAGAGCGCCCAGGTGTAGGGGTGCAGCGGATCGGCGAAGAGCCGCGCGCGCGGCGCCTGCTCCACGATGCGGCCAAGGTACATCACGGCAACCTCGTCGCACAGGTGCTGCACCACGCCCAGGTCATGGGAAATAAAGAGGTAGGACAGGCTATGCTGGTTCTGCAGGCGCGCCAGCAGGTTGAGGATCTGCGCCTGGATCGCGACATCCAGCGCGGAAACGGGCTCGTCGCAGACGATCAGCTCGGGGCGCGTCGCGAGCGCCCTGGCGATGCCGATTCGCTGCCGCTGGCCGCCGGAGAACTGGTGCGGGAAGAGCGCGAGCTGGTCGGGCCGCAGGCCCACCTGCGCGAACAGCTCCCGGGCGCGCTCGCGGCGCTCGGCGGCGTCGCCGATGCCCATGCGCGCCAAGGGTTCCTCGACGATGGCGCTGGCGCGCGAGCGCGGGTTGAGCGAGGAATACGGGTCCTGGAAGATCATCTGCACGTAGCGCCGCTGGGTCCGCAGCTCTTCGCCGGCAAGATGGGTGATGTCGGTGCCTTTCAGCCGCACCTCGCCGGCCGTGATGTCCGCCAGGCGCATCACCGCCAGCGCCGCAGTGGTCTTGCCCGAACCGGATTCGCCGACGATTCCGAGCGTGCGGCCTGCGGCGAGTGTGAAGTCGATGCCGTCCACCGCGTGCACCTTGCGGCGCGCCTGCCAGGGCAACCGGCGCGGCAGCGGAAAATGCACGCGCAGCCCCGCGACTTCGAGCAGCGCGTTCAAGCGGCCGCGCCCTCGGACGGCGCGAGCAGCCAGCAGGCCGCAGCGTGGCCATCGGCAAGCCGGGTTTCAGGCGGAGCGGCGACGCCGCAGCGCTGCAGTGCTTGCGCGCAGCGGGGGGCGAAGGCGCATCCGGCGCCCAGTTGGTGCAGCGGCGGCACCACGCCGGGGATTTCCGCGAGCTCGCTGCGCGCGCCGGGATCGCCCAGCACAAGCGTCGGCCGGCAGGCGAGCAGCCCGCGCGTATAAGGGTGAGCGGGGCGCTCGAGGATATCTTCGACGCCGCCTTCCTCCACCTTTCGGCCGGCGTACATGACGATCACGCGGTCGGCCATTTCGGCCACTGCGCCGACGTCGTGGGTGATGAAGACGATGGCGGTGCCGCGCGTCTCGCGCAGCTCCACCAGCAGTTCGAAGATCTGCGCCTGCACGGTGACGTCGAGCGCGGTGGTGGGCTCGTCCGCGATCAGGATCTTCGGCTCGCAGGCAAGCGCGATGGCGATCATCACGCGCTGGCGCATCCCGCCGGAGAACTGGTGCGGATACTCATCCACGCGCCGCTCGGGCTCGGGGATGTGCACGGCGCGCAGCATTTCCACGGCGCGCGAGCGCGCCGCGTCGCGATCGAGGCCTTTATGCAGGCGCACGGCCTCCGCAATCTGCTCGCCCACCGGATAGACCGGGTTGAGCGAGGTCATCGGCTCCTGGAAGATCATGGAAATCTCGTTGCCGCGAACCGCCTGCATGCGTGCGGGGCTGGCGCGCACCAGGTCCTCGCCTGCCAGCCGCACGCTGCCCGCGGTGATGTGCCCGGTGGGCTGCGGCACCAGTCCCATGATGGCGAGCGCGGTCATGCTCTTGCCGCAGCCGGACTCGCCGACGATGCAGAGCGTCTCCCCGGCTGCGAGCGCGAAAGAGAGCGACTCGATCACCCGGACCCTGCCGTCCCAGGTGTCGAACTCCACCTGGAGATCCTGGACTTCGAGCAGCCGGGTCATCGCTGCCGCAGCTTCGGGTTGAAGGCGTCGTTCAGGCCGTCGCCCACCAGGCTGATGCCGAGCACGGTCAGAAAGATGCAGAGCCCGGGAAAGGTGACCGCCCACCAGGCTTCGCGCAGGTAGTTGCGCGAGGAACCGATCATCAGCCCCCAGCTCATGACGTTGGGGTCGGTGAGGCCGAGGAACGACAGCCCGGCCTCGAACAGGATCGCGGTGCCGGTGGCCAGCGTCGCCGAGACGATGATCGGCGGCAGGGCATTGGGCAGGATGGTGGCGAGGATGATGCGCGCATTCGAGGCGCCGATCGCGCGCGCCGAGCGCACGAAATCCAGCTGCCGGATGCGGAGAAACTCCGCGCGCGTGAGCCGCGCCATCCCGGTCCAGGCCACCACCCCGATCGCCAGGGTGACCGTGAGCAGCGATGGCTCGAACAGCGTGATCAGCACCATCGCGAACAGCAGCGCCGGAAGGACCTGGAAGAACTCCACCACGCGCCCCAGCATGCGGTCGGTGCCGCGGCCGTAATAGCCCGAGAGCGAACCGATGGTGATGCCGATGACGGTGGTGATCATGGCCGCGCAGATGCCCACCAGTACGGTCGGCCGCCCGCCGCGCACGAGGCCGGCGAGGATGTCGCGCCCGAGGTAATCGGTGCCGAGCAGCACATCTGGATCGCCGGGCGGCGTCATCGGCGCGCCGACAATGTCGAAGGGGTCCACGCGATAGAGCAGCGGCCCGACGGCCAGCACCAGCCCGATGACGCCCAGGATCGCCAGGCCGATCAGCGCCGCCCGGTTGCGGCGGAACACCGCCCAGGCCTCCTGCCAGGGGCTGCGGCCGGCTTCAGCCATCGGTCTTGATGCGCGGGTCGACGATCCGGTAGAGGACGTCCGTGATCAGGTTGCCGAAGGTGACGAGCACCGCCGAGAGCAGCAGGATGCCGAGGATCAGTTGATTGTCGCGGCGCAGGATCGACTCGAAGGCGAGCTGCCCGAGCCCCGGCCAGGTGAACACCGTCTCGACCAGCACCGCGCCGGCAAGCATGGCGGAGAACTGCAGGCCGGCGACCGTCACCACCGGCAGCAGGGCGTTTCGCAGCGCGTGCTTGAAGATCACCGTGCGTTCGGGCAGGCCTTTCGCGCGCGCAGTGCGGACGTAGTCCGAGCCCAGTACCTCGATCATGCTCGCGCGCGCGAGCCGGCTGTAGAGCGCAAGGAAAATCAGCGCCAGCGTCGTCGCCGGCAGCACCAGGTGATGCGCGATGTCGAGCGCCTTGGCCAGTCCCTGCGCCCCGGCGACGACGTCGTAGAAGCCTCCGGGGGGCAGGATCGGGATCGCCGAGGCAAATAGGAGCAGGAGCATCAAACCGCTCCAGAACACCGGCGCCGAAAACCCGAACAGCGATACCAGGTTCACAGCGGCGGCAAACCAACCGCGCGGATAGCGCGCCGCCAGCACCCCGAGCGCAGTGCCGGCGACGAGGGCCAGGGTGAGCGCCGCGAGCAGCAGCAGAACGGTGGCGGGCACCCGGTCGAGAATCAGCAAGAAGACCGGCTTGTTGTAGTAGATCGAGGTGCCAAGGTCTCCCCCGGCCACGCGGGCGAGGTAGATGCCCAGCTGCTCCAGGTAGCTGCGATCCACCCCGTAGGCACGGCGCAACTCGGCGATGGTCTCCTCGCTCGCGCCGCCCATCTCCCCGACGATGGTGGAGACGATGTCGCCGGGCGCAAGGTGGATCAGCGTGAAATTGAGGATCGCCACCGCCGCCAGCAGGCCGATGGCCTGCACCACGCGCCGCAGGACGATCGCCAGATAGGCCATGCCGCTAGCGGCGCATCTCGTCCACCGGCGCGCAGGCACCCCAGATGGTCAGGGGCAGGTTCTTGAGCGTGGCGTCGTAGATGGTGTAATAGGGCAGCAGGTTCAGGAACACGATGGGCGCTTCGTCCACGACGATCTTCTGGAACTCCCGGTAGAGCCCCTTGCGCTTCTCGGCATCGCGCTCCACGCCTGCCTTCGCGAGCAGTTCGTCCACCTTCGCGTTCGAGTAACTCTGGGTATTGGACCAGATCACGCCGGGCCGGATGTTGGACGAGAGGTAGGTGCGGTGAACGCCGATCACCGGGTCGCCCCAGTTGAACACCG
>VGIA01000144.1 GCA_016868105.1 Betaproteobacteria bacterium | reverse complement strand
CCTGGATCTTGATCTCCTTGTCGTCCTCCATGATCCAGCCGGTGAGCTCCTGGCCCTTCTTCACGCCTTCCACCACGACCACGCCGACGCCGTCGCCTTCCTCGTGCACCACGAAATGAATCATTGCCTGTTTCCTCTTGCGATGAGTATGCAAAGTTTAACCCGCTGCCGGACCGCGCCGGCCTGCCGGGAGCGAAACGCCAGCGCGGATGTTCGCCTAGGGCCGCAGCACCAGCTTGGCGGCGGCGGTGCGTCCTTCGTGCAGTCGGTGGGATCAGGATGAGATTCCTCCTGTCGCTCATGCGCATGCGTCCTTTCCAGTCTCCCGCGCCGATCAGCCGGCCGAGAAGCCTCCATCGACGAACAAAGTCTGCCCAGTGACGTAGTCGGAGGCCGGGCTGCAAAGGTAGACGGCGGTACCAGCGAGGTCGGCGAGCTCGCCGTTGCGGCCGATCAAGGTCCTGTCCGCCATCGCCTGCCAGCGCGCGGGATCGTTGACGACCGGAGCGGTGAGCGGCGTGGCGAAGAAGCCCGGCGCGATCGCGTTGGCGTTCACGCCGTGCCGCGACCAGGCCTCGGCCTGCGCGCGCGTGAGCTGCGCCAGCCCGCCCTTGGATGCGCCGTAGGGGCCGCTGTTATTGAAGGCCCGTACCGACTGCAGCGAAGCGATGTTGAGGATCCGCCCCCAGCGCCTCGCGATCATCGCCGGCGCGAGTCTCTGCGCGAGGAAGAACGGCGCCTCGAGGTTGATGCGCATGGTCGCGTCCCAGTCCTGCTCGGTGATCTCCAGCATCGGCCGGCGAATGTTCACGCCCGCGGCATTCACCAGGATGTCGGGCGCGCCGAAGCAAGACGGCGCCCTGGCGGCGCATTCGAACAGCGCCTGGCGGTCGGCGAGGTCGCAGGGCAGCGCCGCGGCAGCGGCGCCGATCTTCTTCGCAGCTGCCGCAAGCTCGGCCGCGCGCCGCGCGACCAGGACCACTTTCGCGCCCGTGGTGGCGAGCGCCTCGGCGATGGCGAGCCCGATGCCCGAGTTCGCGCCCGTCACCAGCGCCACCTTGCCCTCCAGCCGGAAGAGGTTCGCGACGCTCATGTCTCAACAGGCGCCCCCTTCTCGAAGCGCTCGGCCGGGAAGTACTTGGCCAGGCGATCATCGGCCGTGCGCGCGTGCGCCTCCATGCCCTCCAGCCGGGAAATGCGTGCCGTGACCTGGCCGATGTCGCGGTTCGCCTCGCGCGTCATGCGCTGCCAGGTCACCGTCTTGATGAACTTGTGCACCGAGAGGCCGCCCGAATAGCGCGCCGCGCCCTTGGTGGGCAGGATGTGGTTTGGGCCAGAGGCCTTGTCGCCGAACGCGACCGTTGTTTCCTCGCCCAGGAACAGCGACCCGTAGCAGGTCAGGTTCGCGAGCCACCAGTCAAGATCGCGGCAATGCACTTCGAGGTGCTCGGGCGCATAACGGTCGGAGACCTGCGCCATCTCTTGGCGCGTGTCGCAGAGCGCGACCTCGCCGTAGTCCCGCCATGCGGCGCCGGCGGCATCGCGCGCCGTCGCCGGCAGCTTCGCGATCAATCCCGGCACTAGGCGCATCACCTCCTCGGCCAGCTTGCGCGAGTTGGTGATCAGCCACGCCGGCGACTCATGGCCGTGCTCGGCCTGGCCCACCAGGTCCGAGGCGACGATGAGCGGATCGGCGGCATCGTCCGCAATCACCGCGATCTCCGAAGGCCCGGCGAAGACGTCGATGCCGACCTTGCCGTAGAGCGCGCGCTTGGCCTCGGCGACGAACTTGTTGCCCGGGCCGACCACGATGTCCGCCGGCTTGCCGGTAAAGAGGCCGAAAGCGAGCGAGGCGATAGCCTGGACGCCGCCCAGCGTCATGACCAGGTCGGCGCCGGCGACCTTCATCGCGTAGAGCACCTCCGGGTGGATGCCCTCGCCGCGATAGGGCGTCGAGCAAGCGAGCACCGTGGGCACCCCGGCCGCCTTGGCGGTGGCGATGCTCATGTAGGCCGAAGCGATGTGCGCGTAGCGACCCGTGGGCACGTAGCAGCCGGCGACATTGACCGGGATCAGGCGCTGGCCGGCGGTCAGCCCGCCGTGCAGCGGCGTGGAGAACTCGGTGCAGGAGGCGCGCTGGGCAAGCGCGAACTTGCGCACCTGAGCGGTGGCGAACTCGATGTCGCGCTTCACGCCGGCGGCGACGCCCGCGGTGCGGCGCTCGATCTCCTCGCGGCTGACCAGGATCTCGCCCGTCCAGCGGTCGAGCTTCGCCGCGTAGTCGCGCACCGCCTGCTCGCCGCGGCGCTCGATTTCGGCGAGCATTTCGGCAACCACGGCGCGGGCGTTGCCGGTCTCCGATTCCGGCGTCCGGGTGGCGGTCTTGAGGTGCTGTATGGGCATCGATGGGTCCTGGAGGGGGGCGTTCTGAGTCGTCTGTTGCTTTGCCGGCCGCGCTACGCTTTACCGGCCGCGCTACTCGCTGCGATCCGGCTTTGCGGTCTCAACGAACGGCAGCCGCGCGCGGCCCTTGACCGCGGTCGGGCCTGCACCGCCCGCGCCGCGGATGTAGCGCTTCGATTCGTCCACGTACGGCTGGAACGCCCAGTTCGGGTAGCGCCCCGATCGTGCCGCGACCTCCGCCAGGAAACGACGCCGCTTCTGGCTGGCGAGGATTTCCGCATGCACCCGCTCGGGGTCCCACCCCTCCAGGGCGCGCGCGCGGAGCTCGGTTTGGACCGCAGCAAGATCCGGCGTCCCGGCGAGATCGCGCAGTTCGCGCGGGTCGGACTCAAGGTCGAACAGCATCGGGGCGAGGCCACGCGTGAACACGTACTTGTACCTGCCGCGCCGGACCATGCGCGAGGCGGCCCGCACGCCCTCGGAGCTGTACTCCGAAATGACGACGCGATCGGCGCCGGCCTCAGCGCCGGTCATCAACGGCACCAGAGAGCGGCCGTGCAGCGGTTCGACCGGTTCCATGGGCGCGCCCTGCCCCGCGATCTCCAGCAAGGTGGGCAGCAAATCGACCAGCGAGACATGCGCCGCGGAGCGCCGGGGGGTGATGCCGGGCGCGGCAATCATCAGCGGCACGCGCGCGGACCACTCGAAGAACGTCTGCTTGAACCACATCCCGCGCTCACCGAGCATCTCGCCATGGTCGACCGCGAACACGACAACGGTGTCTTTCGCCAGGCCGCAAGCCTCGAGCACCCCGAGAATGCGACCGACCTTGTCGTCGACGTAGCTCACCATCCCGTAGTAGGCGTGGCGCGCGTTTCGCACCTGCTGCTCGGTCAGGTCGTAGAGGTTCTGCGCGTGGGCAACGTAGAGCCACTGGCTGTGCGGATCGAGCGCTTCGTAGGGGATGGGTGCGACCGCCGGCATGTCGATTTCGTCGTCGCGATAGCGATCCCAGTGTTCGCGCCCGGTGACGAACGGCGGATGCGGATGCGTAAAGGAGATGGTGAGAAAGAACGGCCGGTCACCCGGCGAGCGGGCGAGGTCGTACAGCTTCTGCGTGCCGTGGTGCTCCACCTCGTCGTCGTAGTCGATCTGAAGGCTGCGCACGCAGGCGCCGGCTTCGATGACGGGCCGCATGCTCACGCCGGTGGGGCGGTAGGAGGGGCCCCTCAGGAAGTCGGGCGTCCAGGCAAAGTCCGACGGATAGATGTCCGTGGTGAGCCGCTGTTCGAATCCGTGCAGTTGATCCGGGCCGATGAAATGCATCTTGCCGCAGAGGATGGTCCGGTAGCCGAGGGCGGTGAGATAGTGCGCGACGGTCGGAACTTCCGCCGGAAACTCCGACGCGTTGTCGTAGGCGCCGATCGAGTGCGGCAGGCGCCCCGCCAGCATCGAGGCGCGGGATGGCGCGCAGATCGGGAAATTGCAATACGCGCTGTCGAAGAGGACCGAGCGCCCGGCCAGGCTCGACAGGTGCGGCGCCTTCACCACGCGATGGCCGTAGCAGGGCAGCGCCGGCGCCGCGAGCTGGTCGGCCATCAGAAGCAGGATGTTGGGCGGCTTGCTCATCAATTCGGCACCGCC
>VGIA01000143.1 GCA_016868105.1 Betaproteobacteria bacterium | reverse complement strand
GATAGCGCCTGGCGTAATCGACCCCGGGCCGGATGCGCCCAACGTCATAGCCCTGCAACTGCGCGAAGCTGAGCGAGCGGATGGTGGGCGCCGGATGGGCCAGCCAGTTGCCGGCGGCGTCGCGCGTGATGTCCGGGTTGAGGCGCCGGTCGTGCGCGATCACCACCACGCCGTCGGCGCTGACGCCCACGTCCAGTTCCAGCGTACTGACGCCCAGGGAGAGGGCGGCCGCGAAGGCGGGCAGCGTGTTCTCCGGCGCGAGGCCGCGCGCCCCCCGGTGGCCCTGAAGGTCGAATCCCGCCGCGCTCATTGCCGCCAGCGCCCCAACAAGCGCGACCAGGCCGCGCATTCCACTACTGCGGCCTGATCCCCGCGGCCTGAAGGATGCGCTGCGTTTCCTCGATCTCCGCGCGGATGAAGGCGGAGAATTCGGAGATCGACATGCTGCCCGGCTCTGTGCCCAGCTTCATCAGGCGGCCCTTGAGGTCCGGGCTCTGCAGGGCCGCGTTCACGTCGCGGTTAATCTTGTTGGCCACGTCCGCGGGCATCTTCGCCGGGCCCCAGAGGCCCACCCACAGCGTGTAGTCGAAGCCCGGATAGCCCTGCTCGGCGACCGTCGGCACGTTGGGCAGGAGGCTCGAGCGCTTGAGGCTGGAGACCGCCAGCGCCACCGCCTTGCCGCCGTTGATCTGCGGCAGCGCGGCATTGAGCGGCGCCCAGTAGCAGCAGGTGCGCCCGGCGACGGTGTCGGCGACCGCCTCGGGGGTGCCCTTGTACGGCACGTGGACCACGTCGGTGCCGGTGGCGATCTTCAACTTCTCGAGGTTGAAGTGCGTGCCGCTGCCCACGCCGGCGGAGGCGAAGTTGAGTGTGCCGGGGGCATGCTTGGCCGAGCCGACGTAGTCCTTCAGCGCCTTCCAGCCGCTGTTGGCGCCGGCGATGAGCACGTTCGGCCCGCCGCCCAGCAGCGCGAGGTTGGTGAAATCGCGCAGGGTGTCGTACTGCATCTTGGCGTAGATCCCCGGGTTGGCGGCGTGCGCCGAGGAATTGGCGAGCAGCGTGTAGCCGTCGGGCGCCGCGTCCACCACCACCTTGGAGCCCACGGTGCCGCCGGCGCCGACGCGGTTCTCCGCGACCACCGGCTGGCCCCAGACTTCCGACAGCTTGGCCGCCACCGCGCGGCCGATGATGTCGGTCGAGCTGCCCGGGGTGAAGGAGATCACCAGGCGCACCGGCTTGCTCGGCCAGCTCTGCGCCGCGGCAACGCTGCCTAGGCCCGCGAGGGCCGCCGTGCCGGCAACGAGGACTGCTCTACGAAAGACCATCTCCCGCCTCCTTGTTTTCAGGCTTCAGTGTAATGCCGGAGGCCTGCGCCTGCTGCAGCAGCAGGGTGGCGAAGTCCTCCGAGGTCCAGCCGCGCCCCATCATGGACTGGATCAGGTCCCGGGTGGCGGTGGCCAGGGGCATCGGCACCTCGTACTTGCGGCCTGCGTCCAGGCCGAGGTCCATGTCCTTCCTCAGCAGCTGGGGCGTGAAGGTCGCCTTGAAGTCCAGGTTCACGAAAGCCGGGGTCTTGTAGCGCGAGAAGGTCGAGCCCATCACGCTTTGGTTCATGAACTCCAGGAACGCGTGCCGCGGCACGCCCGCCTTCTCCGCCAGCACCGTGATCTCCGCCAGCGACTGCGTCACCACGCCCAGGAACACGTTGTGGCAGATCTTGACGATGCGCGCCAGTTCCCCTTCGCCCACCCAGCTGGCCGAGGGCGCGATCATCTTCAGGTAGGGCAGCGCCTCGTCGAAGGACTTGCGGGGGCCCGAGCAGACGAAGGAGAGCTTGCCCGCCTTGATCACCTTGGCGTTGCCCGACACCGGCGCCGCCAGGTAGGCGATGCCGCGCTTCTCCAGTGTCGCGCGCAGCTCGGCCGAGCCCTCCAGCGAGATGGAGGAGCACTCCACCACCATCTTGGGCAAGCGGCGGGAGGACTGCGCGGATTTCTCCAGCAGCCGGTACAGCACCTCCCTGACGTCCTCCCAGGTCGAGACCATGCAGAACACGATGTCGCGGGCGGCCAGTTCCTCGACGCGGTCGGCGATCTTCGCGCCAACCTGGGCCAGCGGCTCGGCCTTGGCCTTGGTGCGGTTCCAGACCAGCACGTCGGCGCCCCCCCTGGCGAGGCGCGCGGCCATCTCGTAGCCCATGCGGCCGGCGCCGATCCAGCCGATGGAATGCCGGGTGCTCATGCTTCAGTACTCATTGGCGACCGGAAGCTCCTGTGCGGGGAAAAGGGAGATGATCTTGGCCCCCTCGGGGGTGAGGACCACCTCCTCCTCGATGCGCGCGGCGGACACGCCATCCTTGGCCGGGCAGAAGGTCTCGACCGCGAACACCATGCCGGCCTTCAGCTCATAGGGTTCGATGAAGGAATTCAGGCGCGACACCAGCGGCCGCTCGTGCAATCCCAGGCCCAGGCCGTGGCAGAAATTGAGGCCGAAGGCCGCCATCTCGGTCTCGAAGCCGATCGCGGTGCACTGGGGGAACATGCGCGCCACCTTGTCGGTGGAGACGCCGGGCTTGAGCATGCTGATGGCGCCGTCCATCCACTGGCGCGCGCGCTTGTAGGCGTCCTTCTGCGCCGGCGTCGCCCTGCCCACGGAGAAGGTGCGGTAGTAGCAGGTGCGGTAGCCGATGAAGGAATGGATGATGTCGAAGTAGGCCTGGTCGCCGGGGCGGATCAGGCGGTCGGTGAAGTTGTGCGGGTGCGGGCTGCAGCGCTCGCCGGCGATGGCATTGACCGCCTCGACGCAGTCCGAGCCCATCTCATACAGGCGCTTGGCGGCGAGCGCCACCACCTGGCTTTCCTTGATGCCGGGCTTGAGCGCCTCGACGATGTCCTGGTAGACCCCGTCCACCATCGCGCAAGCCGTGTTGAGCAGCGTGATCTCGTCGTGGCTCTTCACCTCGCGCGCCTCGAGCATCGTCTGCTGGCCGTCGCGCACGACGACGCCCTGCTTCTGCAGCGCGAACAGCATCCCGGGCTCGCACAGGTCCAGGCCGAGCGGCATCCCCGCCACGCCCTCCTGCACCAGGATGTCCTTGATCTCCTTCGCCGCCGCCTCGAACAGGCCCACCTTCGGGCCGATGGCGCCGCGCATGCCCGGGTTGCCGGCGCGCACATGGTCCTCCTCCAGCCACGGGCAGTAGATCTTGTGGTGCCGCGCCGCGGAGCCGAAGTCCCACACCCACGGCTGGCCGGTCCCAGTCAACAGCGTGTAGCGGATCAGCTTGTCGCGCGCCCACTCGCCGATGACGGTGGAGGAGATGTAGCGGATGTTGTGCTGGTCGAAGCACAGCATCGCGCCGAAGCCGGATTTCGCGAGCGACTGGCGCGTGCGCGCGAGGCGGTACCTGTGCAGGCGCTTGAAGTCGACGCGCTCCTCGAAGTCCACCTGCGTGATGCCCGGAGCCTGCAGCGGGCGGTGCCAGCGGTGCGCGGGCTTCAGGTCGTCGGGGTCGACGGGGGCGAAGGCAGGCTTGGGGGGGCGGGCGGGCTTCTTGGCCAACGGCAATCCTCCTCAGGGGACGCAGGATAGCATCGCTGCACGGGAAGACGCCCGCGTCTCCGGCTTGCGCGCTTGTAAAACATCGTTTAACATGGCGGCATGATCAAGAACATCTCCAGGATCGGCAACTCCCGGGGCCTCATCTTCGATGCCGCGCTCTGCGAACTGACCGGGCTGCAGGAAGGCGACCAGGTGAACGTCACCGTGCATGAGGGCGGTGCGATCACCCTCACGCCGATGCGGCCCAGGATCAAGGCGGCCGACGCCGCGAAGTCCGCCAGAGCGCTGATCGGCCGCAACCGCGAACTGTTCCGCCGCCTTGCCTGAACGTGGGTTCCTGCACCTTGACGTGGAGGCGGTACTCGCCATCCACGCCGAGGTGCTGGCCGCCCATGGCGGCGGGCGGGGCCTGAGGGATCGCGCGCTTCTCGAATCCGCGGTTGCCGCACCCCAGGCCTCGTTCGGGGGCGAGGCGATGCTCGGCAGCGCGCTCGAGATCGCGGCCGCCTGCCTCTTCTATCTTTGCCGCAACCATCCCTTCGTTGACGGGAACAAGCGGACCGCCCTGGCCG
>VGIA01000142.1 GCA_016868105.1 Betaproteobacteria bacterium | reverse complement strand
GCGTCGGCGACCAGATCGTCGAGGCGATCCTGCGTCACGAGCGCATGCCGCGCGAGCAGGCCCGCCGGCGCGCGCTGGAGTGGTTCGAGCATGTCCGCATCCCGAGCCCCGAGCGCCGGCTGGAGGCGTATCCGCACGAGATGTCCGGCGGCATGCGCCAGCGCGCCATGATCGCGCTTGCACTCGCCTGCAATCCGAAGCTGCTGCTGGCAGACGAGCCCACCACCGCGCTCGACGCCACGGTGCAGGTGCAGATCCTGCTCCTGCTGCGCGAACTGCAGCGTGAGCTGGGCCTGTCCATGCTCTTCGTCACGCACGATATCGGCGTCGCCGTCGAGGTGGCCGACCGCATCGCGGTGATGTACGCCGGACGGATCGTCGAGATCGGCTCGGTGCGGGACGTGATCCGCACACCCCGGCATCCGTACACCGCCGGGCTGCTCGCGACGCGGGCCCACGGCGGCCGGCTCTCGGGCAACCGCCTGCCGGCGATCGCCGGCAGCCCGCCCGACCTTGCCAACCTGCCCCCTGGCTGCGCATTCGCGCCGCGCTGCGCACAGGCCGGGGAGTCGTGCCTGCACCGGGCACCGCCGGTGGTCGCGATCGGCGCCGGGCACGAGGCGCGTTGCGTGCTCCTGAACACCGCGGCTTGAGCGCAGGCAACGCGGTGCCGGCGATCCTCGCCATCAACCCGAACACCACCGCGGCGGTAACCGCGCTGCTGGAACGGCACCTGAAGCGCGCCTCGCCCGAAGTGGACTGGCGCATGGCCACCGGGGGCTTCGGCGCGCGCTACATCGTAAGCGAGGCGGCCTTCGCCATCGCCGGTCACGCGGCGCTGCAGGCCTGGGCGGAGCAGGGCGAAGCTTGCGACGCGGTGCTCCTCGCCTGTTTCGGCGATCCCGGGCTGTTCGCCCTGCGCGAGCAGTGCCCGGTGCCCGTGGTCGGGCTCGCCGAGGCTTCGATGCAAGCCGCGGCGGAACAGGCGGCGCGCTTCTCCATCGTCACCGGCGGGCCGCGCTGGGCGCCGATGCTGGAGCGGCTCGCACTCTGCCTGGGCTTTCGCGCCCGGCTGGTCAGCGTGCGCACCGCCGAGGTCACCGGTGGACAGGCCGCCGCCGAACCGGACCGCGCCCTCGCCGCCCTGGCCCAGGCCTGCAGGGACGCGAAGGACCAGGACGGGGCCGAGGCGGTGATTCTCGGCGGCGCGGGCTTCGCCGGGTTGGCGGCACGGATGGAGCCGGTGGTGGGCGTTGCGGTCATCGACAGCGTGCTTGCCGGCGCGAAGGCTGCCGAACGCCTCGCGCTGGGCGCACCCTGCCCCTACGCGAGGCGGGCGGGTGCCAAGCACACGGACTCGACCGGGCTTGCGGTGACGCTGGCCGACAGGCTGCTCGAATGAGAGGGGAGTTCGGCTAAGCTTCGCGCCATGGCCGCCGCGACGCGCTACGATTCGATATTCCGCCCCGGCCTGTTCGCGGGTCAGGTCGCCATCGTCACCGGCGGCGGCTCGGGCATCGGCCGCTGCACCGCGCACGAGCTCGCTGCGCTGGGCGCGAAGGTGGCACTGGTCGGACGCAAGACGGAAAAGCTGGCGAAAGTGGAGGACGAGATCGCGCCGGCCGGCGGCGAGGCGCGCGGCTATCCCTGTGACATTCGCGAGGAGGAGGCGGTCAGGCAGACCGTGGCCGCGGTGCTGAGGGACTTTGGCCGCATCGATCACCTGGTCAACAACGCCGGCGGGCAGTTCGCCGCGCCGCTGGAGGCCATTTCCGCCAAGGGCTGGGACGCAGTGGTGCGCACCAATCTCACCGGCGGCTTTCTCATGGCACGCGAGTGCTACACGCAGTGGATGAAGCAGGCCGCCTCCGCGGGAACTGCCGGCGCGATCGTCAACATCATCGCCGACATGTGGCACGGCATGCCCTCGATGGGCCATTCCGGCGCCGCGCGCGCCGGGATGCTCAATTTCACCGAGACCGCGGCCTCAGAGTGGGCGCCGGTGCGCGTGAACGCGGTCGCGCCGGGCTGGATCGCCTCCAGTGGGATGGACCAGTACCCGCCGGAGATGCAGGAGCGCATTCGCACGCTGCCGAAGCACGCGCCCCTGCTGCGGGTGGGTACGGAGTCGGAAGTGTCGGCGGCGATCGTCTTCCTGCTCTCGCCCGCCGCGGCGTTCGTCTCGGGCGCCTGCCTGCGCGTCGACGGCGCGGTGCCGAACGTGAAGCCCTCGAGGCCCTTCGCGAACAAGACCCCGAACGCGGCGTTCAACGGCTTTCACCTTGCGCAGATGCCCAAGGTGTTCAAGTAATGCCGGCGCTCCAGTCCCGGCTGGACTCGGCCTCCGAGCCGTTCCAGGCCAACCGCAAGCGCATGCTGGAACTGGTGGCCCGGCTGCGCTCGCTCGAGCAACGTACCCGGGAGAAATCGGAATCGGCCAAACCGCTGTTCGACAAGCGCGGCCAGATCCTGCCGCGCGAGCGCATCGCGCGGCTGCTGGATGCAGGTGCGCCGTGGCTGGAGCTCTCCTCCATCGCGGGCTACTGCCTGGACAACCCGGATCCGGAGAAGTCGGTCCCAGGCGGCGGCATGATCGCCGGTATCGGCTATGTGTCCGGCGTGCGCGCCATGGTGGTGGCGAGCGACTCCGGCATCGATGCCGGCGCCATCCAGCACATGGGACGGGAGAAGCTGCTGCGTGCGCAGGGCCTGGCGCTGGAGAACAGGCTGCCCTTCGTGCACCTGGTGGAATCGGCGGGCGCCAACCTGCTCAAGTACCGCGTCGAGGGCTTCGTGCACGGCGGCGCGATCTTCTACAACCTGGCGAAGCTCTCGGCCGCCGGATTGCCGGTCGTCACGGTGGTGCACGGTTCCTCCACTGCTGGCGGCGCGTACATGCCTGGGCTGTCCGACTACGTCGTCATGGTGCGCGGCCGCGCCAAGGCGTTCCTGGCCGGGCCGCCGCTGCTCAAGGCCGCCACCGGCGAGATCGCCACCGACGAGGAACTGGGCGGCGCGGTGATGCACACGCACGTCTCGGGCCTGGGCGAGTACCTCGCCGAGGACGATTCGGATGGCGTGCGCCTCGCGCGCGAAGTCCTCGCGCGCCTGGGCTGGTCCGAGTCGGCACTGCCCGGCGGCAAGCCGCCGCGCTATCCGGCCGAGGAGCTGCTCGGTGTGATGCCGGCGGATTACCGAAAACCCGTGGACATGCGCGAGGCGATTGCGCGCTTCGTGGACGACTCCGACTTCCTCGACTTCAAGGCCGACTATGGCGCCGCCACCGTCTGCGGCCACGCCGCGATCCAGGGGTTCAAGCTGGGCATCATCACCAACAACGGCCCGCTGGATCCTGCCGGCGCCACCAAGGCGACGCATTTCATCCAGGCCTGCTGCCAGGCGGGGCTGCCCCTTCTGTACCTGCAGAACACCACCGGCTACATTGTCGGCAAGGCCTCGGAGGAGGCCGGCATGATCAAGCACGGCTCGAAGATGATCCAGGCGGTGACCAACGCCAATGTTCCGCAGATCACGCTGATGTGCGGCGCCTCCTTCGGCGCCGGCAACTACGGCATGTGCGGCCGCGCCTACAACCCCCGCTTTCTGTTCTCCTGGCCCAACGCCCAGACCGCGGTGATGGGCGCCGAGCAGGCCGCGCTCACCATGGCGATCGTCATGGAAGGCGGCATGAAGCGCAAAGGCCAGGACGTAGACCACCGCCAGATCGACGCCATGAAGGCGAAGATCGTCGAGAACTTCGAGCGCCAGCAAAGCGCCTTCGTCACCAGCGCGTTGATGCTGGACGACGGCATCATCGACCCGCGCGACACGCGCAACGTGCTGGGGCTGGCGCTGTCGGTCTGCCGGGACGGCGACACGCGCGCCGTCCGGCCCGTCCAATTTGGCGTCGCGCGACCGTGACCTCGCCAAAGGAAAAACCAGGGACAGACCACGTTTTCTTCCACTTGAAATCGTCGACTGTCCCTGATTCCGGGTTTACCGGGAGCGAACCATGAAGTTCACACAGGAGCACGAGGAGATCCGCCGCACCATGAAGCGCTTCATCGAGGCGGAGATCAACCCGCACGTCGATGAATGGGAAGCGGCCGAGATCTTCCCGGCGCACGAGGTGTTCAGGAAGCTGGGCAAGCTGGGCATGCTGGGCCTCACCAAGCCCGAGGCCTACGGCGG
>VGIA01000141.1 GCA_016868105.1 Betaproteobacteria bacterium | reverse complement strand
CCCGGTGTTCAACCGCAACAAGAAGAGCCTCGGCGTGGATCTCAAGTCCCCGCAGGGGCGCGAGCTCGTGCTCAAGCTGCTGGACCAGGCCGACGTGCTCACCGAGAACTTCCGCCCCGGGGCGCTGGATAAGCTGGGCTTCGGCCACGAGGCGCTGGCGCAGCGCAACCCGCGCCTGGTCTATTGCTCCATGAAGGGATTTCTCGACGGACCCTACGAGCACCGCGCGGCGCTGGACGAGGTGGTGCAGATGATGGGCGGCCTGGCGTACATGACCGGCCTGCCCGAGCGCCCCTTGCGCGCCGGCTCCTCGGTGGTGGACATCATGGGCGGCACCTTCGCGGCGGTGGGGATCCTTGCCGCGCTGCGCGAACGGGAACGCACCGGGCGCGGGCGGCGCGTCACCAGCGCCCTCTTCGAGAGCGTCGTGTTCCTGGTGGCGCAGCACATGGCGCAGTTCGAGCTCACCGGCGAGGCGCCGCCGCCGATGTCGGTGAAGCGCCCGGCCTGGGGCGTCTACGACATCTTCGAGACCGCGGACCACGACCGGCTGTTCGTGGGCGTGGTCACCGACACCCAGTGGGCGATCTTCTGCAGGGACTTCGGCCTCGCCGAGCTCGCCGCCGACCCGCGCCTCGCCAGCAACGGCGCGCGCGTGAAGGAGCGTGCCTGGATGATGCCCAGGCTCGCGGAGGTGCTCAAGCGTTTCACCAAGGCCGAACTCATCGCGCGGATGGAAGCCATCGGCCTGCCGTATGCGCCGATCTCGAAGCCGTGGGATCTGCTCGAGGATCCGCACCTCACCGCTTCAGGCGGGCTGCTGGAGACACAGGTCCCGGGCGGCGGGCGCTTCCACGCGCCCACCCTGCCCCTGGCGCTGGACGGCGCGCGCCTGCCCAAGCGCAACGACCCGCCGGCGGTTGGCGAAGGCGCGCAAGGCATCCTGGCGGGCTTGGGCTACAGCGAGACGCAGATCGCGGCCCTGCGCGAGGCGAAGGTGGTGGCGCTGCCCTAGGCAGCCCTCGATGTAACCGATCGGTTACATCAGGCCTTCAGCAGGGCAGCGATGCCGGCCTGCGCAATCTGCTCGTCCTGCTGCGATTGCACCCCCGACACGCCCACGGCGCCGATGCAGCTGCCCTCGACCAGGATAGGCAGGCCGCCCTGCACCGGCAGGATGCCGGGCATCTTCAGCATCGTGGTGCGGCCGCCCTTGACGATTTCCTCCCAGGTGCCGCTGGAGCGGCGCGACATCGCCGCGGTGCGGCCCTTGTCCACTGCGATCGCCGCGTTTGCGGGCGTGGCGCCATCCATGCGCTCGAAATGCAGCAGGTGGCCGCCATCGTCCAGGATGGCGATCGCGACGTTCCAGCTGTTCTTTCGCGCCTCCGCCTGCGACGCGGCGGCGATCTTGCGGCAGTCTTCCAGGGTCAGTTCGGAACGCGTCTTCATTTCACGCCCAGGCAGTCCTTGATCTGTTGCAGTGCGCCCGGGTCCTCGATAGTGGTGAGGTCCCCCGGGTCGCGCCCCTCGGCGAGCGCGGCAATGGACCGGCGCAGCACCTTGCCCGAGCGCGTCTTGGGCAGCAGCGTGACGAAGAACACGCGTCCCGGCCGGCCGATGGCGCCCAGCTGCTGGTTCACCGTCTGCATCACCTCGCCCTCCATCTTCATGCGGCCCTCGGGCGTGGCGACCCGCGCCGGATCCTTCAGCACCGCGAAGGCCATCGGCAGCTGGCCCTTCAACTGGTCGGCCACGCCGACCACGGCGCACTCGGCGATGCCCGGATGCATGTTCACCGCCTCCTCGATCTCGCGCGTGCCGAGGCGATGCCCGGCGACGTTGATGACGTCATCGGTGCGCCCGAGGATGAAGTAGTAGCCGTCCTGGTCCCGGATGCCCCAGTCGAAGGTCGCATACAGCAGCTTGCCCGGGAACATGGAGAAGTAGGTCTTGACGAAGCGCTCGTCGTCGCCCCACAGCGTGCTCATGCAGCCAGGCGGCAGGGGGGGCTCGACCACCACCACGGCCTTCTCGTGCGCGCCGGCGACGGTGGCGTCCGATTCGCGCAGCAGCTTCAGGTCGTAGCCGTAGGCCGGGAAGGAGGGGCTGCCGAACTTGATCGGCGTCTTCTCCACCCCGGGCAGCGAGGTCAGCACCGGCCAGCCGGTTTCGGTCTGCCAGTAATGGTCGATCACCGGCTTGCCCAGGCCCTGCGAGATCCAGGCGTGGGTGGGCTCATCCAGCGGCTCGCCGGCGAGGAACAGGTGCTTGAGCGTCGAGAGGTCGTACTTCCTCAGCCAGGCGATGTCGTGCTTCTTCAGCACCCGGATCGCGGTCGGCGCCGAGAACATCACCGCCACCCTGTGGTCCTGCACGATCTTCCACCAGATGCCGGCGTCCGGCCGCACCGGCACGCCCTCGTAGATGATGGTGGTCATGCCGGCGATGAGCGGGCCGTAGATGATGTACGAGTGCCCCACCGCCCAGCCGATGTCGGAGGTGGTGAAGATGGCCTCGCCCGGTCCGCCGCAGTAGATGTGCTGCATGGAGCCGGCCATGGCCACGGCGTGGCCGCCGACGTCGCGCTGCACGCCCTTGGGCTTGCCGGTGGTGCCCGAGGTGTAGAGGATGTAGGACGGTTCGCTCGACTCCAGCCAGACGCAGGGCACCTTGGCGCCCTCGTGCTGCCTGGCCAGCGTCGCCCAGTCCACGTCGCGTTCCGGGACCGAGGGCATGGACGGATCCAGCCCGCGCTTGAGGATCAGCACCTTCGCCGGCGGATACTTGGACAGGCGGATGGACTCGTCCACCAGCGGCTTGTAGGGCACGACCTTGCCCATCCTGCTGCCGCCGTCGGCGGTGACCATCAGCTTGGGTCTGGCGTCGTCAATGCGCGCGGCGAGGCTGGCGGCCGCAAAGCCGCCGAACACCACCGAGTGGATGGCGCCGATGCGCGCGCAGGCGAGGATCGCGAACACCGCCTCGGGCATGTTCGGCATGTAGATGATGACGCGGTCACCGCGGCCGAGGCCCAGCGCCTGCATCATCGCGGCGACCCGGTTCACCTCGGCGTGCAGCTGGCGGTAGCTGAAGGTCTGCTGCCGGTCCACCTCGGTTGAGATCCACACCAGAGCCTTCTGGTCCCCGCGCAAAGCGAGATGCCGATCCACCGCGTTGTGGCACAGGTTGGTCTCCCCGTCCACGAACCACTTCGCGAACGGGGGACGCGAGTAGTCCAGCACCTTCGTGAACGGCTTGTGCCAGTCGATGCGCTTCGCCTCCTCGGTCCAGAAGGCGTCGCGGTCCTGCAACGACCGGGCGTGGAACTCCTTGTAGGTGCTCATGCGTGCCTCACGCGTTCAGGTCCACCACGATGCGGCCGGTCACTTTGGCGTTGATGTAGCCCTCGAACACCGTCGGCAGCTCGGCGAAGGGGATGGTCCTCGCCATGCTCTTGAGTCCGGCCGGCTTCATGTCCGAACCGAGCCGGCCCCAAACCCTGCGCTCCAGCTCCGGGCTGGGCGCGTCGGTGGAATTGATCCCCAGCAGCATGGCGCCGCGCAGGATGAAGGGCATCACGGTGGTGTCCAGCTTGTGGCTGGCGGCCAGGCCAATCGAGGCGATGACGCCGTTGAATTTCATGGTGCTCGCCATCCACGCCAGCACCCCGCCGCCCAGGTTGTCCACCGCGCCCTGCCAGGTGGCCTTGTCCAGCGGCCGGATCTTCGCCAGGTCCAGCTCGCTGCGCAGCCTGATCTCCTTCGCGCCCAGCGCTTTCAGGTAGTCGCCCTGCTCCGCCTTCCCGGTCAGCGCGACCACGTGGTAGCCCAGCTTCGCCAGCGCCGCGATGGCGATGGAGCCCACGCCGCCGGTGGCGCCGTTGACGATCACCGGGCCCCCCGCCGGATTGAGGCCGTTGTGCTCCATCTTCAAGATCGCAAGGCCCGCGGTGTAGCCCGCAGTGCCAAATGCCATCGCCTCCCAAAGCGTCATGCCCTTGGGGAGCCGCACCGCCCAGCGCGCCGGGATGCGCGCGTATTCCGCGTAGCCGCCGTGGTGCTTGACGCCGATATCATGGCCGACCGCGAGCACCGCATCGCCCTTGGCGAAGGCCGGATCGGTGGAGGACACCACCGTCCCCGCGAGGTCGATGCCGCCGACGCAGCTGGGCCTGAGCAGAATGCGGCCCTTGCCGGTGGCGGCGAGCGCGTCCTTGTAGTTGACGTCCGAGTAGGCGACGCGGACCACGACCTCGCCCGGATCGAGGTCTTCCAGCGCCAGTTGCGTAAATTCCGCCTTGACGCCCTTGTCCTGCTGGGTGATGAGGAAAGCCCTGAATTTGTCCATGCTGGATTCTAGCCAAGCCAGCGCCGGCTGCGCTCGGCCGC
>VGIA01000140.1 GCA_016868105.1 Betaproteobacteria bacterium | reverse complement strand
GCCTTCGAGGGCGAGTCGGTGGCGACCTTCTTCCCCGGCAACTACCAGGAATACGAGGCCGACAAGAAGAAGCGCCTGGGCGAGGAGGGCGCGCGCCCCCACCGCCTGCGCTTCAAGGCACTGAAGGCGTGAGCGGCTTTGCGCCGCCCGGCGCGCACCACGCCAAGGTCTTGGCCGGGCTTCACGCTCAACTGCGCGGACGCAAGGATCATGGCGTGAGGTGAGGGAAGGCACTGAACACGCCGGGGGCGTTGGCCGGCTCCGCCCGGGTGATGTGGCGCGGCGTGAGCTGCGACAGCGCCGTGACCCCGAGCAGCCCGAGGCAGATCTTCACTTCGTCTTCCAGCAGTTCGAGTGTGCGCACCAGGCCCGGCACGCCGGCGGCGCCCAGCCCCAGGCAGGGGAGCCGTCCCAAGCCCACTGTTTTCGCGCCCAGCGCGATGGCCTTCACCACGTCGGTGCCGCGCATGAAGCCGCCGTCCACCCATACCTCGGCACGGCCCGCGACTGCGGCCACCACCTCCGGCAGGACTGCGATGCTGCCCAGGCCGTGGTCGAGCTGGCGGCCACCATGGTTTGAGACATAGACCACCTTCACGCCGTTTTTCACGCAGAGCCCGGCGTCCTCGGCGGTGGCAACGCCCTTGATGATGAGTGGCACGTCGGGGTGTTTGTCCCTGAAGCGCGTGACCTGCTTCCACGACAGGCCCGATTGGAAGTTGCTGCCCGCGGGCGCGGTGGCGCGCCAGGGCTTGACGAAGCCACCGATCAGATCGCGCTCGCGCCGGCTGTACATGGCCACGTCCACGGTGAGGCAAAACGCCTTGTAGCCGTTGTCCTTGGCGCGCTTCACGTGGTCGTCCACCCAGGCATCGTCGCCGCGCACGTAGAGCTGGAACACGCGCAGGTTTTCGGCGGCCTTGGCCGTCTCCTCCAGGCCAGGCTGGCAGACCGAGGACAGCATTTGCGGCACGCCGAAGGCGGCCGAGCCGCGTGCGGCCGCGGCGGCGCCGCCTTCGGCGATGGATTCCAGCCCGCCGATGGGGGCGAGCAGCACCGGCAGCCGCACCCTGCTGCCGAGGAAGTCCGCCGAGCAGTCCACGTGGGACACGTCCACCAGCACGCGCGGGCGGAACGCGACCGAGTCGATCGCCTGGCGGTTGCGGCGCACCGTGGTTTCGGTTTCGGTGCCGCCGACCAGGTAGTTCCACGGCCCGGGCGGCAGGTTGCGGCGCGCGGCCTCGACGACGTGCTGGAGGGTGGGAAAGGCGGCGGCGGTGGTTTCAACGGCGGGGGTGTTCATGGCGTCCCAAGGCTATCACCGGGAGATAGACTACTGCAGGACCGAACAAGAACCGGAGGACAGATGATCCGCACTGTTTCATTCATTGGCGCTGTTCGCGGCCAGCACCGCGGCCCCGGCGCAAGCCTTCCATGAAACTCGTCACGTACCAGGTGGGAAAGGGCGCGCCGAAGGTCGGCGTGGTGCTGGAGGACCGCATCGCGCCGCTGGCGGCGCCAGACATGATCTCGCTGATCGAGAAGGGCCGGAAGGCCATCAAGGTTTCGAACCGCAAAACCATCGCCCTTTCGTCGGTCAAGCTGCTGGCCCCCATCCCGCGCCCGCGCAAGAACGTGTTTTGCGTCGGCTGGAACTACCTGGAGCACTTCGAGGAGGGCGCCAAGGCGCGCGCCCCGGGCGTCGAGCTCCCGGCCCACCCGACCTACTTTACCAAGCAGCCGCTGGCGGTGACCGGGCCTTACTCGGTGGTGCCTTCCCACCCGGACGTGACGCAGAAGCTGGACTGGGAAGTGGAACTGGGCGTGATCATCGGCAAGGGCGGGCGCAACATCACCGAGGCTAACGCCATGAAGCACGTGTTCGGCTACACGGTGATCAACGACGTCTCGGCGCGCGAGATCCAGCGCCAGCACGGCCAGCAGTGGTTCAAGGGCAAGTCGCTGGACGGCCATTGCCCGATGGGGCCGTGGATCGTGACGGCGGACGAGCTGAAGGACCCCACGAACCTGGAGGTGCAGACGCGCGTCAACGGCGTGGTGAAGCAGAACTCGAACACGAAGCACATGTACTTCAAGATCCCGCGCATCATCGCTTCGCTGTCCGCGGGCCTCACGCTGGAGCCGGGCGACATCATCTCCACCGGCACGCCCGCGGGCGTGGGCCACGCCCGCACGCCGCCTGAGTTCATGAAAAAGGGCGACCTGCTGGAGACCGAAATCACCGGCATCGGCCTGCTCCGGAACCGCATCGGCTAGCCGATCAGTAAATCAGGGACAGACCACGATTTCCGCGGAAATCGTGGTCTGTCCCTGTTTTTATTTCTTCAGGGCGGCGAAGGCCTCGTCGACCACGCCCAGGGTGTGGTCGACGTCCGCGTCGGTGTGCTGGATGGAGATGTAGAACTTTTCGTTCGGGTTGTTCAGGATCCCGCGGCGCAGGAGCTCCAGGCCCCACTTCAGGCCGAGGGCTTTGTCGGCGGTGGTGAGGTCCATCCAGTTGCGCAGCGGCTTCTTCTTCGTGAAGCGCACGCCCCAGACCGCGTCCTCGCCCGGGCATTGGACATCGAAGCCGTGCTTCGCGCCGGATTCCTCAATGCCCTTGCGCAGGCGCGAGCCGATCGCCCGGAGCCGGTCGTAGACGCCGGGCCTCTTTAGCACGTCCAGCGCCGCGACGCCGGCGGCGGCGCACACCGGGTTGCCGTTCAGCGTGTTGGTGGCCCAGACCACGGTGGAGCGGTCGCGCTTCCTCGCGTCCAGCGGCGACATCGCGTCCGCAGTGCCGGCGATGCACGCGAGCGGAAAGCCGCCGCTCACCGCCTTGCCGTAGGTGGCCATGTCGGGCAGTACGCCGTACTTCTCCTGAGCGCCGCCCCACGCGATGCGAAAGCCGGTGACGATCTCGTCGAAGATGAGCACGATGCCGTGCCTTCTCGTCGCGTCGCGCACCGCCTGCAGGAACCCCGGCTCGGGCAGCAGCACGCGCTGCAGCGGCTCGACGATCACGGCGGCCAGGTCCTTCGCGTTCTTCTCGATCATCGCGACGGCCGCTGCCGCGTCGTTGAATGGGCTCACCAGCACCGTGTCGCCGGTCTGCGCCGGAACGCCCACCGAATCGGGCTTGGCCCGCGGGTAGTCGGAGGGCGTCGAGGGTACCGTGCCCCAGAGGCCGTAGTCGTGCATGCCGTGCCAGGCACCTTCGAACTTCATCACCTTGTTTCGGCCGGTGCGGGCGCGCGCGATGCGCAGCGCGTAGAACGTGGCTTCCGTGCCCGAGCCGGTGTAGTGCACTTCATCGGCGCAGGGCACCGCGTCGACGATCTTCTTCGCCAGCGCGATCTCGGGCTCGTTGAGGAAGTAGTAGGTGGTGCCCTTGGGCAGCTGCGCCTGCACGGCGGCGCCCACGTCCGGGTGCGCGTGGCCGAGCAGCGCCGGGCCGGAAGACAGGTGGTAGTCGATGTACTCGCCTCCGGCGAGGTCCCAGATGCGGCTGCCTTCGCCGCGCGCAACCACCAGGTTCAGGTCGGCGGGCAGCTGGAACAGGCCCAGGCCGCCACCGGCGAGGTAGCGGCCGGCGTCGGCAAGGAGGGAGGCTTGCGCGGCGTGCGCGCCATTGGCGGGGTTCAAGCGGTCTGCTTGCGCTTGTGGTTCATGCCATCGTCGCGCCGGGACCTCCGAGCGCGTCCTCGGCGAGGCGGCCCACGATCCAGCCGTAGGCATCGTCCACAGAATCGGAGCGGTGCACCAGGTCGACGTCCCGCGCCTCGATCATGCCGTGGCGCAGCAGGGCGTCGAAATTGATCACTTCCTTCCAGTACTCGGTGCCGAACAGCACGATCGGCATCGGCTTGGTCATGCGCCTGGTCTGCACCAGGGTCAGCACCTCGAACAGCTCATCGAGCGTGCCGTAGCCGCCGGGGAACACGACCATCGCCTTGGCCATGTAGGCGAGCCAGAACTTGCGCATGAAGAGGTAGTGGAAATGGAACGACAGCTCGCGCGTCACGTGCGGGTTTACCGCTTCCTCGCACGGCAGCGAAATCGCGAACCCGACGTTGCGGCCGCGCGCCTCCGAGGCGCCCCGGTTGGCCGCCTCCATGATGCCCGGGCCGCCGCCGGTGCAGACCACGAAGCGCCGCTGGTGGGCGGGGTCCAGTCCCTTGGACCAGGCGGTGAGGCGGCAGGCGAGCGCGCGCGCCGACTCGTACCAGGGCGAGCCTTCGCGCACGCGCGCCGAGCCGAAGAACACGATGGTGTCCTCGAGGCCCTGCTGTTCCAGGCGCGCCTTGGGCTCGAGATACTCCGCCAGGATGCGCAGCGCGCGAGCCTCGTTGCTGTTGATGAACAGCGGGTCGCGGTACGACTTGGTCGGTCTCATCCGCGTCCTGCCTTGGAAGCGGGCCTCATCCGCGTCCT
>VGIA01000139.1 GCA_016868105.1 Betaproteobacteria bacterium | reverse complement strand
CGCGCAAGTGGGGCCGCATCATCAGCATCACCGGCAAGTCCGAGCCCGAGGGCATCAACGGCGCCTTCTGCGCCAAGGCGGCGATGCACGCCTGGTCAAAGGGCCTGTCGCGCGAGGTCGGCAAGCACGGCATCACCGTGAACTGCATCCAGCCCGGCCGCATCATGAGCGAGCAGATCCTGCGCAACTACACGCCCGAGTACCGGGCCTGGCAGTCGGAGCACGAGATTCCGGTCGGCGCCTACGGCGAACCGGAGGACCTCGCCAACCTTGCCCTCTTCCTTGCCTCGCCGCGCGCCCGCTACATCACCGGCGCGGTGATCCCGGTCGATGGCGGCCTGCGCAAGTACCAATTCTGAACCTGAAAGGCACCCCGGTGAAACGCCTGCTCCTCGCGCTGTCCTGCGCGCTTGTCATCCCCGGCTTCGCGCAGACTTACCCCAGCAAGCCCATCCGCCTGGTGGTCCCGTTCGCCCCCGGCGGCAGTTCCTCCATCGTCGCGCGCTCGGTTGCCGCGGAAATGGAGAAGGGCCTGGGGCAGAACATCATCGTCGACAACAAGGGCGGCGCCGGCGGCAATCTCGCCATGCAGGAGGTGGCGCGCGCCGACCCCGACGGCTACACCCTGATCATCGGCCACATCGGCACGCTGGCGGTGAACCCGTTCATGTACGCCAAGCTGCCCTTCGACACCAACGCCGATTTCGCCGCGGTGTCGCTGCTCGCCCTGGTGCCCTCCATCTTCGTGGTGCACGAAAGCGTGCCGGCGAAGGACCTGCGTGAATTCGTCGCCCTGGCCATGGCGCAGCCCGGCAAGCTCTTCTACGGCAGCGCGGGCAACGGCTCGGCCGGGCACCTCGCCATGGAGTACCTCAAGCAGGTGGCGGGCCTCGATATCCAGCACGTTCCGTACAAGGGCACCGGCCCCAACGTCGCCGACCTGATCGTCGGCCGCACCCAGGCCGCCGCCGCCGGCACCCCGCCGCTGATGCCGCACGTGAAAAGCGGCAAGCTGCGCGTCATCGCCGCGGCCGGCGCAAAGCGCCTGCCCGCCCTGCCCGAGGTCGCCACCGTCGCCGAGCAGGGCTACGCCGGGTTCGAGCACTCGCAGTGGTATGGCCTCAACGCGCCGGCCAAGACCCCCGAGGCCATCATCAGGCGCCTGGCCGAGGAAGCCGCCAAGGCGGCGAAGAGTCCCAGGGTGGCCGAGCGCTTCGCCGCCGACGACGCCGAGGCGGTCGGCTCGACCCCGGCGGAGTACGCCGCGTTCATCAGGCGCGAGCAGGAGCGCTGGAGCAAGGTGGTGCGCGCCGCAGGCATCAAGGCCGATTGATGCAGTACGAGGTCGTGGCATGAAGTACGACGTCATTGTCGTGGGCGCCGGCAACGCCGCGTTGTGCGCGGCGCTGGCCGCGCGCGAGAAGGTCTCGAGGGTGCTGGTGCTGGAACGTGCGCAGGAGGCGGACTCCGGCGGCAACTCGAGGTATACCGCCGGCCTGATGCGCGTGGCCTACGCCGGCCTCGAGGATCTGAAGCAGGTGATGCCGGACCTGAGCGCGGAGGAAATCGCCCGCACCGACTTCGGCACCTACACCGAGGACCAGTTCCTCGACGACATGGCGCGGGTCACCGAGTACCGCTGCGACCCGGACCTGACCGAGATCCTGGTCAAGAAGAGCCTGGAGACGGTGACCTGGATGCGCGACAAGGGCGTGCGCTTCACCGCCGCCTGGGGCCGGCAGGCGTTCAACATCAACGGCCGCTTCAAGTTCTGGGGCGGCCTGACGGTGGAAGCGGTGGGCGGCGGCCCGGGCCTGGTGCAATCCCTCACCACGATCGCGAAGAAGAACGGCATCGAGGTCTGGTTCGAGGCCCGCGCCCAGTCGCTCGTCGCCGACGATGACGGGGTCAAGGGCGTGGTGGTGCGCCACCTTGGCAGGACGAAGACGCTCTCGGCGAAGGCGGTGGTGCTCGCCGCCGGCGGCTTCCAGTCCAGCCCCGAGATGCGCACACGCTACCTGGGCCCGGGCTGGGAACTGGCCAAGGTGCGGGGCACCCGCTTCAACACCGGCGATGGCATCCGCATGGCGCTCGACGCAGGGGCCGCGCCCACGGGCAACTGGTCGGGCTGCCACGCCGTGGCCTGGGAACGCAACGCCCCGGAGTTCGGCGACCTCGCGGTGGGCGACCAGTTCCAGAAGCACTCCTACCCCTGGGGCGTGTACATCAATGCGGACGGCCGCCGGTTCCTCGACGAAGGCGCGGATTTCCGCAACTACACCTACGCCAAGTACGGGCGCGTGATCCTGTCGCAGCCCGGGCAGTTCGCCTGGCAGGTGTTCGACGCCAAGGTGAAGGCGCAGCTGCGCGACGAATACAAGATCCGGCAGGTGACCAAGCGCGTGGGCAACACGCTGGAGGAGCTGGTCTCGAAGCTGGAGGACACCAACCAGGCCGCGGCGCTCGAGGAACTCAAGCGCTACAACGCGGCCGTGGACACCACGGTGCCATTCAACCCGAACGTCAAGGACGGACGCGGCACCAAGGGCCTGGCGATCCCGAAGTCCAACTGGGCCAACACCCTGGACACCCCGCCCTTCGAGGCCTACGCGGTGACCTGCGGCGTGACCTTCACCTTCGGCGGCCTGAAGATCAACACCGGGGCGCAGGTGTTGTCTTCCGACGGCCCGCCCATTCCCGGGTTGTATGCAGCGGGGGAACTGGTGGGCGGCATCTTCTGGTTCAACTATCCCGGCGGAACGGGACTGACCAACGGCGCGGTGTTCGGCCGAATCGCAGGCTGGAGCGCGGGAGCGGCGGCAGCGGCATAATCGCGCCACGGCGGTGCGGCAAGCGGTCCTGTTCGATCTGCTCACCGCCCTGCTCGACTCGTGGACGGTGTGGGACCGCGCCGCGGGCAACCGCGACGCCGGCCGGAGCTGGCGCGCCGCCTTACTGGTACTCACCGACGGCTGCGGCGCCTACCGGCCGCGCTTCGGTGGCTGGTAGAGTGCGGAATCCCGATGAGCGAACACTATGACCTGATCCTCCGCGGCGGCACCGTCATCGACGGCACGCGCGCGCCGCGCTTTGGCGCCGATGTCGGCGTGCGCGGCGAGCGCATCGCTGCCCTCGGCGACCTGTCCCGCCACCAGGCGGAGCTCGACCTCGACGCCTCCGGCAGGATCGTCGCCCCCGGCTTCATCGACGCCCACACCCACGACGACCGCCTGATGCTCTCAGCCCCGGACATGGCGCCCAAGGCGAGCCAGGGCGTCACTACCGTGATCGCCGGCAACTGCGGCGTGTCGCTCGCACCGCTGGTGCTCGGCGAGCGCGCGGCGCCGCCGCCGCTGGATCTGATCGGCGACACCGCTGCTTACCGCTACCCCAGCTTCCGCGCCTTCGTCGAGGAACTGGAAGCGAAGCCCGCCGCGACCAACGGCGCGCTGCTGGTGGGCCATTCCACGCTGCGCGTCGCGGTGATGGACAAGCTGGACCGGGCGGCCAGCGCCGCCGAGATCGGCCGCATGCAGGGCATGGTGTCCGAGGCGCTGCAAGCCGGCGCGATCGGCTGCTCCACCGGCCTGTACTACGAACCGGCAAGCGCCGCGACCACCGAGGAGGTGATCGAGGTCTGCCGCCCGCTCACCGCGCGCAGGGCCCTGTACTGCACGCACATGCGCGACGAGGGCGACCGGGTCATGGAATCGCTCGAGGAGACCTTCCGCATCGGCAAAGCGCTGCAGGTTCCCGTCGTGGTGTCGCACCACAAGGTCGCGGGTCGGCCCAATTTCGGCCGCATGAAGGAAACGCTGCCGTTCATCGCCGAGCGCATGAAGGATCAAAAGATAGGCCTGGATTGTTATCCGTACTGTGCCTCCTCCACCATCCTGTCCTGGAGCCGGACCTGGGTGGCGATGAAGGTGCTCATCACCTGGTCCAAGCCGCACCCGGAGTTCAACGGCATGGACCTGGACGAGGCGGCGGCGAAGATGGGCCTGCCCAAGGAAGCCGCGGTGCAGAAACTGCTGCCCGCCGGCGCGATCTACTTCTCCATGGACGAGAACGACGTGCAGCGCGTGCTCGCCTTCGAGCATTCCATGGTCGGCTCGGACGGCCTGCCGCACGACGCCGCGCCGCATCCGCGCCTGTGGGGCACGTTCCCGCGCGTGCTCGGCCACTACTCGCGCGGCCTTGGCCTGTTTCCGCTCGAAACTGCGGTCTACAAGATGACCGGCCTCACCGCGAGAACCTTCGGCCTGGAAGGCCGCGGCGTGCTGAAGGCGGGCAATTTCGCCGACCTGTGCGTGTTCGACGCCGGCACCGTGGACGAAGCGGCCAGCTTCGCGCGGCCGATCCAGCCGGCCAAGGGCATCGAGGCGGTGATCGTGAACGGGCGCATCACCTGGCGCGAGGGCAAGCCGACCGGCGAGCGGCCCGGGCGCGTGCTGCGCCCGTGCCGGTGATCGGCGCCGGCAAGCACGTGCTGATGGAGGCAGCGAACCGCCTGGGGCCGCGCATCGATGCGTGAGGCCTGGCGTATCCTGCAGCCTCATCCCTGAGGAGGAAGG
>VGIA01000138.1 GCA_016868105.1 Betaproteobacteria bacterium | reverse complement strand
GCTGCTGCGCCTGGACTGCTCGGCGGTGCTGGCGCGCATGCTGGCCGAACCCCGCATCACGGTGTCGGGGGTGGCGCTCGCCGACGACCTGCGCCTGCTCAGGAACCAGTTCCCGTTCGAGCCGCAGTCGGTCACCGACCTGGAGCTGGTGGCCAGGGGCCACGGCCTGAAGCAGACCGGGGTGCGCAACCTGGCGGGGATTTTCCTCGGCGCCCGCATCACCAAGGGCGCCAAGACCACCAACTGGTCGGCGCCGCGGCTGACGCCGCAGCAGATCGCCTACGCCGCCACGGACGCCTGGATCTGCCGCGAGCTGTACCTGCGCTTCGAGGAATTCGGCCTCATCGGTCCCTAGCCCTGCCACACCGCGTAGCCCTGTTCGCGCAGCGCGATCGCCAGTTCCACCTCCATGTCGCGCGCCGCGTGGTAGGGCATCGGATTGGCGTAGGCGTACAGCCCGGGCAGCAGGCGGGTGCCGTAGCGCCGGACATAGGAATTGGCGCGGATGCCCGCCTTGTGCTTCGCCAAGCGTTCTTCGGGCGTGAGCCCGGTGCAGCCGACGTAGATGCAGGGCTTGAGCAGGTCGCGGTCCGGATTGGCGGCGCGAAAGCGCGCGTGGTCCAGCACGCGGCCGTCCAGCTCGATGACGTAGACGCTATGGCGGTGCCGGGGACCGGATCGCTTCTCAGCCTGTCTCGCCTTGCGTTTGGCCATGACAAGGCATTGTCGCAGCCTGGGCCCCGCCAGCGATAATCGCGCCATGAACTCGCCCAAGGCAGCGGACCTTCTCGCCCTCACCCGCCACGGGATCGGCCAGCCGGTCACCCGCACCGAGGACCCGGTGCTCCTGCGCGGCCAAGGCCGCTACACCGACGACCTGAACGAACCCGGCCAGGCCTATGCCTGGATGGTGCGCAGCAACCACGCTCACGGCATCCTGCGCGGCATCGATGCCGCCACCGCGAAGTCCATGCCGGGCGTGCTTGCCATCTACACCTCGGCTGATCTGGCCGCCTACGGCCCGCACCAGTGCTTGGCCTCGCTGGTGAACCGGGACGGCACGCCGATGAAGAAACCCGAGCGCAAGTCGCTGGCCGCGGACCGCGTGCGCTACGTAGGTGATCCCGTCGCCTGCGTGATCGCCGAGACCGCCTTGCAGGCGCGCGACGCGGCCGAAGCCGTGGAAGTGGACATCGAGCCGCTGCCCGCGGTGACGCTCTCCAGCGAGGCGGTGAAGCCCGGCGCGCCGCAGCTCTACGACGAGGTCCCCGGCAACGTCGCCTGCGACTACCACTTCGGCGACGAGGCGAAGGTGGCCGCGGCGTTTGCCGCCGCGGCGCACGTGCAGACGCTCACCCTGCGCAACACGCGCATGGTGGTGGCGGCCCTGGAGCCGCGCGCCGGGATCTGTTCCTGGGAGGCCGCCGGCCGCGTTACGCTCACCGTACCGGGACAGGGCGTGTTCCGCATGAAGGGTCAGCTTGCCCAGATGCTGGGCCTCGCGCCGGAGATGGTGCGCATTCGCAGCCACCAGGTGGGCGGCTCCTTCGGCATGAAGGGCTATATCTACCCGGAGTACCTGTGCCTCGCGCACGCCTCGCGCGCGCTCGGCCGCCCGGTGAAGTGGACCGACGAACGCTCCGGCAGCTTCGTCTCCGACCACCACGGCCGCGACCACGAGGTGACCGCGGAACTGGCGCTGGACAAGGAGGGGAATTTCCTCGCGCAGCGCATCACCGGCACCGGCAACGTCGGCGCGTGGCTCAACCCGATGGCGCCACTGGCCCCATCGCTGAGCGCAGTGAAGAACTCCCCCGGCGTGTACCGCACGCCGCTCTTGCAGGTGACGACCAAGGTCGCCTTCACCAACACCACACCGGTGGGCCCCTACCGCGGCGCCGGGCGCCCCGAGGCCAACTATTACCTGGAGCGGCTGATCGACAACGCCGCCGCGGCCATGGGCATCGACCGCATGGAGCTGCGCCGCCGCAACCACATCCGCCCGCAGGACCTGCCCTGGAAGGCGCCCTCGGACCAGACCTACGACTGCGGCGATTTCGGCGCGCTGATGAACCAGGCGCTGCAGCGCGCCGATGTCGCCGGCTTCGCGGCACGCAAGGCCGAGAGCCGCGCCAGGGGCAAGCTGCGCGGCCTGGGCCTGGGCAGCTACCTGGAGGTCACCGCGCCGCCCAATAAGGAAACGGGCGGGGTGCGCTTCGAGAAGAATGGGGATGTGACGCTCATCACCGGCACGCTGGACCACGGCCAGGGCCACGCCACGCCGTTTGCGCAGGTGCTCGTCTCGCATCTGGGCGTGCCCTTGGAGCGCATCCGCCTCCTGCAGGGCGACTCCGACCAGCTGGCGTTCGGCGCCGGCACCGGCGGATCGCGCTCCATGATGATGAGCGGCACGGCGATCATGCAGGCCTCGGCCAAGGTCATCGAGCAGGGCCGCGAGGCCGCCGCCATGGCGCTCGAGGCCGCCGTGGGCGACATCGCGTTCGAACTTGGCGCCGGCGGCGGACGCTTCGTGGTCGCCGGCACCGACCGCGCGGTTGCGCTCATGGAGCTCGCGGCGAGGCATCCGGGCAAGCTGGACGTCTCGCTGGTGAGCGACGTGATCCCCTCCGCCTTCCCCAACGGTTGCCATGTCGCCGAGGTGGAGATCGACCCGGAGACCGGGGTCACGCAGGTGGTGCGCTATCACTCGGTGAACGACTTCGGCATCGTGGTCAACCCGCTGCTGGTGGCGGGCCAGATCCACGGCGGCGTGGTGCAGGGCATCGGCCAGGCGCTGATGGAGAATGCCCTGTTCGATGACACCGGCCAGCTGGTGACCGGCTCGTTCATGGACTACGCCCTGCCGCGCGCCGACGACGTGCCCGAGGACATCGGCGTTGCCGACCACCCGGTGCCGGCCACCACCAATCCGCTGGGCGCCAAGGGCTGCGGCGAGGCCGGCTGCGCCGGCGCCCTCACCTCGGTGATGAACGCCATCGTGAACGCGTTGTCGGAAGCCGGCATCCGCCACATCGACATGCCCGCCTCGCCCGAGCGCGTCTGGCGCGCCCTGCAGTCGGCGAGACCCTGAAAAAATCAGGCTGATTTTCGGTCTACGCCGGGCCCTTGTAGTGCAGCGGATACAGGCGCTTGACGACGTGACTCGTCGAATCCCAGGCCTTGCAGCCGTCGATGAAACCGGGCTTCTGCGCCTCCGTGGAGGGCGAGGCGCGCCAGTTGCCCAGGGTCTGGAACGCCACCGTCGCCGCCGGCATCAGGAGCTCGGTGATGTGGGTGCAGCCCTTGGTGCGGCCCACCGCCTCGGTGACCGCCTTGCGCCAGCCGCCGCCCACCTTGGCACCGATCAGCCCCTTGTAGCCCGGCGCCACCGTGGGACAGATGTCGTAGGGGGCGTGGTTGGTGGTGACCTGGATGTCGCGCACCGTCATGCCGCGGTCCAGCGTCAGGCGCAGTTCCATGTCGTGCACGTGCGCGCCGGCGGGACGATGGCCGCGGTAGGGCTCCTCCACGTCGTAGGTCTTGCGGTCGACGATCGAAGCCTCGATGTCGAACAGGCCGTCCTCGCGCTCGTAGCCGCGGCATTCGATGCTTCGGGTGTGCAGGTGCCGGCGGGGCACCGGCGGGGGCAGGCTCATGGGGCGGTCCGGGATTCGCCAAAGGCGCCGATGGTACACCGGCTAGCCGTACACCTTCCTACGCTGCGCCTTCACCTGGCCGCGGATCCGCTTGCCTTCCATGCGCCGCTCGCGCGCGCCGCGGCTGGGCTTGGTCGGCCGGCGCTTCCTGGGCACGTGCGCCGCGGCCGCCACCAGCGCATGCAGGCGCGCGACGGCATCGGCGCGGTTCATCTCCAGGCTGCGGTGCTGCTGCGACTTGATCACCACCACGCCCTGGCTGGTGATGCGCTGGTCGCCGCGTGCCAGCAGCCTCGCCTTGACCGCCTCCGGCAAGGACGAGGCCCGGATGTCGAAACGCAGGTGCACCGCGTTGGACACCTTGTTCACGTTCTGGCCACCGGCGCCCTGCGCGCGCACCGCGGTGAAGGCGATTTCGCTCCCGGGAATCAGGATGGCCACAGGCCGACCCCCTGCCCTGGCCGCAGCAGCAGGAGCGACAGAACACGATGCCGGTGGGTGCCGAAAAGCAGGCCGGCGACCGCGGATCGGTCTTGGGCTCCCTTGTCAGTTTCGGCAGCCATATCGGCTAGGACCTGTCCCTCCAGCCTAGGGCCCCAGCCGATCCGGCCTGAATCCCAGGTCGCACACCCGCCCGCGCTGCGCGCGCTTGCCTTCGTGCTCCTTGAGCGCCTTGCCTTCGATGGCCTGCACGGCGCGGTTCTTGCGCTTGATGCCGCAGACCAGGAGCGACTTGCCGTCGAACGACGCCGCTGCGGCCAGCGTCACCTTGTCCGGCAGCGCGATCAACTGCACCCCGACCCCGCCGTTGGGCCGCGCGGGCACCTCGTCGATGGGGAACACCAGCAGGCGCGCATCCGATGACAGCGCAGCGATGGCCTTGCCGCCCGCGGCGGGCGCCGGCGCGAGCGCCCTGGCGCCCTCGGGCACGGTCATGAAGTCCTTGCCCTGGCGCGTCTTCGAGGCGAGGTCGCCCAGCTTGCACAGGAAGCCGTTGC
>VGIA01000137.1 GCA_016868105.1 Betaproteobacteria bacterium | reverse complement strand
GCCGAGGCCGAGGGCATGAAGGCAATCCGCATCAGCGACGATCCTTCCGAGGACAAGTACTCCGGCACCGAGTACGTGCTGGTCACCGCCAACGGGCAGCTCGCCGCCGACAAGCGCTTCGAGGACGCCGAGAAAATCGACCCCATCCCGGGCCTCAGGCCCTGGACCGACAGCTACAACAACCTGTTCAAGGTGGTGAAGTAGCGACTGCCCCGCCTATTGGGGCAGGTCGTCGAGGGCGGCCTTTAGGTGGCGCTTGTCGGCCCAGGCCAGGATCTGCCAGCCGCCGGGGGCGGTACCGAGCCGGTTGATGCCGCAATTCGGGATGCCGAAGTCCCGCGGCGCCGAGAGCGACAGCCCGGTGATGTGGCGGTAGAGCTTGTCCAGCACCCCGCCGTGGGTGAAGACGAGCACGTCTTCGCCCGGGTGGCGCTCGGCGATCGCCGTGATGCTGCCTACCGCGCGCGCGTAGAAGTCCTTCAGGCTCTCCCCGGTGCGGAAATCGAACTCAGGGTCGCGGGCGTCGAAGCGCGCGTACTCCTGCGGAAACTTCGCCTGCACCTGGGCGTAGGTGTGGGTCTCGAAGATGCCGTAGTGGCGCTCGCGCAGGCCCGGCTCCAGCCGTACATCCATCCCCAGCGCCGCGGCCGTCGGCGCCGCGGTCTGCCGCGCGCGTCCGAGGTCGCTTGAATAGATGACCGCGAAGCGCTCCCTGCCCAGCACCGAGGCCACCGCCTGCGCCTGCCGCCGGCCGGTATCGTTCAGGGGCACGTCCAGCTGCCCCTGCACCCGGAGCTCGGCGTTCCACGCCGTCTCGCCGTGACGGACGATGCACAGTCTGGTCATTTCTTCCCCGTGGCGATGATGGCGCCGACGACGATGAACGCGCCCAGCACCTGCAGCGGCGCGATCCGCTGCTCCAGCACCACCCAGGCGATGGCGAGCACCGCGATCGGCTCGAAGTTGAGCACGAGGGCGTTGTTCACCGCGCCCAGCCGCGGCAGGACGACGAACATCGAGGTGATCGCGGTGCCGTAGAGCGCCACCAGCAGCGCGAGCGCGATCCAGCCGGTGTTGTCGGCCGGCAGCCGGAAGTCGCCCGCCGCGGCGCCGCCGGCAATGGTCGCCGCGGCCACCATGCTCATGATCAGGAAACTGCGCAGGCGCCCATCGACCGCCGGCAGCCACTTCGTGGTGAAGAACAGCACGCTGGCGAAGGCAAGCGACGCACCGGTGGCCCACAGCACGCCCTCGCCGATCTCGCTCCAGCGGCCCGCGACATCGCCGCTGCCGCCGTACACCTCCAGCGCCAGCGCGAGCCCGGCGAGCACCACCGGCATCGCCAGCAGCACCCGGCGCGAGGGCCGTTCGGCGCCCGCCGCCCAGGACAGCAGCGCCAGCACCATCGGGAAGGTCTGGAAGGCGAGCAGCGCCAGCGCCACCGGGATGAGCGCGACCGCCGAGTACAGGCAGTAGCTCTGCACCGCAAGCATCAGGCCGATCAACGCCGCGCGCGCCCGGGTCGCCGCCGGCAGCGCCAGCGAGACGCCATTGGCGAGCAGCAGGCCCAGCACGAACAGCGCAGTCCCCGCGGAACGGAACGCGACCGCCGTGGTGACGTTGGCCCCATGGTCGAAGGCGACGCGCGCCGCGACGTGGTTGGCGCCGAACACCACCGCGATCGCCAGCAGCAGGGCGATCCCGACCCAGCGCGGGATGGGCTGCTCTGCCACGCCGTTCAGGAGGCCACGGCGCTCAGTCCGTCCGGATGTTGTTGTCCTGGATGACCTTGCCCCACTTCGCCATCTCGGCGAGGGTCCACTGCTGCAGCGCTTCGGGTGAGCTGACGACGAGATCCATGCCCATGCCCTCGGACAGGGTCTTGCGCACCTCGGCCTGGTTGAACACCTTGACCAGTTCGCCGTGCATCCGGTCGATGATCGGCCTGGGCGTGGCCGCCGGGGTGAAGATGCCCCACCAGGCGAAGGCGGTGAGCCCCGGGAAGCCCTGCTCGATCAGGGTCGGCACCTCCGGCAGCGCAGCGGCCCGGGCCTCGCCGGTGGTGGCCACGGCGCGCATCTTGCCGCCTCGCACCTGCGGCGAGAGCAGCGCCACCGAGCCGATGCCCAGCTCGACCTGGCCGCCGAGGATATTCTGGTTCATCGGGCCGCCGCCGGCGAAAGGCGCGTGGATCAGCCTGAAGCCGCCCATCTGCTGCGCCATGACCAGCGTCAGGTGGCCGATGGTGCCGTTGCCGATGGAGCCCACGCTCACCGAGTCGGGCTTGGCTTTCGAGGCCGCGACCACCTCGGCGAAGCTCTTCCAGGGCTTGGCCACCGCGGTGGCGATGGCGTAGGGCGCCCGGCCCACCAGCATCACCGGCGCCAGGTCCTTCGCGGTGTCGAACGGCAGGCCGCGGATCAGCGCCTGGTTGACCCCGTGGGAGTCGAACACGAACACGAAGGTGTAGCCGTCGGGAGCCGACTTCACCGCCATGCCGGTGCCGATCGAGCCGCCGGCGCCGGGCCGGTTCTCGACCACGAACTGCTGCTTGAGCGCCTCGCCCAGCTTGGCCGCGGCGAGGCGCGCCAGCGGATCCACCGTCCCGCCCGGCGGGAACGGCACGATGAACCGCACCGGCTTCGAGGGCCAGTCCTGCGCGAGGGCCTGCGACGCCGCGAACAACGCGGTGACAAGGAACAATGTGATGCGCATCATGGCAGCCCCCTCCTGAATCGGCCGGCGGAGTGTAAGCGATTTCCGAGTATCCTCGCAGCCAAGAGGTTGGCATGCTCATCCATCCCCGCAGCAAGGACCGGCCGTTCCATCTCGGCCCATTCCCGCTGGAGACGCTGCCGCGGGATCCTGGCGTGATCACGACCGAAGCCAAGCGCCCGCCGCGCGCCGCCGCGGCGGCTGCGCCATCGTCCAGCCTGCTCGCGCGCGCAGCCGATCGCTATCGCGGCATCTACGCGGCCTTTGCGGACGGCCCCGCCGCGCGCGCCAGGGCGCCGGTGGGCGATGACCTGCGGCGCCGCGTCATGGATCTCAAGGGCGGCGCCTACTTCCTGGACGCGAGCATGGCCGGCATCTGCGCGTTGCCGGCGCCGGCGCGTGGCTTCGCCCTGGTCGTCCTGGTCGAGCACGCTCGCGTGCCGGAGGAAGGCAACCTCGCCCGCGACTGGACCCGTCCAGCCGTCGCCGCCGTGGCCGACATGCGCGCCGCCGAGATCGCGGTCGCGCTCGCAGGCCATGTGCGCCACATGGGATTCCAGGCGCTGGCGCACTTCCAGGGCCATGCGCAGGCGGATCTGCACCAACTCGCGGTGCTGGCCGGCCTCGCCGTGCGCACCGGGGACTCGCTTGCCGCGCCCTTCATCGGCACGGGCTTCAGCCTCGCCGCGATCACCACCGACTACGAGCTCGCCGTCGACCTGCCGCTGCACCCGGAGGCCCTGAACTCGGGCGGCCTGCGCTACTGGTGGGGGATCAACGGCGCGCAATCAGGGCGCGAGCGCAACCGCCGCGCGCAGCGCGCCTCGCACCTGAGCGCCTACCCGATGGAAACGGTAAAGCGCCTCGCGCGGCCCACGACGCTGATCCTCGAGGACGAGGTGCCTCGCGTGCCCAAGCGCGCCGCGTTCTTCCAGCGCGCGCTGCACGGCGACCTTGGGGACAAGGCGAAGACAGAGCGCACCCGCTTCGCATTCAAGACGCCGTTCTCCTACAGCCTGCTGCAAGTGATCCGCGCGCTGGTGCCGTACCAGGACGGCGCAATAGCGCCGAAGCACGACGTCACCCTGTCCGACCCCGCCGCCAACGCGCGCGCCATCAAGTCGCTGTCCTATTTCCTGGGCGCCGACCTCACCGGCATCTGCGAGATTCCGCGCTACGCCTGGTTCTCGCACAAGGAAAACGGCGCCGAGATCCCGCGCTATCACCGCTACGCCGTGGTGATGCTCATCGACCAGGGATACGACACCATGGAGGGCGCGAGCGGCGATGACTGGATCTCCGGGGCGCAGTCCATGCGCGGTTACCTGCGCGGCGCGCAGATCGCCGGCGTCATGGCCGAGCTCCTGCGCGGCCACGGTTTCCCGGCGCGCGCGCAGACCAATGCCGACAGCGACGTGCTGCACATTCCGCTCATCCTCTGGGCCGGGCTGGGCGAGCTGTCGCGGATCGGCGAACTCGTGCTCAACCCCTTCGTCGGGCCGCGCTTCAAGTCGGTGGTGCTCACCACCGACCTGCCGCTGGAAGTGGACCAGCCGATCGACTTCGGCCTGCAGGCCTTCTGCGGCCACTGCCGCAAGTGCGCGCGCGAATGTCCCTGCGACGCCATCCCCTTCGGCGACAAGGTGATGTTCAACGGCTACGAGATGTGGAAGCCGGACGTGGAGCGCTGCACGCGCTACCGCGTCACCAACCCCAAGGGCTCGGCCTGCGGCCGCTGCATGAAGACCTGCCCGATCAACAAGGTGGTGGACGCCGACGGCGCCTGGCTGACGCGCGCCGCGAGTTGGGTCGGGGTCAACGCGCGGTGGGCCAAGCCGCTCACGGTGCCCTTCGCCGCCTGGTTCGACGACTGGATCGGCAACGGCCGGCGCAACCCGGCCAAGAAATGGTGGTTCGACCACGAGCTGGTGGACGGCGTGGCGGT
>VGIA01000136.1 GCA_016868105.1 Betaproteobacteria bacterium | reverse complement strand
GTTTTTCTCCGCTGGTCCTTCCACCACAAGTGAGTACCGCGCTACCTTCTTGGCTCCTCCGGCAAGTGGGCGAAAGCCCGTTTCCCAATCTTTAATCGAGAGGCATTCAATCATGGCAACCGGTACCGTGAAGTGGTTCAACGACGCCAAGGGCTACGGCTTCATCACCCCGGATGGCGGCGGCAAGGACCTGTTCGCGCATTTCTCCGCGATCCAGGGCTCGGGCTTCAAGAGCCTGAAGGAAAACCAGAAGGTGACCTTCGACGTCACCACCGGCCCCAAGGGCGAGCAGGCGACGAACATCAAGCCGCTCTGACGCAAGGCTGAGGCAGCAGGTAGAAAAGGCCCGGGCGACCGGGCCTTTTCATTTGTGCGCGTGAAAAAAACCCCGGGGCGCTCGCGCGGCCCGGGGCCGTTGCTGCGGTGCTGCTAGGGCATTCCCGGCTCTTTAGCCGTAGAGGCTCCCTGAGTTGCGCAATGATCCGGTCCTGGAGCACCTCTCGCCGGTCCTGCCTTGGGGTTCTCGCACTGGATCACCTCCTTTCGTGGTTGCCAGAGCTCACTATAGCAAAGACTTCGCCCTGTCGCGCAGGGCATCGCGCCTGCGCGCCCTGGACATCAACTATCCCGGGCACGGCATGGGGCTATGCCAATGGCCGCCCGTAGGTCGTGCGGCGCTAGTGCAGGTATTAGAGGCGCGGCACCTAGAAAGGTGCCTCAGGCAGGCGCAGCACCTAGGACTTCTTCGCCTTCAGCTTCTCCACCAGGTCCCACATGGTGTGGTCGGCCCAGAATTCGGGGTTGGCCGCGATTTCCTTGTCGCCCTCAGCGCGCAGCGCCGGGGGCACCTTCTGGCGTTCGCAGAAGCCGTGCCAGAACTCCCGGATTTCCTGGGCGCTCATGTCCATGAAGGTATTTTACCTTCCGGGTCCGGCGGGGGGGTCACGCCGCCGCGGGTTGCAGCAGGCCCGCCCGGCGCAGTTGCGCCGGCGGCCGGTCGTCCATCAGCCACTGCAGGGTGAAGGCGGCAAGTCCGATGGCGATGAGCGCGCCCCAGGCGAAGTCGTAGCTGCCGGTGCGGGCGAACACCAGCCCGCCCATCCAGGCGCCGAAGAACGAGCCCAGCTGGTGGCTGAAGAACACCACGCCGTAGAGCGTGCCGAAGTGGCTCAGCCCGAACACCCGCGAGATGATCCCGGTCACCAGCGGCGACACTCCCAGCCAGAGCATGCCCATGGCGGCTGCAAACACCAGCGTGGTGGTGGCGCTGATCGGCACCAGCAGGAAGCCGATGATGAACAGCGTCCGCAGCAGGTAGATCATGGCCAGCAGCCGCTTCTGGCTGTAGCGGGCGCCCAGCAGGCCGAAGCCGTAGGTGCCGATGGTGTTGAACAGGCCGATGAGGCCCAGCGCGGTCGCGCTCACCCCCGGCGCCACGCCGCACAGCTGCAGGTAGGCCGGCAGGTGCGTGGTGATGAAGACGAGCTGGAAGCCGCAGGCGAAGAACGCCAGCGTCATGAAGAGGTATCCCCGGTGGCCGAGCGCCTCGCGCAGCGCCTCGCCCAGCCCCTGCGGCCGGCCAGCGGCCGCGACGGGCCCAGCCTCCAGCCGATCGGCCAGGCCGCGGATGGGCAGCGCGAACAGCACCATCGAGGCCGCGATGGCCGAGAACGCCAGCATCGCGGCATACCAGCCGAAGCCGTCGATGAGCGACTGGCCGATGGGCGCGAGCAGCATGGTGCCCAGCGATCCCGAGGCCGCCACCAAGCCCACGGTCTGGCTGCGCTTCTCCGGCGGCGTGGCGCGCGTGACCACACCCATCAGCACGCCGAACGCAGTGCCGGCGGTGCCCACGCCCATCAGGAAGCCGGCGATGTCCAGCATCAACTCGCCACGCGATTGCGCCATCAGGGCCACGCCCACGGCATAGGCGATCGCGGTGGACACCAGCACCGGGCGCGGGCCGTACTTGTCGGCGAGCGCGCCGACGAAGGGCTGGCTGATGCCCCAGACGATGTTCTGCAGCGCGACGGCGAAGCCGAAGGTGGCTGCCGAGATGCCCGCCTCCAGCGCCATCGGCCGCATGAACAGCCCCAGGCTCTGGCGCAGGCCCATGCAAATGGAGATGATGGTGCCCGAGAGCACCAGCAGCAGGATCATGTCGCGGCGCCGGCTCACTTGCCCATGGCCTCCAGCGCACGATCGAGGAACTCCAGCCGGTCCTGGCCCCAGAAGCGCTCGCCCTCCAGCACGTAGGTCGGCGCCCCGAACACCCCCAGGCGCCCGGCCTCCTCGCTGTAGGCCTTGAAGAGCTGCTGCACCGGCACGCTGCGCTCCGCGGCCACCAGTTCCTCGCCCGGCATCCCGTTCTGCTCCGCGATCGCGCGGCGCACCTCCACGTCGCTCGTGTCGCGCTCCTCAGCCCAAGGCGAGGACAGGCCGTAGTAACAAGAGAGTTCGACCACTCCTGGCCGCTCAGGCGGATTTCTTGTGCGGAGGCTCTGCGGTCGGGCCGCCCGCCTTCTTCCATTCCCCGAAGCCGCCTTCCATGTGCAGCACGTTCTGCACACCCATGTCTGCAAGCGTGGCCGCGGCGAGCGTGCCGCGCCAGTCCGCCTGGCAGTACAGGATGAAGGTCTTGCCCTCGGCGAACACCGGCTTGTAGTAGGGGCTCTCGGGATCCACCCAGAACTCCAGCATGCCGCGCGGGGCGTGGAAGGCGCCCGGGATCATGCCGTCGCGCTCCAGTTCCCGCACGTCACGCAGGTCCACGAACACCGTGTCCGGGTCGCCGAGGCGTCGTTTCGACTCCTCGATGGAGATGCCCTTCGAGCGCACCTCCGCCTCGGCGATGAGCTGCTTGATGCCCTTCCTCACCAGTGCCATGACGCCATTGTAAACTCGCGCCATACCCCGCTACGATTACAGAGCGCACAGCGGAACCTGCGACCAGGGCACCGGCACCTTCGAGGTCATGCAGCGCATCTCGGAACCCCTGGGCGGCAAGTGCCGCTACACCCCGAAGCCGATCCAGGAACTGGGCCTGACCCAGCACAAGAAGACCGGCGACGGCGTCTACGAGCGCACCGCCGGCACCAAGGGTCCCGAGGTGACGGTCAGGGGCCAGCCGAATGTGAAAGCGGACCGGTTCTAGCGTCGCCTTGCCGGCCCGCAGTGGCATCATAGGCCCCCCAAATCAAGGAGCGTGCTCATGCCCAAGGCGTATTGGATTTCCTGCTACCGCGCGATCCACAAACCCGAGGCGCTCGCCGCCTACGCCGCCCTCGCCGGCCCGGCGATCCTGGGCGCCGGGGGGCGCTTCATCGTCCGCGGCATGCCCGACAAGGTGCACGACAACGGCATCATGCAGCGCACGGTGGTGGTGGAATTCGACAGCCTCGCCGCCGCGCACGCCGCGCACGACGGCCCGGCCTACGGCGCCGCGCTGAAGGCGCTGGGCGAGGGCGTCGAGCGCGATTTCCGCATCGTCGAGGCCGCCCCCTGAGATGAAGATCACCGCAATCGAGGCCTGCGTCCTCACCGTGGCGCCGCCAAAGCCCATGGCGCTGGATTTCCCGCACCACAAGCTGGTGGTGGCGCAAATCGCCACCGACGAAGGCCTGCAGGGCCTGGGCTACAGCCTCGTCTTCGGTGGCGGCGGCGCCCAGAGCGTGCTCGCCTACCTGGAGACGCGCTTGAAGCCCCTGCTGATGGGCGAGGACCCGCTCGCGGTGGAAAAGTTGTGGGAGAAGATGTACCGCGGCGACCGTGGCGTGCGCCGGGTCGGCATCGCCGGCATGGCGCTCTCGGCGCTGGACATCGGCTTGTGGGACATCGCGGGCAAGGCAGCCGGGTTGCCGCTGTACAAGCTCTGGGGCGCGGTGCGCGACAGCGCCGACTGCTACGGCTCGGGCGGCTGGGGCAACTACACCGAGAAAGACCTCATCGGCGAGGCGGAGCACTACGCTGCCCTGGGCTGCCGCTACTACAAGATGAAGATCCATCATCCCGATCCCGAGATGAACCGCAAGCGCGTTGCGGCCGTGAAGAAGGCGCTCGGGCCGGGCCTGAGCATGATGGTGGACGTGAACCAGAAGCTGGACCTCGCGGGCAACATCCGCCAGGCCGCGCTGCTGGAAGACCTGGACCTCGTCTGGTACGAGGAGCCGGTGAACTCGGACGACAACGCCTCCTGCGCCGAGGTCGCCGCCGCGATCCGCATCCCGGTGGCCACCGGCGAGAACCACTACAACCGCTACGAGTTCCGCGACCTCATCGAGCGCCGCGCCGCGCGCTACCTCATGCCCGACATCTGCCGCGCCAACGGCTACAGCGAAACGCTGAAGATCGGCCACCTCGCCGCGGCGCACGGCGTGAGCGTCTCGCCGCACGTGGTGTACGAGCTGTCCGTCCAGGTCTGCGGCGCGCTCGCGAACGGGTTCCTGGTGGAACTCATGGACTGGATGCCGCCGGACCTGTTCGAGGCCCTGCCGCAGTGCGTGAACGGCGCCATCCGCATCCCGGACCGGCCGGGGCACGGCCTCGCCCTCGCCAAGGGGGCGGTGGCGAAGTACCGCAGCGGCTAGGACACGCTAGGCCTTGCCGCGCGCCTGCTTCGCCAGCTGCTCCAGCGCCTCGTAGGGCTGGGCGCCCACCACGCCGTAGCCGCCGGCGACGAAGGTCGGCACGCCGGTGACGCCGTACT
>VGIA01000135.1 GCA_016868105.1 Betaproteobacteria bacterium | reverse complement strand
CGGCGGCAGGTAACCCATCGGGTCCAGGGGCTTGCCGAGCCTGCGCACCTGGAAGTGCAACTTCGGCCGGTCGGCGTCGCTGTCGCCCAGTTCCGCGATGCGCTGGCCGCGCACCACCGTCTGGTCCGTCTTGACCAGGATTTCCCTGGCGTGCGCATAAACCGTGGACAACTCCTCGTTGTGCTTGATGACCAGGAACTTGCCCAGGCCCGGGATGCCCTCGCCGACATAGATCACCTTGCCGGCCGCCGCCGCGACCACCGGGTCGCCGACGCGGCCGCCGATATCGATGCCCTTGACCCGGGGCTCGGTGAACCCGGAAAGGAGGGTGCCCTTGGCCGGCCAGATGAACTCGATGCCGTCGGCTGCCCGTTCGGGGGCAGGCTTCGGCGCCTCGGGCTTGGGCGCGGCCGTCGCCGGCGGCACGGGCTTGGCCGCGGCCTGCGCAGGCGCCTCGCCGCGCGACAGCAGCGCGACGTTCTGCTCCGAATAGGGCAGGCGTTGTGCCTTGGGGGCAGTGCGCACGCTGCCCTCGGCGGGGCTCGGCTGGCCGAGCGGCCTGGATTCGATGGGACGCGGTTCGGCAGCCCCCGGCGCACGAACCGGGCCCACCTGCACGGCGGTTGCGGGCTCCGGCGCGCGCACTTGCAGTGTCTGGCCGACCCGGATCTTGGCCGGGTCGTCAAGATTGTTCCACTTGGCCAGATCGCGGAAGTCGACCCCGTGCTCCAGCGCGATGCTGTAGAGCGAATCGCCGCGCCGGACGGTATAGCGGCCCTCAGGCGCCGCAGCGACCGGTTTCACTGCCTGTGCCACCGGGGGCTTGGGGGCTGCTGTCGGCGCCGCCGGGCGCCGGTCGTCCACCGGGGCCGGCGCGCGCGCGGCGCAGCCCGCCAGGGCGAGGGCCCAGACGAGCGCGGCAAGCATCAGGAACTGCGGCTGCATCATCGCTTTCCAGCCTCCAGGGGCACGAAGCGAACCGGGTCGAGCGGCGTCTGCACCAAGCCGCGGACTTCCCGCTCGATCAGCGCCAGGCGCTGCGAGGCGCCGGCCTGCCGGATCGGCAGGATCATTCTGCCACCGGGAGCGAGTTGGCGCAGCAGTGCCTGCGGCACCGCCGGCGCGGCCGCCGCGACCACGATCGAATCGAAGGGAGCGGCCTTCTCCAGGCCTTCGTTGCCGTCGCCATAGGCGAGCCGCAGGTTGGACAGGCGCAGCGCGCGCAGGTTCGATCGTGCGCGCTCCAGCAGCTCGCGGATGCGCTCGATGGAGTAGACCTCGGCGGAGAGCTGCGCCAGCACGGCGGCCTGGTAGCCGCAGCCGGTGCCCACCTCCAGCACCCGGCCCAGTTCGCGCCCGCGGATCAATTCCTCGATCATGCGCGCCACGATGTAGGGCTGCGAGATGGTCTGGCCAAAGCCGATCGGGAGCGCACTGTCCTCGTAGGCGCGGTGCGCCAGCGCCTCCTCGACGAACACATGCCGCGGTACCGCCCCCATCGCAACCAGCACGCGCGGGTCGCGAATGCCCTCGTCGCGCAGACGTACGACCATGCGTGCGCGCGTGCGCTGCGAGGTCATGCCGACGCCGGCGAGGTTGCGCGCGCCGCCGGGCACGGTCATCGTCCGATCCAGCCCCGGATCAGCTCCAGCTGACCGTGGTGAGTAAGGTCCACCTGCAGCGGGGTCACCGAGACGCGGCCGGCGGCGACGGAGTGGAAATCGGTGCCCGGCCCGGCGTCCTGGGCATTGCCTGCGGGGCCGATCCAGTAAGCGGTCTCGCCGCGCGGCGTCCGCAGCTTCACCACCGGCTCGGCCTTGTGACGCCGTCCGAGGCGGGTGATCTCCTCGGCGCCGAGCGCGCCTTGGGCCAGGTCAGGGACGTTGACGTTGAGCAGCACGGGCTGCGGCACCGGCGCACGCGCCAGGCGCTCGACCAGGCGCAGGGCCACTGCGGCCGCGGTCGCGAAGTGCGTGCCGGAGCGGCTCGCCAGCGAAATCGCGAGCGACGGGATGCCCAGCAAATAGCCCTCGGTTGCGGCCGCGACCGTGCCGGAGTAGATCGTGTCGTCGCCCATGTTGGCGCCATGGTTGATCCCCGACACCACGCAGTCGGGCAGGCCCTGCAGCAACCCGGTCACCGCCAGGTGCACGCAGTCGGTGGGCGTGCCGTTGACGAACCAGAAGCCGTTGGCGGCGCGGCGCACGCTGAGGGGGCGGTCGAGCGTCAGCGAATTGGAGGCGCCGGAGCGGTCGCGCTCGGGCGCGACCACGGTCACCTCGCCGATCGCGCCCAGCCGCTCCGCCAGCAGCGTGATGCCCGGGGCGAAGTAGCCGTCGTCGTTCGAAACAAGGATGCGCATCGGGATGGGGAGGATTCTATATGACCGCTAGAATTCGGCGATGTCTACTTCCGGGCCGCAGCAGGAGTCCGCATACGCTTGGATGCGCCTCGGCGCGTGCCTCGCGCTCGGAACCATAGGAGGCGCGGGCATGTACGCGGTGGCCGTGGCCCTGCCGCTGGTGCAGGCTGAATTCGGCGTCGGGCGCTCGGATGCCTCGCTGCCCTACGCCCTGACCATGATCGGCTTCGGCCTGGGCGGGATTCTGATGGGCAGGCTCGCCGACCGCTTCGGCGTCATGGTGCCGGTGCTGATCGGCGCGGTGTGCCTGGGCCTGGGTTTCATCGCCGCCGGCGCCTCGCAGACCCTGCTGCAGTATGCCCTCATCCAGGGCCTGGTCATCGGCCTGCTCGGAACCTCGGCCAGTTTCGCCCCGCTGGTCGCCGACACTTCGCTGTGGTTCACGAAACGGCGCGGCATCGCGGTGGCCATCTGCGCCAGCGGCAATTACATGGCGGGCGCCGTCTGGCCGCCGATCCTGCAGGGGTACTTCGACAGCATCGGCTGGCGGGCCACCTTTACCGGCGTGGGCGTGTTCTGCCTCCTTACCGCGATTCCCCTTGCCTTCGTCCTCAGGCGCCGACCCCCGGTTCTGGAACTTCATCCGGTCGCTCCGGGGACGTCTTACGTCCCGGCAGCCAAACAGCCCGGCCTTCGATCGGCAACCCTGCTCACCCTGCTCTGCATGGCCGGCATCAGCTGCTGCGTCGCCATGTCCATGCCGCAGGTCCACATCGTCGCCTACTGCGGCGACCTCGGCTTGGCGGCCGCGCGCGGCGCGGAAATGCTCTCGGTGATGCTCGGCTTCGGCATCCTCAGCCGTCTGGTCTCGGGTTGGATCTGCGACCGCATCGGCGGGCTGAAGACGCTGCTGCTGGGCTCTGCCCTGCAGGCAGTGGCACTGATGCTGTTCCTGCCCTTTGACTCGCTGGCCTCGCTCTACGTGGTGTCGGCGCTGTTCGGCCTGTTCCAGGGCGGCATCGTGCCCTCCTACGCCATCATCGTGCGCGAGTACTTCCCTGCCCGCGTCGCCGGTACCTACACCGGAATCGTGCTGATGTGCACCCTGCTCGGCATGGCCCTGGGCGGCTGGATGACCGGCCTCATCTACGACCTCACCGGCTCCTACAAGACCGCGTTTCTGAACGGCACCGCCTGGAACCTGCTCAACCTGACGATTGCCACCTTCCTGCTGAGGCGGGCGCTCGGCCTCTACCCGCGGGCGCGCGCCGCGGCGTAGCCATAAGCGAGGTTGCTCCGCCCGCCGCCGTGTTTTTCGTAGAGGCCTTTCCAGTACGCGACCTTGTCCGTCGCCAACTCAGCGCGTCGGGCAACTGAATGGCCGTACAGGCGCGCGTTGTTGTCGCCCAGGATGGCTTGCTTCACCGGGCCGTCGGCGGCGCCCAGCGGCGCGAAAGCGTAGCGCTCGCGCATCGCCTCCGGGATCTCAAGCCGGCGCAGAGCCTCGATCTGCCACTGCGGCGAGCCGGTCCAGATGGCGTCGGTGCCCCAGACCACGTGGTCCGCGCCCATGCCTTTCACGAGCGTACCCATCATGAAGGCGCAAACGCGTGGATCGGCCATGGTGCTCTGGGCAAAGATCTGGCCGAGATCCGCGTAGACGTTGGTCACGCCGAACTTCGCCGGGATCTCGGCGAGATCGTTCACCCACTCGACCCGCCCGATGCGCTCGACCTGCTCCCAGGCCTGCTGCGCCGTGGTCGGACCTCCGCCCCAGCGGTAGGCGGAGTGGTAGATGACGAAATTGAGCTGCGGCCAGTCCCTCGCCGCCTTGCCGACGTCGCCGACGTGACAGTAGCCCAGCAGATGCGGGAAGCGCTGCTCGATCACCGGCGGGAACAGCCCCTTGTGGACGCAGACGTTCTTCAGGCCCGGCCGGTCCGGATGCTTGGCCGCCGCCTGCAGCAGCTTTTCGTAGAACGGGTACATCAGCTTCTCGTCGTCCAGCCGGTACGGAAACTTCGACAGGTGCTTGTTGGTGTTGTCGCCGATGGTGTAGCCCTTCCACGAATCCGGGCGCAGGGTCTCGTTTTCCTCGTCCACCTTCTCCAGCCAGCCCGGCCAGCCCGGCGTGAAGATGGCGTGCGAGAACATGCGCCGGGCGCCGGCTTCGCGGTTGATGCGCTCGCGCGCGTCGAACTTCATGCGGTTGGTGAGGAAGGAATCGCGCTCGTCCACCGAGTAGGAGCCGCTGATGCAGGCGAGCTTGGTGTCGCTGTCGAGAAAAATCTCCTTGAAGTAGTTGGCGAACTTGAGGTCCTCGAGGGTCTGCGGCCGGCCCGCCAGGCCCGGGTTCCAGCCCGCCTTGCCCACCGCCTCGCGCGAGCGCACAAAACCCTCCAGCCGCGTGTCATCGCGCAGGAAATGGGTGTGCATGTCCATGATGAACTGGCCCTTGAGGCCGTCGGCGCGCGCCTGAGCTCGCTCCGGCGTCGCCGCCTCTGCGGCACTGGCCTCGTACAGCGGCTGCCCACCCCTGGCATGGACCTCGTTCATGGCGACGAACGCCGCCGCCATGCCCGCGGCGGTGCGGAAAAAGGCGCGCCGGCTCATGCCCTGGCGGCGCGCCAGCCGCGCCCCGAGCGCCTTCACCCTGGCCTCGAACTCGC
>VGIA01000134.1 GCA_016868105.1 Betaproteobacteria bacterium | reverse complement strand
GCATTTCCCGGCGCGCCCATCTACTGCTTCGGCCATGTCGGCGACGGCAACCTGCACTACAACGTGGGCGATGCGGCGCTCGTTCCGCGCCGCGCCGAGGTCAATGCCGTGGTCTACGCCGAGGTGGCTGCCATGGGCGGCTCCATCTCCGCCGAGCACGGCCTGGGGCAGTTGAAGCGCGAGGAGATCAGGCACCACAAGGATCCGCTGGAGCTGGAGCTGATGCGCGCGCTCAAGGGCGCGCTGGACCCGAAGGGATTGATGAACCCGGGCAAGGTCCTCTAGGGCTCCGGTTCGAAGGCCTCGATAAAGCGCAGCAGGACGCGCGTCCCCGCCTCGGCGTCCGCCGCGGTGATCGCCTCGGCCGGGTTGTGGCTGATGCCCTTCGCGCAGCGCACGAACAGCATGCCGATGCCGGCGATGGCCTGGATCGCCTGGCCGTCGTGCCCGGCGCCGCTGGGCAGGCGAAAATCGCGCAGGCCCTCTGCGCGCAGCGCGGCGGCCATCTGCTCGATCAGCCAGGGCGCGCAGGCGGCCACGCCCTGCTGCTGCAGTTCCTCGATGTGAACGGCGACGTTGCGCCGCGCGCAGATGGCGGCGATCGCGGCGCGGATCGCCTGCACCGCGCGCAGGCGCTGTGCATCCTCCGGCGCGCGCGCATCGACGGTGAAGCGCGCCTCGCCCGGCACCACGTTGATTGCGCCGGGCAGCGCCTCGATGCGCCCGACGGTCGCCACAAGGCCGGGCTCCGACGCGCCGATGCGCTCCACCGCCAGCGCGCATTCGGCGGCCGCCGCGAGCGCGTCGCGGCGCAGATTCATGGGCACGGTGCCGGCGTGGCCGGCCGTGCCGGTGATGGTGACCGCCATGCGCGTGAAGCCGTTGATCGCGGTCACCACGCCCACCGCCAGCCCCTCGGCCTCCAGCACCGGGCCCTGCTCGATGTGCAGCTCGGCGTAGGCGAGCACCTCCGCGCGTTTGCGCGCCGCTTCGCCGACGCGGGCCGGGTCCAGGCCAAAGTCGCGCAGCGCCTGCGCCAGGGTCACCCCGGCGCCGTCTTTCGCCTGCAGCACCGCGGGATCGAAGGTGCCCGCCACCGCACGGCTGCCCAGCAGCGTGGCGCCAAAGCGCACGCCTTCCTCGTCGCAAAAGCCCACGACTTCCAGCGCAAAGGGCAGGGGCTTGCCCGCCGCCTTCAGCGCGCGCGCGCACTCGATGCCCGCCAGCACGCCCAGCATGCCGTCGTACTTTCCCGCGTTGCGCACCGTGTCCAGGTGCGAGCCCAGCAGCAGGCAGGGCGCGCCCGGCGTGCTCGCCTCATAGCGCCCGACGAGGTTGCCGATCGCATCCAGGCGCGCGTTCATGCCCGCTTCGCGCATCCATTCCAGCACCAGGTCCGCAGCGCCGCGGTACTCCTTCGACAGCGCGGTGCGCGTCAGGCCGCCGGGCAGTTCCGAATACCGGGCAAGGGCTTGGGCCCGCTCGAGCAGGCGTCGGCCCGAAATCTGCTCGACCGTGCGCATCAGCGCTTGAAGGTCGGGGCCGGCAGCCGCTGCAGGGCGACATCCACGCAGGCGGCGCGGCCGGCGAGCGAGGCGCGCCCGAGCGCCGGGGCCAGTTGGTCGGGCACCGCAACGTGCTCGCCGTGCGCGCCGAAAGCCTCCGCCACGCGGTCGTAGCGCGTCGCAAGCAGCAGGCAGCCATGGGCGCGCGCCGCGCCGTAGGCGCGCAGCTGGATCTGGTGCTCCGCGTTCCACGCCGAATCGTTGCCGACCACGGCGACGAAGGCGATGTCGCCGCGCACCGCGGTGTCGAACTCCGAGGAATGGAAACCGAAGGTGCCATCGCCCAGCATCGCCACCACGGTCGCCTCGGGCACCGCGAGCTTCGCGGCGGCGGCGAAGGGCAGCGCCGAGCCGATGGACCCCGCGACGCCGTTGATCAGCCGGTGCGGCGCGCTCAAGATCGCCTGCGCCCACTGGCCGAACTCGCCACCGTCGCACACCAGCACCGAGGGTGCGGCATCGAGGAGTCTTTGCACCGAGCGCCCGACTTCCACCGGGTGCAGCGGGCCCTGCGCGGGCGAGGCGAGCGTCTGCCACGCCGCCGGACGCCAGGTGAGCGCCGCGCGCGCTTCATCGCGCCAGCCGCCCTTGCGCCAGCCCTTGCGCGCGGCCTGCTCCAGCCACTGTCCGGTCACCGCATCGGTATCGAACAGCTTCGCGCCTGCGCCAAAGGCGCCGCCGAACTTCAGCGTGAAGTCGCGCCGCTTGCCCGCCAGCACCACGGCATCGGCTTTGGCGAGCACCTCCGCGAGCAAGCCCAGGCTCGGATCGTTCACGCCGCGGGGGCTTTCCATGACGATGCACGGCACGCCGGTGGCCTCCTCCAGCTGCGCGAGCAGCCGGCGCGGGCGCGCGCCGGCCATGGCGGGCCCGGCGATCAGGAGCGGCGTCTTTCCGGAGGCGAGATGGTCCAGCGCCGCGTCGATGGCACGCGCCTGCGGCGCGAGGGGCTCGGGGAGGAATGCTCCCGGCGCCGGCAACGGCGCATCCACTTTCCCTTCCAGCAGGTCCGAGGGCAGCGACAGGTGCACAGGCCCGGGCCGCCCGCTGCGCGCCACGCGCATGGCGCGCGCAAGGTCCTCGCCCAGAGACGCGGCCGAGCGCACGGTCCAGGAAGCTTTCGCCACCGGCGCGGCCATCTCCGCCTGCGCCATCTCCTGGAAGGCGCCCTGGCCCAGTTCGGGGAGCGGCGCGTGTCCGGAGAGCAGCACCAGCGGGGATTCGGCGGCGAGCGCGGTGTAGAGCGCCGACACCGCGTTGGCGTGGCCGGGCCCCCCGGTCACCAGCGCGATGCCGGGCTCGCCGGTGAGGCGGCCCCAGGCGTCGGCCATGTGCACCGTGGCCGCCTCGTGGCGTACGTGCAGCAGGTCCAGGCCGGCGTCGAGCGCAGCGTCGAACAGCGCCATGATGTGGTTGCCCGACAGCGTGAACACGCGCCGCACGCCCGCAAGGGCGAGCGCGCGCGCGACGAGGTCGGCGCCGCGCAAGGCCGTGCGCGCCTACTGGCCGATGCCGAGCAGGGCGACGAGCCTGGCGTAGAGCTCGTACTGCTCGCGCACGAACTTCCCGGTCTCTGCCGGCGAGCGGATCGCGGCGATGCCGCCGATCCTGGCGTTGCCCGCCTGCCAGGCCGGGTCCTTCGCCAGCCTGGCGAAGGTGTCCACCCAGCGCTCCAGCACTTCCTTCGGCATCCCCGGCGGCCCCATGAGCGCGGTCCAGCCGACGATCCGGTTCATGTCCGGGAAGCCGGCCTCGGTCGCGCTGGGCACGCCGGGCAGCTCGGCCAGCCGCTCGGGGGTGACGAACAGGCCGCGCAGCGCGCCCGATTTCACGTGCGGGATCACCGTGGGCGCGTTGTTGCAGGCGAAATGCACCTGCTGGCCCAGCACCGCGGTGGTCACCTCGCCGCCGCCCTTGTAGTGGATGCCCACCGCGTGGTCCTTGGTGAGGCCGGCCAGCGTCATCCAGTACTGCACCGACATGTTCTGGCTGGTGCCCACGCCGGAGGTGGAGAAGTTCAACTTGCCCGGGTGCGCGCGCGCCGTCTCGATCAGCTCGGCGGCGTTCCTCCACGGCGCATCGCTCTTGATGTAGCAGATGAACGGGTTCAACTCGATCAACGACAGCATGGTGAACTCGTTCCACTTGTAGGGCACCTTGGAATCGAGCGCCGGCGCGATGGCATGGGTGGCGATACGCGCCACCAGCAGGGTGTAGCCGTCCGGGGCGGCGGTGCGCACCGCCTGCGCGCCGATGGTGCCGGAGGCGCCGGTGCGGTTGACCGCGACAATGGGCTGGTTGTTGAGGTACTTCTGTGCGTGCGTCGCGACGTTGCGGCCCGAGAGGTCCGAATCGCCGCCGGCGGCGAAGGGGATGATGAAGGTGATCGGCTTGGATGGGTAGCCCTGGGCGAGCGCGCCGCCGCAGAAGGCAAGCCAAACCAGTGCCGCAATCGCGTGCTTCATTTCGTTTCTCCCGGTAACCTAGCGCTGATGCTCAAGCCTAGCATGCCCCCCGGACCGGTCTGCGGCCCCTCGGCCTGGACCGGCCCCGATCTGGCGAAACGCGAGGGCGACTGGCTCTACCGCCTGGGCGCGCGCGAGTTGGCCCAGATCGACGCCGCCATGCGCGCCTTCAAGTCCTCCGGCCGGCCGCTGGCGGACATCGACGCGCGCAGCTTCCCGCTGGGCGCCTTCGCCGATACCCTGCGCGGGCTGCTGCGCGAACTGCTCGAGGGCCGCGGCTTCTTCATGCTGCGCGGCCTGCCGGTGGACCGCTACAGCCGCGAGGAGCAGGCGATCGCGTACATGGGCATCGGCGCGCACCTCGGCCGCCCGCGCTCGCAGAACGCCAAGGGCCATCTGCTGGGGCATGTCAAGGACCTGGGCCTGGACATCGCCGATCCCAAGGTGCGCTACTACCAGACCAGCCGGCGCCTGGAGTACCACACCGATTCGGTGGATATCGTGGGGCTGCTGTGCCTGAGGACGGCCAAGGCGGGGGGCGAGAGCTTCCTCGCCAGCTCGATGACCGTGTTCAACGAAATCCGCGCGCGGCGCCCAGACCTGCTGCCGGCCCTGTTCCTGCCCTTTGCCACCGACCGGCGCGGCGAAGTGCCCGAGGGCATGAAGCCCTGGTTCGATGTCCCGGTGTACCACTGGTACGAGGGACGCCTCACCTGCATCTACGTGCGCCAGTACATCGAGTCGGCGCAACAGCTGTTCCCGCAAGCCGCGCGCCTCACGGCCGACCAGGCCGCGGCCATGGACCTCGTGGACGGGCTGGTGAACGACCCGGCGATCCACCTCTCGATGGCCTTCCTGCCCGGGGACATGCAGTTCCTGCACAACCACCAGATCCTGCATTCGCGCAACGACTTCGAGAACTGGCCCGAGCCGGAGCGCCACCGCCACCTGCTGCGCCTGTGGCTCGCCCCGCCCGGGGGCCGGCCGCTGCCCGAGGCGTTCGC
>VGIA01000133.1 GCA_016868105.1 Betaproteobacteria bacterium | reverse complement strand
CGTGCTGCGCCCGTGCCGGTGATCGGCGCCGGCAAGCACGTGCTGATGGAGGCAGCGAACCGCCTGGGGCCGCGCATCGATGCGTGAGGCCTGGCGTATCCTGCAGCCTCATCCCTGAGGAGGAAGGAATCATGCACCGGACTTCGTCAAGCGCATGACCGATCTGGGGTACGAGATCGTCGGCGGCACGCCCGAGCAGATGGGCGCCATGATCCAGGACGAGATGAAGCGCTGGGGCCCGATCGTGAAGGCTTCGGGCGCCCGGGTGGACTGACATGGCGCCGGCGGCGCTGCCCGTCCTGTTCCTTTCCCACGGCTCGCCGATGCATGCCATCCGGCCCGGCGCGGTGCGCGCCGTCTGGCGGGGCATCGCGCGCGACATGCCGAAGCCGAAGGCGATCCTGATCGCCTCGGCGCACTGGGAGACGAGCATCCCGGCGCTCACCGGCGCGACGCGGCCGGAGACGATTCACGATTTCTACGGCTTCCCGCAACCGCTCTACGAGGTGCAGTACCCGGCGCCGGGCGACCCGGCGCTTGCCGCGCGCGCACTTGCGCTGCTCCAGTCGGCCGGCTTGGCTGCCGCGGTCGACCCGCAGCGCGGGCTGGACCACGGCGCCTGGTCGCCGCTGCTGCACATGTACCCGGAGGCGGACATCCCGGTGGTCCAGGTGGCGGTGCAGACGGAACTACCCGCACGCCACCACCTCAAGCTGGGGCGGGCATTGGCGCCGCTGGCCGCCGAAAGCGTGCTGATCATCGGCTCGGGCCACATGACGCACAACCTGCGCGAGCGGCGCGGCGATGGCCCGCTGCCGTACGCCGGCGAGTTCCAGGAATGGGTGCGGCAGAAGATAGAAGAACGGGACCTTGATACGCTGGTGGACTACCGCGCGCTCAACCCGCACGGGGCACGCGCGCACCCCACCGACGAGCATTTCCTGCCGCTGTTCGTGGCGCTGGGCGCCGCGGGTGCGAACTACCGGGCCGAGCGTCTCTACGCCGGGATCGAGATGGGATCCCTGGCGATGGACGCGTACCGCTTCAGCTAGTCGATTTTCGCCCCCGAGGCCTTCACCACCGCGGCCCAGCGCACGAATTCCTCGTCGTAGAGCCTGCGGTAGTCGGCCGCGCTGCCGCCCATGGGCGCGGCGCCCAGCGCCTGCACGCGGTCGCGGAACGCCTGGTCGGCGAGCAGCTTGTTGGTCTCGGCGTTGATGCGCTCGACCACCGCGGCCGGCACGCCGTTGGGTGCCACCACCGCGAACCAGACCGAAGACTTGAGGTTGCCCATGCCCTGCTCGACCGAGGTCGGAACATCGGGCAGGCCCGGCCAGCGCTTGCCCGACAGCACCGCGATCGGGCGCACACGGCCGGCCTTCACCTGGCCCTGGATGCCGGTCATCAGCTGGAACATGAGCTGGGTGCGGCCCGAGATGAGATCGTTGGTGGCATCGGCCGGCACCTTGTACGGGATGTGCGTCATCAGCGTCGCAGTGAGCGTCTTGTAGAGCTCGCCGGCAAGGTGCATCGAGCTGCCGTTGCCGGTGGAGCCGAAATTGAGCTTGCCCGGGTTCGCCTTGGCGTAGGCGGTGAACTCGGCCATGGTCTTCACCGGCACCTCCGGGTGCACCACCAGGATGTTGGGCACGTCGCCCACCAGCACGATCCCGGCCAGTTCCTTCCTCGGGTCGTAGGGCATGGTCGCGTACAGGTGCGGGTTGATGGCGATCATGCTGGAGGCCGCCATGCCGATGGTGTAGCCGTCCGGATCGGACTTGGCGATCGCGGCGAGGCCGGCGTTGCCCTGCGCCCCAGGCCGGTTGTCGATGACGAAGCCCTGGCCGAAGGCCCTGGCGTAGGCCTCGGCGAAGAAGCGCGACAGGGGATCGATGGTGCCGCCCTGTCCCGCGGGCACGATGAAGCGCACCGGCTTGGCGGGCCAGGATTGCGCCTGCGCGGTCGCGGAGAACGAAAGGATCAGCAGGGCGATCAGGATGCGGTTCATGGGGCTTTCCTCGCTTCGTCGATGACGGCACGGATATTGAGCTCCGGGGCGGCGATTCCCGCCACGCAGCCGGGGCCGACCAGCAGGCGCCGGCCGCCGGTCTGGGATATCGCATCGCGCACCTGGGCGCGCAGTTCGGCTTCCGAGCCCTTCACCAGCAGGCCGAGTTCCTCCACGCCGCCCACCAGCGCGCCCTTGAAACGGCCCGCGGCCATGCCGAGGGTCGGGGTGGTCAGCCGGTCGTGCCAGTTCACCAGGCCCACCGGATAGCCCGCCAGTTCATCGAACATCGGGTTCATGCCGTGCAGGTGCAGCATGTCGACCCGGGTCCTGCCTTTGAAGGCATCGAAGAATTCGAGATCCCAGCGCTTGCCGAAGCGCTCGTACTGCGAGGGCGCGAGCACATCCGCGGTCGCCAGCTGCGTGGCAAAGAAGAACCCGTGCGCGCCGGCCTTGAGCGCCTCCTCACCGAAGGCGATGGTGACCTCGGTGATGGTTTTCAGGCCCGCCTCCAGGGCATCGGAATGCTGCCGCAGGTGCTGCAAGGCCGCTTCGCCGGCGAGCTTCCTCGCCGTGGTGAGCGGGCTGAACACCGTCTGCAGGATGGGTGCCGAGCCCTTGAGTTCCTTTGCCGCGGCGGCCAGCGCCGCGTTCTGCGCGCCGTAGACGCCCTTGCGTACATCCAGTTTCGGCAGGCGCTGCCAGTCCTCGGGCCGGTTCAGGCCGACCTGTTTCACCACGCGGGCGCCATTCTCCGCGCCCTCGTAGGCCGTCTTCGCGCCCCAGTCCTCGATGCCGTAGGTGCCCGAGGGCATGAACTTCACCAGGTCGAAGTCCCAGGCGCGCTGCCAGGCGAGCGTGTGCGCGGCGAGCTTGCCCGGGTCCTGGTCGTCCACCGGGAAGTGGCGCCAGAGGGCGACCGGCAGGCGGTCGGTCGCGGCTCCCGCTATCGCGGCTTCGATTCTCTGCCAATGGTCCACGAGCGGATTTTAGCTACACTTGCGCGCAACAAGATGAAAAAGAAACGGGCGACCCGCGAAATGCTCGGCCTTACCCGGGCCGAATTCGCCGTCCTGCGCCGCCTGCGCACCCCGGAGAAGATCCAGCAGTTCCTCTACGGCCTGAAGCAGAACTTCGAGCCCAACGGCGACAGCTGCCATTCGGTGCGGGAGGTGCTGCGCGCGCGCCGCGCGCACTGCATCGAGGGCGCGATGCTGGCCGCGTGCGCCCTTTGGGTGCACGGCGAGCCGCCGCTGCTGCTCGACCTGCAGGCGGTTCGCGACTACGACCATGTCGTCGCCCTGTTCCGGCGCCGCGGCCGCTGGGGCGCGATCTCCAAGACCAACGGCATCGGTCTGCGCTGGCGCGATCCGGTCTACCGCAGCCTGCGGGAACTCGCAATGTCGTGGTTCCACGAGTACTACAACAAGCGCGACCACAAGACCCTGCGCACCTACTCGGTGCCCTACGACCTGCGCCGGTTGCAGCCTGCGCAGTGGGTCACGGTCGAGGACGGCGCCTGGGATGTGGTGGACGAACTGGAGGACATCCGGCACTTCAAGCTGCTCGCCCCCGGGCAGGCGCGCAGCGTCATGCGCCGCGATCCCTTCGAGCGCGAGGTCGGCAATCTGCTTCAGTACCGCCGCCCGGGAAAGCGGACATAGGGCTTTTATTTCGAGTCGACCTTGCCGATTTTCTCCACTGCGACCTTGAGGCGCGCGGCGTCGCGCGCGAGGAACTGCGCGAACTCCGGGGCGTCCAGGTAACTGATCGGCGTCGACACCTTGTCCATCGCGCCCTTGAACTGCGGGTCGTTCACCGCAGCGCGCACCGCGGCGCGCAGGCGCGTGATCACGGGCGCCGGCGTGGCCGCGGGCGCGAACACGCCCGACCAGATATAGAACTCGACCTCAGGGTAGCCCAGTTCCTTGAACGTCGGCAGCTCCGGCATCATGGGCAGGCGCTTGTCGCCCCAGCCGGCGAGCGCGCGCATCTTGCCGCCCTTGATCTGCGCCACAGCCGCCGCCGGGCCCGAGGCAAGCGCGTGGACCTGGCCGCCGAGCAGCGCCGCGACGGCCGGCCCGCCGCCTTGGTAGGGCACGTGGAACAGTTTGATGCCGGCGGCATTGGCAAACATTTCCATCGCCACATGCAGCGTGCCGTAGACCCCGGAGGACGAGTAGTTCATCTGCCCGGGATAGGCGCGGGCGGAGGCGATGAATTCCTGGATCGTCCTGTAGGGACCATCGGCCGCCACCACGAGCACGGTGGGGTCGGAGGTCACCAGGGCGATTGGGGCGAAGTCGCCCAGCGTGTAGGGCGCCGGCTTGCCGTTGATCGGGTCGGAGACCGGGAAGATCGAGATCGAGGACAGCGACATCAGGATGGTGTAGCCGTCGGGCGCGGACTTGGCCACCGCGGTGGTGCCCACCGCGCCCCCCGCGCCGCTGCGGTTCACCACCAGCACCGGGCGGCCGAGGGCCTTTTCCATGCTGGCCGCGAGCGGCCGGCCGACGATGTCGGCCACGCCCCCCGGGGGGAACGGAGCGATCAGGGTCACCGGCTTGGTCGGATAATCCTGCGCCAGGGCCGGCGTGGCGGCCCCGAGCAGGGCTGCAAGCAACAGGCTTCGGTTCACGGCGTTCTCCTCCTCCAGAAGGCTTGGATATTAGATTACCCTGCATCAGGATGCAGCCCCGGGGGCGACGGGGCGCCAAAGGAGGGACCGACATGCGGCGACGGACTGTGTTGAAATACCTCGCGTTTGCGCCGCTCGCGGCATACTTGCCCCATGCTACCCGCGCCCGCGCCCGGCCCAGGACCATGACAGACATCGAAGAACTGCAGAAGAGCTGGAAGAGCCTGCTCGCGCCCGGGACGCAGATCCCGGATCCGGCGCAAAAGCTCGAGCTGAAGAAGGAAGAATGGGCCAAGCGCCTGCCGCAGCCCGCCTTCAAGGTGCTGCGCGAGGAAGGCACCGAGCGCGCGGGCTCCAGCCCCCTGGACCGCGAAAAGCGAGCCGGCGTGTTCGCCTGC
>VGIA01000132.1 GCA_016868105.1 Betaproteobacteria bacterium | reverse complement strand
CCACTGCATGCCGCCCTGGATGATCGGGTACTGAATGCCCAGCATTTCCGTGACCTTGGTTTTCATGCGCCTCTTTCGTGGTTGCCACCGTTGTTTCGCAGATATTACCGGGCACCCTGCGCGATGATCGCGCCAGCATTCAACAACCGGCAGGGAGCCGCAGGGGCTGCTCGAGAAGATCACTTCACGAGCCGCACGATGAGAGCCGGCTGCGTCGCCGATCAGGCGCGCCGGACCAACCAGGCCCGCCTTTCTCGCTATCGGCTCTCCAGAGCCGCTTCAAGGACGCGGACCACGTGCCGCGCCTCGCGCCCGCTGCCCTCAGCAATCTGGTGCCGGCAGCTGGTGCCGTCGGCGACCAGGATCGCGCTCCGCGGCGCATTGCGTACCGCGGGCAGCAGGCGGTCTTCGGCCATTTTCATCGATACATCGTAGTGCTCCGCCTCGTAGCCGAAGCTTCCGGCCATGCCGCAGCAGCTCGACTCGACGGTCGCGGTCTTCAGGCCTGGCACCAGCGCAAGCGCTTTCTGCACCGCGCCCATGCCGCCGAAGGCCTTCTGGTGGCAATGGCCGTGCAGCAGCGCTTCGGCGGCGACCGGCTTCAGGGCGAGCTGCAGGCGGCCGGCCTCGCTCTCGCGCACCAGGAACTCCTCGATCGGCATTGCCTGCGCCGCGAGCGCGCGCGGTGCTTCGCCCGGGACAAGAACCGTGAACTCGTCCTTGAGCGTGTACAGGCACGAGGGCTCGAGCCCGAGGACCGGCACGCCGTTCGCAACCCAGGGCGCCAGCGCCTCGAGCGTCCGGCCCGCTTCGACTTTCGCAGCCTGCACCATGCCCGCGGAAAGGTACGTCCGCCCACAGCACAGCGGGCGCCCGCCGCCGGAGGGCTCGGCGATATGGACGCGGTAGCCGCCCGCCTCCAGCACGCGGACCGCGGCGCGCAGGTTGTCGGGCTCGAAGTAGCGGTTGAAGGTGTCGGCCCACAGCACGACTTCGCGCTCGCCGCGCTTGGGCCAGGCGCGATCCACGAAGCGGTCGCTGCGCCAGCGCGGAAGCGCGCGCCGGCCTGTGAATCCGGTCAGTCGCCCCGCCAGCGGCTGCAGCCGGTTGGCAAGCGGCGCCAGGCGCGAGGCCCAGGGCGCATAGCGCGGCAGGAAGGCGACAAGGCGGTCGCGCAGGGTATGGCCGTGGCGCGCCTTGTAGTGGGCCAGGAACTCAATCTTCATCCGCGCCATGTCGACGCCGGTGGGGCACTCGCTCTTGCAGCCCTTGCAGGACACGCAAAGATCGAGGGCTTCCTTCACCTGCTTGTCCGGTTGAGGTCCCAGTTGTCCGGATAGGGCCAGGCGCAGCGTGTTGGCCCGGCCACGGGTGAGATGCGCCTCGTCGCCAGTGGCGCGAAACGACGGGCACATGGTGCCGGCGTCGCGCTTGCGGCAATGGCCGTTGTTGTTGCACATCTCCACCGCCTTGTCGAAGCCGCCCCACTCCGACCAGTCGAGGGCGGCGGGGGGCGGCTGCGTGGCGTAGCCGGGCGCAAAGCGAAACAGCGTGCGCTGGTCCATCCTGGGCGGGTTGACGATCTTGCCGGGGTTCATCAGCCCCTTGGGATCAAGCAGAGCCTTGATCTCGGCCAGCGTGGCGGTGAGGCGCGGGCCGAAGAACGGCGCGATCCACTCCGAGCGCACCAGGCCGTCGCCATGCTCGCCGGAATAGGCTCCCTTGTACTGCTTCACCATGGCGCAGGCCTCCTCGGAGATGGCGCGCATCTTCTGCGCGCCGTCGCGCCGCATATCCAGCACCGGCCGCACGTGCAGCGTGCCCACGGATGCGTGCGCGTACCAGGTGCCCCGGGTGCCGTGTTTCTCGAATACCCGGGTCAAACGCTCGGTGTACTCGGCCAGATGCTCCAGGGGCACCGCGCAGTCCTCGATGAAGGACACCGGCTTGCCGTCGCCCTTCATGGACATCATGATGTTGAGGCCGGCCTTCCTCACTTCCCACAGGTCCCTCTGCTGGCTCTGATCGGTGATCTCCACCACACTGCCCGGCAGGCCCAGTTCGCCCATCAACTGCACCAGGTGCGCGAGCTTCGCGTTCTGCGCCGATTGGTCGGTGCCGGAGAACTCCACCAGCAGGATGGCGTCGGGCTCGCCCCGGATGAAGGCCTCCACCGTGGCGCGAAAGGCCGCGATCTCCCGCGCCAGGCCGATCATCGTGCGGTCCACCAGCTCCACCGCCGAGGGACCCAGCTGCACGATGTGGCGGGTGAGGTCCATCGCGGTGTAGAACTTCGGGAAGTGCACCACGCCCAGCGCGCGCGCCGCCGGCAGCGGCGAGAGTTTCAGATGCAGGCGCTCGAACCAGGCGAGCGTCCCCTCTGACCCGACCAGGAGGTGGGCGGAGTTCTCGTGCGGCGGCCCGAGGTGGTCGAGGTTGTAGCCGGCCACCTTGCGCAGCAGCTTGGGGAAGCGGGCCTCGATCTCGTCCCTGTCGCGCTGGTACAGCGCCTTCAGCCTGCGCGTCAGTTCGCAGTCGTCGGTCATCGGGCCGAAGCGCCGGGGGACGCCGTCCACGGTGAGCGCGTCGATCGCGTTCACGTTGTGCACCATGTTGCCGTAGGCGATCGAGCGCGAGCCGCAGGAGTTGTTGCCCGCCATCCCGCCCAGCGTCGCCTGTGCGCTGGTGGAGACATCCACCGGGAACCACAGCCCGTGCGGGCGCAGTCGGGCATTGAGCGCATCGAGCACCAGCCCCGGCTGCACCACCGCCGTGGCCGAGGCGACATCGAGCTCGAGGAGGCGGTTGAGGTACTTGGTGGTGTCGATCACCAGGGCGGCGCCCACGGTCTGGCCGCACTGCGAGCTGCCCGCGCCGCGCGGCAGCACCGGCACGCCCTCGGATGCGGCGACCGCGATGGCGGTGCGCGCCGCCTCCTCGGTGCGCGGGACCACCACCCCCACCGGCATCACCTGGTAGATGGAGGCGTCGGTCGCGTAGCGGCCGCGCGAGGCGGAGTCGAACAGGACCTCACCCTCGATCTCGCCGCGGAGCCGCCGCTCAAGCCCGGTCATGCGACCTGCTTTGCCTGGGGCCTGCCCAGCTCGGCAAGCACACTCGCAAGCTTGTGCGCGAGGTGGTCAGACAGCAGCGCCTTGATGCGCTTTGCGTCGCGCGCGCCCAGCGCGGCAAGGATCTCGTTGTGCTCGCCTATCGCCGCGTCCCAGCGTTCGCGCGACAGGTTGGCCATGTAGCGCGCGCGGCGCACGTAGCCGTTCATCTGCCGGTAGGTGGTGTGGAGCACGGCGTTGCCCGAGTACTTCACGATCTTGAGGTGGATGGCCTGGTTGAACTTGAAGTACCCGGCCAGATCGCCGCGCGCATGGTGCGCCAGCATTTCGTAGTGCAGCGCCCGGATCTCGTTCAACTGCGCCTCGGTGGCGTTCAGGCAGGCGAACTCGCCGGCGAGTGCCTCGAGCGCGCCCATCACCGCCAGCGTCTGGGCCAGGCGCTCAGCGTCGATCTGCGACACGATCGCGCCGCGGTTGGGCAACAGCTCGACCAGCCCCTCGGTGGCGAGGACCTTGAAGGCTTCGCGCAGCGGAGTTCGCGACAGGCCGAACTGGGCAGTCAGCAGGCGCTCGTTCAGCCGGGTGCCCGGGGCAAGCTGGCCCTGCACGATCAGGTCCCGGATACGGTCGGCTGCCTCCTCGTGGAGAGGACGGCGGAGGACCGGGGTTGGTTGTTGCATGTATTCCATTTTGCATGCAGAATACAAAAATTCCATAAATTTTGCAACTGTTGCCCTTATGTTGCGCACAATTAAACCTGATGCATGCAAACGGGGGGTTTATCCATGCCAAGACTTGCTGGTCGACACTTCCTTCAGATCCCCGGCCCGACGAACGTCCCGGACCGGGTCCTGCGCGCCATCGATATGCCGACCATGGACCATCGCGGGCCGGGCTTCGCCCCCTTGGGCAAGGCGGTGCTGGAGGGCATGAAGCGGGTCTTCCAGACGCGCAGCGAGGTCATCATCTACCCCGCCTCGGGCACGGGCGCCTGGGAGGCCGCCCTCGCCAACACGCTGTCGCCGGGCGACACGGTCCTGATGTACGAGACCGGGCACTTCGCCACCCTGTGGCAGAAGATGGCGCTCAAGCTGGGCCTGAAGCCCGAGTTCATCGCCGGCGACTGGCGCACCGGCGCCGACCCGCAGGCAATCGAGTCCCGGCTGCGCGAGGACGGCGCCATGGCCATCAAGGCCGTCTGCGTCGTGCACAACGAGACTTCCACCGGCGTGGTGTCACGCATCGCCGAGGTTCGCAAGGCCATGGACGGCGCGAAGCATCCGGCGCTGCTCATGGTGGACACGATCTCGTCGCTCGCCTCGCTCGACTACCGGCACGACGAGTGGGGCGTGGACGTCACCGTCGGCGGCTCGCAGAAAGGGCTGATGCTGCCCCCCGGGCTGTCGTTCAACGCCGTGTCGGCAAAAGCGCTCGCAGCGTCCAAGACCGCGCAACTGCCGCGCAGCTTCTGGGACTGGAGCGAAATGATCGCGGCCAACCGCGACGGCTACTTTCCCTACACGCCGGCCACCAACCTGCTCTACGGCTTGCGCGAGGCGCTCACCATGCTGCTGGACGAGGAAGGGCTGGAGAACGTCTTCGCCCGCCACCAGCGCCACGGCGAGGCCACGCGCCGCGCGGTGCGCGCCTGGGGGCTGGAAGTGCTGGCAAGGAACCCTGCGGAATACTCCGGCTCGCTCACCGCGGTGCTGATGCCCGCGGGCCACGACGCCGACCGCCTGCGCAGAATCATCCTGGAGACCTTCGACATGTCGCTCGGCACCGGGCTGTCGAAGCTCGCAGGCAAAGTGTTCCGCATCGGCCATCTGGGCGACTTCAACGACCTCACGCTGATGGGCACGCTTGCGGGCTGCGAAATGGGGTTGCAGCTGGCCGGGGTTCCAGCGCAGCAGGCAGGCGTGCAGGCGGCGATGGACTTCCTCGCCTCCAGCCACGCCAGTCCCGCGCGGGCAGCGGCCTGAGCCACGCCAAC
>VGIA01000131.1 GCA_016868105.1 Betaproteobacteria bacterium | reverse complement strand
AGCGCGTGTACATGCGCAACAGGTCGCCGGCGAACAGGGCCGATTCGTCGCCGCCCGCGCCGGCGCGGATCTCGATGAACAGGTTGCGGCCGTCGTTCGGGTCCTTGGGCAGCATGGCCGCCTGCAGCTGGGCGGCGAGCCTGGCCATCGCGGCCTCGGCGGCCTTGATCTCCTCCTGCGCGAATCCCTGCATGGCCGGGTCCGCCGCCATGTCGCGGGCAGCGGCGGCATCGCGCTCGGCCTGCCGGTGGCGGCCATAGAGCTCGAGCACGTTGCTGAGCTCGGCATGCTCGCGCGAGAGCTTCCTGAACTCGCCCATGTCGCGGGTTGCGTTCTCCGCCGACAGGGTGCGGTTGAGCTCCTCCAGCCTGTTGGCCAGGCCCTCGAGCTTCGCTCGCAGGGGGGGCTTCAAGGCGTGAGCCTGAACAGGCGCGCGATCGATGCCGCGACCGACCGCCGCTCCTCGCCGGCGGCCTCGTTGAGGGCCTGGGTCGGGGCATGCATCAGCTTGTTGGTGAGGCCCTGCGACAGCGCCTCCAGCACCTGCCTGGGGTCCTCGCCCCTGGCCAGCAGGCGCAGCGCCCGCTCCAGTTCGTGCTGACGCGCGCTTTCGGCCTGGTCGCGCAGCTGGCGGATCAGCGGCACCGATTCGCGGCCCTGCATCCAGTGCATGAACTGGCCGACCTGGGTCTCGATGATCGCCTCGGCCTGGTCCACCGCCGAGCGCCGCGCATCCAGGTTCGCCTGCACGATGCCCTGAAGGTCGTCCACGGTGTAGAGGAACACGTCGTCCAGCTCGGCGACCTCGGGCTCGATGTCGCGCGGCACCGCCAGGTCCACCATCAATATCGGCCGGCGCCGGCGCGCCTTGAGCGCGCGCTCGACCAGCCCCTTGCCGAGGATCGGCAGCGAGCTCGCGGTGCAGGAAACCACGACGTCGTATTCGCACAGCTGCGCGGCGAGCTCGCGCAGCTCGATGGCGCGCGCGTTGAAGCGGCGCGCCAGCCCCTGGCCGCGCTCCAGCGTGCGGTTGGCCACCGTGATGCGCTCGGGTCCCTGCGCCGCGAGGTGGGTGGCGCAGAGCTCGATCATCTCGCCGGCGCCCACCAGCAGCACCTTCTGATCCTTGAGCGAGGGGAAGATCCGCGCCGCCAGCTTCACCACCGCCGCGGCCATGGAGACGCTGTTGGCTCCGACCTCAGTGGTGGAGCGCACCTGCTTCGCCACGGCGAAGGAGCGCTGGAACAGCTTGTTGAGCACCGTGCCCAGCGTCCCCGCCGCCTCGGCACTCCTCACCGCGTCCTTCATCTGGCCGAGGATCTGCGGCTCGCCCAGCACCATCGAGTCCAGGCCCGAGGCGACGCGGAAGGCATGGCGCACCGCGCGCTCGCTGGGCAGGGTGTAGAGGTAGCGGCCCAGTTCGGCGGGCTCGACCCGGTGGTAGCGCGCCAGCCACTCCGCCGCCTGCTCTGGGCGCTCGCCCGAGAGGTAGACCTCGGTGCGGTTGCAGGTGGACAGGATCGCGGCCTCGGCGGCGAGGCGCTGCTTGGCCTCGGTCAGCGCCTCGCCCAGGCGCTCGACGTGGAACACCACGCGCTCGCGGATATCGAGCGGCGCGGTCTGGTGGTTCACACCGAGAGCGTAGAGGGTCATGTCAGGGTCATGGCGACCGGGTCACGCGTGCCGGCTCCTGCCGCAAGCGGCGCAACTGGCTGAAAAGGAGGGATTTTACCCCCTCGCGCAGCCGGGTGAATCGAGTTTCTCGATCTCCTGCGTCAAGGTGCTGGTGGCCTGCCGCGAGGCTGGTGTGACGGACAGGAGCCACTACCGCTGGCGGCGGGTATACGCAGGGCTGAAGGTTGATCAGGCCCGGCGCCTCAAGCAGTTGGAGAAAGAGAACGACCGGCTCAAGCCTCGGCGTCATGAAGCGCAGGTATCCGGGGTCGACCCGCCGTTCGCCGATCCGCAGTGGGTATCTTGCTTTTCGGTCTAAGTGGCCGTTTGTGGGGCGCGCCAGTATGGGGACGGAACGCGCTTAGGCGCTAAGATTGCAGCAGGACGCAGGCACGCGGAAGGGGATGCGGCGCGAGAGTTTTCTGTCCACCTCTCGTCCAACTCGCGGGCCAGGCAGTCCATGGGAGAACGGTTACTGCGAGTCATTCAACGGCAAGCTCAGAGATGAATTCTTGGATGGAGAGATCTTCTATAGCTTGAGGGAGGCCAAGGTGCTGACCGAGAGATGGCGACGTACCTACAACCAGATCAGACCGCACTCATCATTGAACTATCGACCACCGGCAGCAGTGACACGAACCACGGATCACATAGCAATGGACCAACCCAGCCTCATCCAATAAACTCACTATCCAGCCTCACTATAAGTGGTACTAAATATCGGTCAGGTCACTTGGCGGCGCTGGTCCTGGTTGTTCAGTCGGAGGCGCTGACCAGGCGGTTCCACGACGCGATGGCGCCGCCGGCCGGATAGATCTTCGTTTCGATGCGCACGGAATCCTCCAGCGCCTCGTGCTGGTGCACCACGCCCATCGGGTGGAAGTAGCTGTCCCCCGCCTCGACGATGAAGGCTTTCCCACCGATCCGCATGCGCACGCGCCCCTGCTTCTGGTAGACCATCGAGTGGTGATCCGGATGCTGGTGGGTGGTGTCGATCGCGCCCTTGGGCCGGAAGGCCTCGAAGGTGATCAGGTGGTCGGTCGCCATCAGCACCTTCACGACGTCGACCCCGTCCTCACCGGCGGCGTAGTTGGGCCGTAGCCGCGCGCCGCGCCGACGCGAGGATTTCACGACCAGGCGGCCAATGTCGGCGGGATGCATGAAGGCCACCGGTCCCTTGATCGACGTGACGACAGCTTCGCGGTGGCGCTTGCGGTTCTGGATGGCGGATCGAGTGCCGCTCATGCTCGGACTCCTTTCCTCAATGCAGGAAGTGGATTTGTCTGGGCGCACATTGTAGAGTGCCCGCGTCGCCATGAAAATCACCGCCGTCGAAACGCTGTCGCTGGGCGAATTTCCCAACGTCCTCTGGGTGCAGTTGCACACGGACGCCGGCCTCGTAGGGCTGGGCGAGACGTTCTACGCGGTAGCGCCGGTAGCGGCCCACATCCACGAGACCTGCGCACCCTACCTGCTTGGCAAGGATCCGCTGCGCATCGAGGCGCACAACCGGCATTTTCTCGATACCTACCTCGGCTTCAACAGCGTCGGCGTCGAGATGCGCGCGGCCTCCGCCATCGACATCGCGCTCTGGGACCTCTTTGGCCAGGCGAGCGGCCAGCCTATTTATCAGCTGCTCGGCGGCGCCACGCGCGACAAGGTGCGCGTCTACAACACCTGCGCCGGCTACGAGTACGTGCGCAAGAAGCCGGTGCAGGGCACGGCCAATTTCGGCCTGCCGGCGAAACGCGAACCGAAGCGGCCTTACGAGGACTTGGTCGGGTTCCGCACGGATGCCGGAGCATTGGCGGAATCGTTGCTTGAGATGGGCATTCGCGGCATGAAAATCTGGCCGTTCGACGAGGCGGCCGAAGCCTCGCGCGGCACGGACATTTCCCCGGCGGAGCTGAAAAAGGCGCTGCGCCCCTTCGAGCAGATCCGCAAGGCGGTCGGCGACCGGATGGACATCCACGTCGAGTTCCACTCGATGTGGCAGTTGCCGGTGGCGATCAGGATCGCGAAGGCGCTGGAGCCCTTCGACCCGTACTGGTACGAGGACCCGCTCAAGATGAGCAACCTGGATGCGCTCGCCGACTACGCGCGGCGCACGGATGTCTGGGTGACAGCGTCCGAGACGCTCGCGACGCGCTGGGGGTTCCGGCCGCTGTTCGAGAAGCAGGCGGCCTCCGTCTGCATGCTGGACGTCGGCTGGGCGGGCGGCCTGTCGGAAGCGCGCAAGATCGCCGCCATGGCCGAGGCCTACCACCTGCCCGTGGCGCCGCACGACTGCACCGGCCCCGTGCTGCTGACCGCTTCGGTGCACCTGTCCATGCATTGCCCGAACACGCTGGTGCAGGAGATGGTGCGCGCCTTCTACTATGACTGGTACGGCAAACTGGTCACCGCGCTGCCACCGGTGAAAAACGGCCAGATCACGGCGCCCAAAGGGCCCGGCCTTGGCACGCGCCTGCAGCCGGGGCTGGAGAAGCGCAAGGATGCGGTCCGCCGCGTTTCCGGGAGGGGCAAGTAAAGGGCAGGGACGGCGCGGTCCTCATCCGGTCAGGAATGAGGATCGCTTGGACTACATGGACACGCTGAACGCCCCGTCGACGTGGAGCACGTGCCCGTTGACATACGCCGCTTCGTCCGAGGCGAGGAACACGGCCGCTGGGCCGATCTCCTCTAGCCTGCCCCACCGCCCGGCCGGCGTGCGCTTGCACACCCAATCGTTGAACTCCCTGTTCTCGATGAGCGCGGTGTTCATCTCGGTGGCGAAGTAGCCCGGCGCAATGGCGTTGACGGTGATGCCGTGGGGCGCAAGCTCGATCGCCAGTTCGCGCGTCAGCGCGTGCACCGCCCCCTTGCTCGCGATGTACGCCGAGATCGTCGGCCGCGCGAGGATCGCGCTCATGGAGCCGGTCATGATGATGCGTCCGGCCTTGCGCGGAATCATCACTCGTGCCGCTTCCTTGGCGAGCGCCCATACCGCCGTGAGGTTGGTGTCGATCACGCGCTGGAAGTCGGCTGCCTCGAACTCCATGATTGGCTTGCGATGCTGGATTCCGGCGTTCGCGACGAGGATGTCGAACCGGCCGTGGCGTTTCACCGCGCCCTGGAGGCAAGCCGCGCCGGCGGCATGGTCGGTGACGTCGAAGGCGGCGGCTTCGCCCTTCAGGCCGCGACCGTGCAGCTCTTTGACACGACCCTCCAGCGCCGCTGCGTCGCGCGCGTTGAGGATCACATGTGCGCCGCAGGTCGCGAGCGACTGCGCCATCGCCCACCCCAACCCGCGCGAGGCGCCGGTCACCAGCGCCACCTTGCCCGTCAACGAGAACATTTTTGCGGGAACTTCCCCAGCGCGCCGAATGCCGATCAAGGCAGGCGAGGGCGCGGGAAGAAATGCGTATGCATGTCGATGGTGTCGCGCTTCATCCCTTGCCCGGGTGGATCTGGCCGCAGGACGGGCACTTGCGCGCGCTGTCGTAGAACCGCCCGAACAGCGGCGGCAGGTCGG
>VGIA01000130.1 GCA_016868105.1 Betaproteobacteria bacterium | reverse complement strand
CAAGCCGCCTGCGATGGACGCGCACTCCGGCGCGGTACTCCGGGGACCTCAGCGCTTCACCCGGATCAGGAACACCAGCGGCAGCACCACGATCGAGGTCGCGATGAAGAACATGAAGGCGTCCAGGTAGCCGATCATCGTCGCCTGGCGCGCCATCTCGCGCGACAGGGCCGCGAGGCCGCGCGTTTCCTCCAGGTTCCACGCCCCCGTCACCCAGGGCATCCAGAGGGCATGGCTGTAAGGGGTGAGGCGCTCGGCCAGCTCGGCATAGCCGGTCCGCGTCATGTGCACCGCGAGCGCGATGCTGAGCGAGATATGAATGCTCGATCCGATGTTGCGCACCATGTGGAACACCGCCGAACCCTCGGTGACGTGTTCCGGCCCGAGCGTGGAGAAGCTCACCATGGTGATCGGCACCCAGAGCACGCCGACCCCCAGGCCCTGCAGCGCCATCGGCCAGAACACCCCGGCGGTGCTCGGGTTGACGTCGAGGTGGGCGAGCTGCCAGCCGGCGACCGCCTGCAGCAGGAAGCCGAGCACGATCATGGCGCGCGGGTCGAACCGGCTGGCGAAGATCATGAGGAAGAAGCCGAGCAGGGTGCCCAGGCCGCGCGCGCTCAGCACCAAGCCGATCACCGAGTCGGGATAGCCGCTCACGCCCTGCAGCATCGGCGGCAGCAGCGTCATGGGCGTGAAGTTGAGCATGCCGAAGACGAACACCAGCACGATGCCGATGGCGAAGTTGCGGTCCGCGAGCAGGCGCGGGTCCAGGAACGGGCTCGCGGCGGTGGCGCTGTGGGCGATGAACGCGTAGAGCGCGACGCCGGCGAGCGCGGCCCAGGCGACGATCTCGGCGGAGTCGAACCAGTCGGCGCGCTCGCCCCGGTCCAGCATCAGCTGCACGCTGGCAAGCGCGGCCGACAGCAGCAGGAAGCCCAGCCAGTCCAGGCGCAGCCTGCTGCCCGCCTCGCGGTCGTGGATGAACGCCAGCGAGCCGACCAGCGCGAGCGCGGCGAACGGCACGATCATGTAGAACACCCAGCGCCAGTTGTAGGCCTCGGCCAGGTAGCCGCCGAGCACCGGGCCGACCACCGGCCCGAGCACCGAGCCCACGCCGAACAGCGCGATCGCCACGCCATGGTGGCGCTTGGCATAGGTGTCCAGCACGATCGCCTGCGACAGCGGCACCAGCGGGGCGCCGGTCGCGCCCTGAAGCACGCGAAACACGACCAGCTCCTCGAGCGAATCGGCCAGCCCGCAACCCAGCGAGGCGATGCCGAAGCCGAGCACGCAGGCATTGCACAGCAGGCGGCGCCCGAAGCGCGAAGTGAGCCATCCCGCCAGCGGCGTCATCACGGCGGTGGCGACGATGTTCGCGGTCACCACCCACGCGATCTGGTCCGGGGAGGCCGACAGCGCGCCCTGCATCTGCGGCAGCGAAACGTTGGCGACGGTGACCGTCATCGCATAGAGGAAGGTGACCGCGGTGCAGGTAGCGAGGATCAGCGCGCGCTCCAGCGCCGCGCCCGCGCCTTGGGCCTCGGAAAGCGGGATGACTGGCGTGCCCACGAGGCCGGCGGGTGCGAAAGCGCGGGCGCGTTCCCGCTAGCGGCCGAGCATGCCGCGCAGCTCGGGCAGGCCGCGGCTGCGGCCGGTGTCGATGCTGACGCTCACGGTCATGCCGGTGCGCAGCGCCGGCCGGTCAACGGCCGCTGCCGAGCCCGGCTCCTCGGTTCTCTCGATCGAGAACAGCACCGGCACGCGCTGCACCACCTTGATCCAGTTGCCGGTGGCGTTCTGGGGCGGCAGCAGCGCGAACTCGGCCCCGGTGGCGGGCGCGATCGCGCTGACTTTGGCGCGCCATTCGACGCCCGGGTAGGCGTCGGCCACGACGCGCGCCACCTGGCCGACGCGCATGCCGGCAAGCTGCGTTTCCTTGAAGTTGGCCTCGATCCAGGGCTCGCCGGCCTGGATCAGGCTGAAGGCGGGGACGCCGCGCGCGACGTTCATGCCCGGCTGCAGCCGCAGGTTGCTGACCGTGCCCGCCGCGGGCGCGCGCACGCGCGTGCGCGCCAGGTCGAGCGCCGCGGCATCGAGCGCCGCCTGGGCCTCCTGCACGCGGGGATGCTGGCCGGCGCGGATGCCAGGGTCCCCGCCCAGGCCGGCCAGCGCGCGCGCGGCGCGCTCCTGGACCGAAACCAGGCGCGCGTGCGCCGCCTGCAGGTTGTGGCGCGCCTCGTCATAGGCGTCTGCGCGCACCATGCCCTTTTCCCGGAGCAGCCGATGGCGCTCCAGCTGCAGGGCGAGGAAGCGCGTGCGCTCCTCCGCCTCGATCGCGTCGGCGAGCGCCATGCGATGCTCGGCGCGGAGCGTTTCCACCTCCACGCGCGCGTTCGCCAGTTGCGCGCTGGCGCGCGCGACCGAGGTCGCGAACGGCGCCGGGTCGATGCGAAACAGCAGCTGTCCCTGCGTCACCGCCTGGTTGTCCCGCACCGCGACTTCCGCCACGCGCCCGGTGACCTCGGCGCTCACCGCGACGATGTGGGCCTTGACGTAGGCGTTGTCCGTCTCCAGGTGGCGCCCGCCCTGGGCGTAGAAATACAGGGCGGTCGCGGCCACCGCCAGCGGCACCCCCAGCAGCAGCAGCGGGCGCACCAGCTTGCGGCTCACCGAAGATTCTCCTTGATCGCCAGCAGGGTATCGACGAAGCGCTCACGTTCGGCGGCGCTGATCCCGGCGAGCGCGTCGCGCCGCAGTTCCGCGGCGATCGTGCGCATGGTGCGCAGTGCTGGTTCGACCTCCTCGGTGAGATGCACCCGCCACACGCGGCGGTCCTTCGCATCATGCTCGCGCCGCACCCAGCCCTTGGCCTCCAGGCGGTCAAGCAGCCGGCCGAGGCTCGGCGGCTCGATCTCCAGGGTCTCGGCCAGCTCGGACTGGGTGACGCCGTTGCCGCGGTACAGGTGCGTCAGCACCCACCACTGGGCGCGCGTCAGGCCGAGCCGGCGGATGCGCCGGTCATAGGCGGTGCGCATCAGGCGCGCGACGTCGTGCAGCAGGAAGCCGAAGTTGCGCGACAGGTCCTCGCCAAGCATGGCCGCCATATTAGTTGCCTGGCTTACAATAAGCAAGTCAAATGAATCGCCTGCTACCATGCAGGCCCCCTTTGACCCAGCCCGGAGGCGCCCATGCGCGGCGCAGTGTTCCTCGGCGACCGGAAGATCGAGATCCGGAGCTTTCCCGACCCCACCCCCGGCCCGGGCGAGGTGGTGATCCAGATCAAGGCCTCGGGCATGTGCGGCAGCGACCTCAAGTTCTACCGCCCGCCGCCGGGGGAGGCGCAGAAGGCGCTGGGCCTGGGCAACAACACCGAGCCCTTCATCGGCGGCCACGAGCCCTGCGGGGTGATCGTCGCGCGCGGGCCCGGGGTGTCCGAGCGCGAGGCGCCGGTGGGCCAGCGCGTCATGAACCATCACTACGCCGGGTGCGGGGTCTGCGGCCATTGCCGCGTGGGCTGGTCGCAGCTGTGCCGCGCCGGCATCGTGGTCTACGGGGTCACCGGCGACGGCGGCCACGCCGAGTACCTGAAGGCGCCGGCGCGCACCATGGTGCCGCTGCCCGAGGAGCTGTCGTTCTCCGAGGGCGCGGCGGTGTCCTGCGGCACCGGCACTGCGTTCGGCGCGCTGCGCCGCATGCGGACCCAGGGCGGCCAGACCCTGGCGGTGTTCGGGCAGGGCCCGGTGGGGCTGTCCGCGACGCTGCTGGGGGCGAAGATGGGCGCGCGCGTCATCGCGGTGGAAACCAACCAGGAGCGCCTGGCGCTGGCCAAGCAGTTCGGCGCCGAGGCGCTCGTGGACGCCTCGAAGCAAGACCTGGTGAAGGCGCTCAAGGACCTCACGCGCGGCGAGGGCGTGGATCTCACCCTCGAGTGCAGCGGCGCGCCGGCGGCGCGGCAGGCCGCGGTGCGCGCGGTGAAGACCTGGGGCACGGCCTGCTTCGTGGGCGAGGGCGGCGAGGTGACCCTCGAGGTGTCGCCGGACCTGCTGCGCCGGCAGGTGACGCTGATCGGCTCCTGGACCTTCAGCGCCACCGGCATGGGCGAGTGCGCGCGCTTCGTCGCCGACACCGGCATCGACCTCGAGCGCATCTTCACGCACCGCTGGAAACTCGACCAGGCGGCCGAGGCCTACAAGGTGTTCGACGCCCAGTCCTCGGGCAAGGGCGTGTTCGAGTTCTAGGCCGCCCTAGAAGTGCGCCGCGCCCTGCGTGTTGACGTAGAGCGCGTAGATCGAGCTCGTCGCCGCCATGAACAGGCGGTTGCGCTGCAGGCCGCCGAAGCAGACGTTGGCGCAGCGCTCGGGCAGGTCGATGCGGCCGACCAGCGTGCCCGCCGGGTTGAAGACATGCACGCCGTCCAGGCCCGGCTCGCCCATGCCCCAGCCGCACCACAGGTTGCCGCCCACATCGAGGCGAAAGCCGTCGGGCGTCCCCCTGGGGCCGGCATCGATCAGGACGCGGCGGTTGGCGAGCGTCCTGCCCTCCACCACGTCGTAGGCGAGGATCTTGCGCGGCACCGAGCGCGACTCGACGATGTAGAGGATCTTCTCGTCCGGGGAGAAGGCAAGGCCGTTGGGCTGGTTGATGCCCTCGGCGACGACGCTCGCCTTGCCCGAGGTGTCGAGCCGGTACACGTTGGTCGGCAGTTCGGCTTGCGCCTTGGCGCCTTCGTAGTGGCCCAGGATGCCGAAGCTGGGGTCGGTGAACCAGATGGAGAGATCGGACTTGCAGACAATGTCGTTGGGCGAGTTCAGGCGCTTGCCTTCGAAGCGGTCCAGCAGGGTCACCACGCGGCCGTCGTACTCGGTGCGCGAGACCCGCCGGCCGCCGTGCTCGCAGGTGAGCAGGCGGCCGTGGCGGTCGCGCGTGTTGCCGTTGGCGTAGCCCGAGGGCGAGCGGAACACCGAGGTCTGTCCGCTCTCCTCGTCCCAGCGGTGCATGCGGTTGCCCGGCACGTCGCTCCAGACCAGGCTGCGCGAATCGCCCAGCCACACCGGGCCCTCGGCCCAGCGGAATCCGGTGGCCAGGCGCTCGACCTTCGCCAGCGGCAGGCGGAGATGATTGAAGGACTCGTCCAGGACCACGACGGCCGGGTCGGGGACCCGCGAGCTGGGCTGCCAGGGGACGGTGTTCATGGCG
>VGIA01000129.1 GCA_016868105.1 Betaproteobacteria bacterium | reverse complement strand
GTTTTACCCACTGGAGGAAATTTCGTATCGCGACATCCGCTTTGTCGGGGGTCCGCAGCTAGAACTTGATCCCCGCATCGAGCAGGATCCGCACCATCCGGCGCAGCGGTTCGGCCGCGCCCCAGAGCAGCTGGTCGCCGACGGTGAACGCGGACAGGTAATCGCCGCCCATCGGCAGCTTGCGCAGACGGCCCACCGGAACCGCAAGCATGCCACTCACCGCGGCCGGGGTCAGTTCGGCAAGCGATTCCTCGCGCCGGTTGGGCACCACCTTCACCCAGTCGTTGGCCTCGGCGATCATGCCTTCGATCTCGCCCAGCGGGACTTCCCTTCTCAGCTTGATGGTGAGGGCCTGGCTGTGGCAACGCATTGCGCCCACGCGCACGCAGATGCCGTCGATCGGGATCGGGTGCGCGCTGCGGCCGAGGATCTTGTTGCCCTCGGCCTGCGCCTTCCATTCCTCGCGGCTGCGGCCGTCTCCCAGGTCCTTGTCGATCCAGGGCAGCAGGCTCGCGGCCAGCGGATAGCCGATTTCCTTCTTCGGCAGGCTGGCGTTGCGCAGCGCCGCCGTCACGCTGCGATCCAGCGCCAGCGCGCTCGAACCCAGGTCGGCCTTGCACCCCAGGTGGTGCATCTGCTGCACCAGTTCGGTCATTGTCGCCGCGCCCGCACCCGAGGCCGCCTGGTAGGTCATGCAGGTCATCCATTCCACCAGGTCGTGCTTGAACAGGCCGTCCAAGCCCATCATCATCAGGCCCACGGTGCAGTTGCCGCCGATGTAGTCCTTCACGCCGCGCCTGAGCGCATCCTCGATCAAGGGCATGTTCACCGGGTCGAGGATGATCACCGCGTCGTCCTTCATGCGCAGCGCGCTGGCGGCGTCGATCCAGTAGCCCTTCCAGCCCGCCTGGCGAAGTTTCGGGTAGACCTCGTTGGTGTAGTCGCCGCCCTGGCAGGAGACGATCGCCGGCAGCGCCTTCAGCGCCGCGATGTCCTTTGCCTCCGACACCGGCCCGGTGTCGCGGCCGATCGCCGGGCCCTTGCCGCCCGCCTGCGAGGTGGAGAAGAACACCGGCTCGACATGGTCGAAGTCCCGCTCCTCGAGCATGCGCTGCACGAGCACCGAGCCCACCATCCCGCGCCATCCGACGATCCCGAGGTCCAGTTTCATGTCCCAGCCTGCTTGCGGCCTACAGCCTGTCCACCACCGCCGCGCCCATTTCCTCCGTGCCCACCTTCCTCGTTCCTTCAGTATATATGTCCGCCGTGCGAAGGCCCTGGCGCAGCACCGCCTTCACCGCCGCTTCGATCCGGTCGGCGGCCGCGGCCTGGCCCAGCGAGTAGCGCAGCATCATCGCCGCCGACAGGATGGTCGCGAGCGGGTTGGCCAGCCCTTTGCCGGCGATGTCGGGGGCCGAGCCGTGGATCGGCTCGTACAGTCCCCTGCCCTGCGCGTTCAGCGAGGCCGAGGGCAGCATGCCGATGGAGCCCGTGAGCATCGAGGCCTCGTCCGACAGGATGTCGCCGAACAGGTTGCCGGTGACGATCACGTCGAATTGTTTCGGATGCTTTACGAGCTGCATCGCGCAGTTGTCCACGTACATGTGCGATAGCTCGATGTCGGGCCAGTTCTTCGCCTCCGCAGTCACCACCTCGCGCCACAGCTGCGAGGTCTCCAGCACGTTGGCCTTGTCCACCGAGCAGACCCGCTTCGAGCGCTTGCGCGCCGCATCGAACGCGACCTTCGCGATGCGCCGGATTTCGGCTTCGTTGTAGTGCATGGTGTCGAAGCCCTCGCGGCCATTGGCCCCGGCATCGCGCATGCCGCGCGGCTGGCCGAAGTAGATGTCGCCGGTGAGCTCGCGCACGATCAGCATGTCCAGGCCCGCCACGACCTCCGGCCGCAACGCCGAAGCGCCCGCCAGTTCGGCATACACCTGCGCCGGGCGCAAGTTTGCGAACAGGCCGAGCGCCTTCCTCAGGCCCAGGATCGCCTGCTCCGGACGCTTGGCGCGCGGCAGCGTGTCGTAGCGCGCATCGCCCACGGCGCCAAACAGGATGGCGTCGGCCGCCTTTGCCAGCGCCAGCGTGTGCTCCGGCAGCGGGTCGCCAGCGGCCTCGTAGCCCGCGCCGCCGACGGGCGCCTCCGCCGTTTCCATCGGCAGGCCGAGCTTGTTCAGCACCGCGAGGGCCTGGGAAACGATCTCCCTGCCGATGCCGTCGCCCGGCAGGACCGCGATCTTCATCGGACCCCCCCTAGCGGAACAGCCAGGGGAACTGGTCGCGCCGCCGCGCCTCGAAGGCGCGGATCTTGTCGGCGTGGCGCAGCGTGGCGCCGATCTCGTCCAGCCCGTTCAGCAGCGAGTGGCGGCGCGAGGGATCGACCTCGAACCGGTGCCTCTTCGAGCCATCGGTCGTGGACACCGTCTGGCGCTCCAGGTCCACCACCAGGCGAAACCCGGGCAGCGCGCTGTCGTAGAACAGCCCGTCCACCTCGGCTTGCGTCAGGACCACCGGGAGCAGGCCGTTCTTGAAGCAGTTCTCGTAGAAGATGTCGGCGAAGGAAGGCGCGATGAGGCACTTGAAGCCGTACTGCTGCAGCGCCCAGGGCGCGTGCTCACGGGAGCTGCCGCAGCCGAAGTTCTTGCGCGCGAGCAGGATCTCGGCGCCCTTGTAGCGGGGCTGGTTGAGCACGAAGTCCGGATTCAGCGGCCGCTTCGCGTTGTCCATTCCGGGACGGCCCGCATCCAGGTAGCGCCAGGCGTCGAACAGGTTCTCGCCGTAGCCGGTGCGCTTGATGGAGGTCAGGAATTGCTTCGGGATGACCGCGTCGGTATCGACGTTGGCGCGGTCCAGCGGCGCCACCAGGCCGTTGAGGACGGTGAATTTCTCCATCGCTATCTCCAGCTGCGCACGTCGACGAAATGGCCCGCGATCGCCGCCGCCGCAGCCATCGCGGGGCTGACCAGATGCGTGCGCCCGCCGGTGCCCTGGCGACCTTCGAAATTGCGGTTCGACGTCGATGCGCAGCGCTCCCCTGGCTCGAGGCGATCGGCGTTCATCGCCAGGCACATCGAGCAGCCGGGCTCGCGCCATTCGAAGCCGGAGGCGCGGAATACCTTGTCCAAGCCTTCCTTCTCGGCCTGCGCCTTCACCAACCCGGAGCCCGGCACCACCATCGCGAGCCTGACGTTCGCGGCGACCTTCCTGCCCTTGGCCACCGCGGCGGCGGCGCGCAGGTCCTCGATGCGCGAATTGGTGCAGGAGCCGATGAACACCTTGTCGAGCCGGATGTCCTGGATCGGCGTGCGCGGCTTCAAGCCCATGTAGGCGAGCGCGCGCTCCATGCCTTCGCGCCGGGTCGGGTCCTTCTCCTGGTCCGGATCGGGGACCGAGGCCTCGACCGGGAGCACCATCTCGGGCGAGGTGCCCCAGGTCACCTGCGGCGCGATGTCCTGCGCCCCGAGTCGCACCTCGCGGTCGAACTTCGCGTCCGGGTCGCTGCGCAGCATCCTCCAGGTGATGAGCGCCTGCTCCCACTCCGGCCCGGCGGGGGAGAACGGCCGCCCTTTCAGGTACTGGATGGTGGTGTCGTCCACCGCGACCATGCCGGCGCGCGCACCGGCCTCGATCGCCATGTTGCACAGGGTCATGCGCCCTTCCAGGCTCAGCCCGCGGATGGCGCTGCCGGCGAACTCGATCGCGCAGCCGGTGCCGCCCGCGGTGCCGACCCTGCCGATCACGGCGAGCGCAACGTCCTTCGCGGTCACGCCGCGCCCGAGCGCGCCCTCGACCAGGACGCGCATGTTCTTCATCTTCTTGGCCACCAGGCACTGCGTCGCGAGCACATGCTCGACCTCCGAGGTGCCGATGCCATGCGCCAGGCAGCCGAAGGCGCCGTGCGTGCTGGTGTGCGAATCCCCGCAGACCACCGTCATGCCGGGCAGCGTCGCGCCCTGCTCCGGCCCGATGACATGGACGATACCCTGGCGCTTGTCGAGGAACGGGAAATACGCCTTCGCCCGGTGTTCCTTCATGTTGGCGTCGAGCGTTTCCACCTGCAGGCGCGAGGTCGGGTCTTCGATGCCGGCGATGCCGCGTTCCCAGCCGGTGGTGGGCGTGTTGTGGTCCGCGGTCGCGACCACCGAGCTCATGCGCCAGGGCTTACGGCCGGCGAGCTTCAGGCCCTCGAAGGCCTGCGGACTGGTGACTTCGTGCACCAGGTGCCGGTCGATGTACAGCAGCGCCGCGCCGTCGGCGTCGGCGTGTACCACGTGGCTGTCCCAGAGCTTGTCGTAAAGCGTGCGTCCCATGCGATTCTGCGAATGCATCCAAAGTGGCAATGCCTGGGATTATCCCACAGTGAATCAGCGTTTTGCGCGTGTCGCCTCGTACAGTGGCAGCACCTTCGCGGCGTAAAGACGCAGGTCGGCAATGCGGGTGCCGTGGGACGGGTGCGTCGACAGGAACTGCGGCGGCTGGCCCTTGGCGGCGTTCTGCATCTTCTCCCACAGCGTGATCGCTGCGCGCGGGTCGTAGCCGCCGCGCGCGGCGAGCTCGACGCCGATGCGATCGGCCTCGATCTCGTCGGTGCGGGAGTTGGGCAGGTTGAAGGTGAGATCCAGCACCAGTTGCGTCAGCTCCATCGCCGGCTCGCCCATGCCAAGCGCGGTGCCCACCACCACCAGGCCGATGCCCTGCGCGACGGCCTGCGAGGCGCGCTCGCGCCCGTGCTCGCGCAGCGCGTGCGCCATCTCGTGTCCCATCACCGCGGCAATCTCCTCGTCGGTCGCCTGCAGCCGCTCGATCAGGCCGGTGTAGAACGCGATCTTTCCGCCCGGCATGCACCAGGCGTTGACGTCCTTCGAGGTGATCACGTTCACCTCCCAGTTCCAACCCAGCGCATCGGGTCGGAACACCCTGCTCTGCGGGATCAGGCGCGCGGCGATGCCGCGTACCCGCGCCACCTGCGCCGCGTCCCGATTCAGCTGCCCCTTTTGCTGTGCCTCGCCGATGACTTTGCGGTAGGCCTTTTCCGCGCTGCGGTTGACCGTGCCGGAGGACACCAGCATGGTCTGCTGCCGGCTGACCCCGACTTCGCCCGGCGCGGTGGTCGGGACGGACTGGCAGGCCGCCAGGGACAGGGCTGCAAGGGCCGCAGGCAGGATCGCTCGCATAATCGTTGAACGCCCAGGGTCGGTCCCGGTTGACAGCGTCATCTTACCGCCTGGTGGCGCGCTCTAGATGCGCACTCTCCAGGC
>VGIA01000128.1 GCA_016868105.1 Betaproteobacteria bacterium | reverse complement strand
TCGGCCGGCGTCTCCAGGCACTTGCCTTCGACGTCGAACAGCCAGCCGTGGAAGGCGCAGCGCAGGCCGCCGTCCTCCCGGCGCCCATAGGCGAGGTCGGCCTGGCGGTGCGGGCAGCGCCGGTCGAGCAGCCCGTAGCGGCCGCGCTCGTCCCTGAAGAGGACGAAGTCCTCGCCCAGCAGCGTGCGCGCGAGCACCGGGCGATCGCCCTGGAGTTCGTCCACCAGGGCCACCGGCTGCCAGTAGTTGCGCAGCAACCGGCCGGCCGGGGTGCCCGGGCCGATGCGGGTCATGAGGTCGTTCTGTTCGGCGCTGATCATTTCTCGATCTCCTGCTTGAGGATACCAATTTCCCTTGTTGCGGATGGGTCCGCCGGGAACGGGCGCTTCGCCTCGCCGTACCAGTAGCGGGCGTTCGCCAGGTCGCCTTCCAGAATGTGCACGATGCCGTGCGCCCAGCACGAGAGCATCGAATCCTCGTCGCGCTGGACGATGGCGTGCGCCGCTTGCCAGTCGCCGTGCTCCAGGTGCAGCAGGGCTTGGCCAAGCTCGGTGGTCGACAGCGGCATCGAATAGAATCCCGAGCGGAAAATACCACGGGACCCTCGCCTGCTCCGCCTCAAGGACGTCTCCAAGCGCTTCGGTTCGCGGGTCCTGCTCCAGGGCGTGTCGCTGGAGCTGGGCGAGGGGGAGTACGCCGCCATCGTCGGTGAGTCGGGCATCGGCAAGTCCACCCTGCTCAACATCATCGCCGGGCTGGAGCCGGCGGACGAGGGCAGCGTGCGGGTCGGCGAGGCGGACCTCGCCGCCATGGACGACGATGCGCGCACGCTGCTCAGGCGCGAGCAGTTCGGTTTCGTGTTCCAGGCTTTCCACGTCCTGCCTCACCTCACGGTGGCGCAGAACGTCGGCCTGCCGCTGCTGCTGCGCGGCCGTCCGCAGGCGGAGATCGATGCCAAGGCGGGCGAACTGCTCGCCTCGGTAGGGCTGGCCGGGCGGGAAGCCAGCCCGCCGCGGGAACTCTCGGGGGGCGAACTGCAGCGCGTGGCCATCGCGCGCGCCCTCGTTGGGGACCCGAGACTGGTGCTGGCGGATGAGCCGACCGGGAACCTGGACCCGGAGCACGCGCGCGGCGTGCTGGCGCTGCTGCGCGAGCAGGTGAAGGGCCGGGGGGCCGCCGGGATCCTCGTTACCCACTCGGAGATCGCCGCGGCCGGCTGCGACCGGCGCTATCGCCTCACCGCGCGCGGGCTCTCGCCGATCGCCTAGGCGACGCGGTTCGCCAGCGCTTCGCCGCGTTCCAGGCGGTGCGCGTTCTGCAGCGCCAGCCCCAGGCTGCGCTCGATGGTCTCGGGCGTGAGCCAGGCAAGGTGCGGCGAGGCGATGACGTTGGGCAGGGCGAGCAGGGGATGGGCCGGATTCACCGGTTCCTCGCCGAACACGTCCAGGCCGGCGGCGCGGAGGTGGCCGGTGCGCAGGGCTTCGAGCAATCCGGCTTCATTCACCAGGCCACCTCTTGCGGTGTTGACCAGGATGGATCCACGCTTCATCTTCCTTGCATCAACCATTCCGGTAGTCTCTGGCGTGAGTGGGATATGCAGGGACACGATGTCGGATTGCGAAAGCAGGGTTTCGAGGTCGGCGCATTTTCCGTCACGGTGCGCCGACCTCGACCAGTAAAAAACTGTACAGCCCATTGCCTCGAGAATCGGTTGCAGTATCTTCGGCACGGCGCCATGGCCGACCAGCCCCACGGTTCTCCCTCCCAGCTCGCCGAAGTGGTCCTGCAGGTTCCAGGCTTGCAGCCAGCCTCCGGGCTTTCGTACCGCGGCATCCAGTTCCCGGATCCTCCTCAGGCAGGCGAGCATCAGCAGCAGCGTCATCTCGGCCACGGCGCGGCTGTTGCTCCCCGGCAGGTTGCACACCGCGATGCCGCGCCTCTTGCAGGCCTCGACATCGATGCTGTTCACGCCGCTGCCGATCTTGTGCACCAGGCGCAGTTTCGGCGCGCGCGCGATCAGGCCCGCGGTCACCGGCTTGAGGACGTGCCAGAGGACTTCCACCTCGGGCAGCAGGCGGGCGAAGGCGGCTTGGTCGCTCTCGGGGCACAACTCCACGCCCATGGACGCAAGGCGCGCGCGCAGCGCCGGGCTGCCGTCGAAGTGGAACACGATCTTCATCTCAAGCCGTAGCGCCGGAACAGTTTGCGAGCCGGATAAGGCAGCGCATCAGAACCCAGCGCCTCCTCGATGCGCAGGCCCTCGTTCCACTTCGCCATGCGCTCGGAGCGCGCGAAGCTGCCCACCTTGAGCTGCGGCACGCCCCAGCCCACCGCCAGGTGCACGATGGAGACATCCTCGGTTTCGCCGGAGCGCGCCGAGACGATGGCGCCGTAGCCGGCCGCCTTCGCCGCGTCCCAGCAGGCGAGGGTCTCGGTGAGGGTGCCGACCTGGTTGGGTTTGAGCAGCACGGTGTTGCAGGCGCCCTGCGCCGCGGCCGCGGCGACGCGGGCCGCGCGGGTGACGAAGAAGTCGTCGCCCACCACCTGCACCCGGCCGCCGGCGGTGCGGGTGAACGAGGCCATGGCCTCGGCGTCATGCTCGGCGAAGGGATCCTCGACGGACACGATCGGGTAGCGCTCGATCCAGGCGAGCAGCATGGCGTGCAGCTGCTCGGCCGAGAGGCTGCGGTTCTCGAGCGCGAGCCGGTAGCGGCCGTCGCGGTAGAACTGGTTGGCGGCGATATCGAGCGCGATGGCGGCGTCGCTCCCGGGCCTGAAGCCCGCATCGGCGATGGCGCCGGTGAGCTCGGCCAGGCCTTCCTCGTTCGACTTGAACTCCGGCCACCAGCCGCCCTCGTCGGCCACGCCCTGCAGGGCGCCCTTCTGCGCCATCCGGGCGCCGGCGGCGCGGTAGATTTCCGCGGTCCAGTCCAGGCTCTCGGCGAAGCTGCCCGCGCCGGTGCAGATCACCATGTAGTCCTGGATGTCGACGCGCGCCCCGGCGTGCGCGCCGCCGCCGAAGACCTGGATCTGCGGCACCGGCAGCGCCACCTTGCGCGCTCCGGCCAGGTGCAGCCACAGGGGCTTGCGCGCGGCCGCTGCCGCCGCGTGCGCGCAGGCGAGCGACACGGCCACGATGGCGTTGCCGCCCAGGCGGCTGCGCTCGGCGGTGCCGTCCAGCTTCACCAGCCGCGCATCCAGCGTCGCCTGGTCGCGCGGGTCGCTGCCGATGAGGGCGGTGCGGATGCGGCCGTTGATCGCCGCAACCGCCTTGGCGACCTCGATGCTCCTGGCCTCGCCTGCGCCGGTGGAGGCGCCTGCGGGGGCGATGGCGCGGCCCTGCTTGCCGTTCTTCAGCGTGATTTGCGCTTCCACCGTGGCGCGGCCGCGGGAGTCCCAGACCTTGCGGCCGCGGAGATCTACGATGGTTGCCATGCCTGCCTGACCTGGGTGAGGGTGGTGGGGGCGTCGCGCAGCAGCGCGCCGGCGACCTCGCGCACGCGCCCCTTGTGCTCTTCGCGCTCCAGGTACTCCACCGGCGACTTGCCCTCCACGCGCGCGAGCAGCAGGGCGGGCAGCAGCGAGGCGGCGCGGCCCTCCACGGCCGCAGCCGGTTCCCAGCGCACGCCAGCCGCATACGCCACGCGCAGCGCATCGAAGGAGGCGAGGTACGCATCCGCGTGCTGCGGCCGCCACAGGCACTTCAGCAGCAGGTGGTTGAGGCAGAACGCGAGGTCAAAGGCCGGGTCGCCGTACCAGGCGCACTCGGCGTCCAGGAACACCGGCCCCGATGGCCCCACCAGGATGTTCTTCGGGCTGACGTCGCCATGCACCAGCGCAAGTCGCGTGGCCGCGGTTCGCCGCGCCAGCGCGTGCAGCGCGGCGGCGTGCGCCGGCTGGACGCGGGCGGTGGCGAGCAGGTAGGGCTCCAGCCGGATGGCATGGAAGTTTGCATCGGTGGCAAAGGCCTGCGCCACAGCGTCGCGTCCCGCCGTGGCGGCATGGATCGCGGCCAGCGCGGCGCCGACGCGGCCGGCGAAGTCGGCATCGACTCGCCCATCGCGCAGCTCGTTCTTCCACAATGGGAGCGAGCCCAGGAACTCCATGGCGAAGAAGCCGGCCTCGTCGTGTGCGAGCACCTTGGGTGCCGCGCCCGGCACGGCCGCCGCGGCCGCCTCCATCCAGCGCCATTCATAGCGGTTGCGCTCCACCGGCGCTTCCCACACCTGGGCAACCCGCAGACGCGCCAGCGCCCTCTTCACGCAGATGTCCCGGCCACGGAGGGAAACGCGCCAGATGTCCGACGACACCCCGCCGGGGAGCGACTCGGCCGCGGGAACCTCGTCTGCCCTGGCCAGGCCCTGCGCACGCAGGAACGCGAGCACCGCGTCAGGGAGCGAGGCGCTCAAGGGTCCAGCCGGATGCGCCGCGGCGGTACTGCAGCCGGTCGTGCAGCCGGTTCTCGCGGCCCTGCCAGAACTCGATGCGCGAGGGCAGCACCCGGTAGCCGCCCCAGTGCGCCGGGCGCGGCGGGTTGTCGCCATGGCGGGCTTTCTCATCCGCCACGGCAAGCTCGAGCGCCTCGCGCCCCGGCACCACCGCGCTTTGTGCAGAGGCGCGCGCCGAGAGCCGGGCGCCGAGCGGGCGGCTGGCGAAGTAGCGCTCGGACTCGGCCGCCGCCAACTTGTCAACTCGGCCCTGGATGCGCACCTGCCGCTCCAGCGGCGCCCACAGGAACACCAGGCAGGCCTCGGGACGGGCGGCCAGCTGGCGACCTTTGCGGCTGTCGTAGTTGGTGTAGAACACGAAGGCGCCATCCTCCACGCCCTTCAGCAGCACGATGCGGGCGTCGGGCGCACCGGAACCGGACACCGTGGCGAGGGTCATGGCGTTGGCGAGCGGCAGCTCCGCGGCGAGGGCGTCCTTCATCCAGCGCTCGAACTGTGCTAGCGGGTCGGCGTGCGCGTCCGCCTCGGAGAGGCCGGCGCGCATGTACTCCTGCCTCAGGTAGGCAATGTTCATGGTCGTCCGAGGGGAATTCTAGCGCTTGCGCTGATCGAGCAGCATCGCGAGCTGTTGCTGCTCCTCGGGCTTCATGCCGTAGGAGTGGTCGGCGTCGGGGAACTTTCCCGCGCGCACCTCCGCGGCGAAGCGCCGCAGCGCGTCCACCGCCACCTCCGACACGTTGGCGTAACGCTTGGTGAACTTCGGCTTGAACTGGTCGAACACGCCCAGCAGGTCGAAGGCGAGCAGCAACTGGCCGCAGCTCGCCGGCCCCG
>VGIA01000127.1 GCA_016868105.1 Betaproteobacteria bacterium | reverse complement strand
CGCACTTCCTGCTGCAGAGCCGCGTCGACACGCGCCTGGTGGAGTTCCGCGACAACAGCCAACTGGTGATGGTCTCGATCGTGGACTACCTGCCCGACGGCCTGTCCTCGGTCTATACCTTCTTCGAGCCGGACCGGCGCGCCGCCAGCTTCGGCACCTACAACGTCATGTGGCAGATTGAGGCCTGCCGCGCGCTCGGACTGCCCTACCTTTATCTGGGCTACTGGATCCGCGAGAGCCCGAAGATGGCCTACAAGTCGCGCTTTGCGCCCATCGAGGGCTTCGTCGGTGGCACCTGGTGCCGGCCGGGACCGGCGTCTGTGCGCGGCTCGCGCCCTTGACCTTGCCGCGGGGACAATAGCGCCATGCTCTACGCGCTGGCGCGCCCGCTGCTGTTCGCGCTCGACCCGGAAACCGCGCATTCGCTGACGCTGGGCCTCGCCGACGCGCCGCTGCGCCTCGGGCTGCTCAACATCCGCCGCCCGCCGCACCGCCCGGTGCGCGCCATGGGCCTGGAATTCCGCAATCCGGTGGGTCTCGCCGCCGGCCTGGACAAGCAGGCCGAGCACGTGGAGGCGCTCGCCGCGCTGGGCTTCGGTTTCATCGAGCTGGGAGGGGTCACGCCGCGGCCGCAGCCAGGCAACCCCAGGCCGCGGATGTTCCGGATTGCGCAGGCGCGCGCGATCATCAACCGCTTCGGCTTGAACAGCGTCGGCGTCGAGGCCTTCGTCGAGAACCTTAAGCGCGCCCGCCGCAACACCGTCATCGGCGTAAACATCGCCAAGAACAAGGACACGCCCAACGAGCAGGCCGCCGAGGACTACGAGCGCTGCCTCGAGGCGCTCTACCCGCACGTGCACTACGTCTCCATCAACGTCTCCTCGCCGAGCACCGCCGGCTTGCGCGACCTGCAGTCGGCCGAGGCGCTGCAGGCGCTGCTCGCGCGCCTGCGCGCGAAGCGCGACGCGCTGCGCGACAAGCATGGCCGCTCGGTCGCGCTGGCGCCCAAGATCGCGCCGGACCTGGACGGCGACTCGGTGCGCGCCATCGCCGGGGTGCTGTGCCGCAGCGGCATGGACGGGGTGATCGCCACCAACACCACGGTGTCGCGCGAGGAAGTGAGGGGCCTTCCTGGCGGCGCCGAGGAAGGCGGTTTGTCCGGCGCGCCGCTGCGCGCGCGCGCGCTGGGCGTGCTGCGCGAACTGGCCGCGGCGCTGCAGGGCGAGATCCCGATCATTGGCGTGGGCGGCATCATGAGCGGCACCGATGCGGCCGAGCGCTTCGGCGCCGGGGCGAGCCTGGTGCAGCTCTACACCGGCCTCATCTACCGCGGACCGCGCCTGGTGTCCGAATGCGTATCGGCCTACCCCGGGAAGTAAAGGACGGCGAGTTCCGGGTCGCGCTCACCCCCGCCGAAGTGCGGGCGCTGGCCGGCGCGGGCCACTCGGTCGTGGTGGAGCCCGGTGCCGGGTCCGGCATCGGCATCAGCGACGCGGAGTACGCCGGCGCGGGCGCCGAGCCCGGCGCGGCGTGGGATTGCGCGCTGGTGGTCAAGGTCAAGGAATTGCAGGCGCCGGAGTACCGCAGGCCGCGCCCGGGCCAGACCCTGTTCTGCTTTCAGCATTTCGGCCCCGAACCCGAACTGCTGGATGCCGCGCTCGGCTCCGGCGCCACCTTCGTCGCCTTCGAGACCGTCGGCCAGTCCGACGGCAGCCTGCCCATCCTCGCGCCCATGTCCGCGATCGCCGGCCGGCTCGCGGTGCAGGTGGGCGCCTGGTGCCTGCAGAAGCACAGCGGCGGCTCGGGCTTGCTGCTGCCGGGGCTGGAGGGCATTGCCCCCGGGCGGGTGGTCATCCTGGGCGGGGGCAACGTGGGCGGGAACGCGCTCCACGTCGCGCACGGGATCGGCGCGCAGGTCACGGTGTTCCTGCGCTCGGACAAGCGCCTGGCGCGCCTGCGGGCACGCTACCCAGGGGCCGACATCCGGGTCGGCCCCGATCGCCTGGCGCAGGCGGTGGCGCAAGCCGACATCCTCATCGGCGGGGTGCTGGTGCCCGGGCGGATGTCGCCCAAGCTGGTGACCCGCGCGATGCTGCGCACCATGCGCCCGGGCTCGGCGCTGGTGGATGTGGGCATCGACCAGGGCGGCATCGCCGAGACCTCGCGCCCCACCAGCCACAGCTCCCCGACCTACATCGAGGAGGGCGTGGTGCACTACTGCGTGCCGAACATGCCCGCGGCCTGCGCCCTCACCGCGAGCCAGGCGCTCGCCCGGGCCGCGCTACCGTTCCTGCTCGAGCTGGCCGCGGGCACAATCTCGCCCGCGCTCGCCACCGGTATCCAGGTGCGCGCCGGCAAGGTCACCCACGAACACCTCGCCCGCGACACCGGGCGGGGCTTGCATCCGCTATGAAGCGCGCCGGCGTCGCCCTGGTCGACCCGGCCCGCTGCATCGGCTGCGCGCGCTGCATCGCGGCCTGTCCCGTGGACGCCATCGCCGGCGCGGAAGGCTGGCTGCACACCGTGATCGCCGCGTACTGCACCGGCTGCGGGTTGTGCGTCGCGCCCTGCCCGGTGGATTGCATCGCGATGGTCCCCGCGCCAGCGGGCCATTCCTGGACCAGCGCCGAGGCGCGCGCCGCCAAGCTGCGCCTCGGGGCGCGCAGGCAACGCGAAGCGGCGGCGAGCGCCCGGCTGCATGCGCCCGACCGCGCGCGCCGGCGGATGGTCATCGCCGCGGCGCTGGACCGCGCCAAAGCCAAGCGCCGATGAATCCGGACCAGCGCAGGGCCGTCTTCGAACGGCTGCGGGCGGCCAACCCGGAGCCCAGGACCGAGCTCGTCTACCGCTCCCCGTTCGAGCTGCTGGTGGCCGTGGTGCTCTCGGCGCAGGCCACCGACAAGTCGGTGAACCTCGCCACCGGGAAGCTCTACAGGGTGGCGAGCACGCCGCAGGCGATCGCGGCGCTGGGCGAGGAAAAGCTCAGGGACTTCATCAAGACCATCGGCCTTTACCGCACCAAGGCGAAGAACGTGGTCGCGCTCTCCAAGCGGCTCCTGGAGCAGCACTGCGGCGCCGTGCCGCAGAACCGCGAGGCGCTGGAACGCCTGCCGGGGGTGGGCCGCAAGACCGCCAACGTGGTCCTCAACACCGCCTTCGGCCAGCCGACCATGGCGGTGGACACGCACATTTTCCGCGTCGCCAACCGCACCGGCCTGGGCCCCGGCAAGGACCCGCTGGAAGTCGAGCGGAAGCTGCTCAAGTTCACGCCCCCGGAGTTCCTCATGAACGCGCACCACTGGCTGATCCTTCACGGCCGGTACGTATGCCTCGCGCGCAAGCCGAAATGCCCCCACTGCGCCATCCGGGACCTGTGCGAGTTTCGCGGCAAGACGAAGCCAGCCGAAGTTTAGTCCGACGCGGCACCGGGTCCGGAGGCCGGGCTTTACCCTGGCTGCCTCGAGAAGAGGGCCAGCGCTTGGAACTGAGCGAGGACTGCCGGCTGGCGAACCAGGCCGAGAGCTCCTCGATGTCCCTCTTCGACAGCGGATCGACAAACCCCTTCAGGGCCGGTTTTGATAACCGGGCGTTTATAATGGGCTTTCCCAGAAAATTCCCGCCAAGGAACGAGATGCGCTTTTCCGGCTCCGATGAGTACGTATCCACCGAGGACCTGACCCTGGCGGTGAATGCCGCCATCACCCTGCAGCGGCCCCTGCTGGTCAAGGGCGAGCCCGGCACCGGCAAGACGATGCTCGCCGTGCAGGTGGCCAAGACCCTCGGCGTGCCGCTGCTGGAGTGGCATATCAAGTCCACCACCAAGGCGCAGCAGGGCCTGTACGAGTACGACGCGGTCAGCCGCCTGCGCGACTCACAGCTGGGCGACCTGCGGGTGCAGGACATCAACAACTACATCGTCAAGGGCACGCTGTGGCAGGCGTTTTCCATGGACCAGCCCTGCGTGCTGCTGATCGACGAGGTGGACAAGGCCGACATCGAGTTCCCGAACGACCTGCTGCGCGAACTGGACCGGATGGAGTTCTACGTCTACGAGACCCGGGAACTGGTCAAGGCGAAGAACCGGCCGATCGTGTTCATCACCTCGAACAACGAAAAGGAGCTGCCCGACGCCTTCCTGCGCCGCTGCTTCTTCCACTACATCCGCTTCCCGGACAAGGAAACGATGGAGAGAATCGTGCAGGTGCACTACCCGGCGCTGAAGAAGTCGCTCCTCAAGGAGGCGATGGAGGTGTTCTTCGAGGTGCGGGAGGTGCCCGGGCTGAAGAAGAAGCCCTCCACCTCCGAGCTGCTGGACTGGCTGAAGCTGCTGCTCGCCGAGGACATCCCGCCGGAGGCGCTGCGCGCCAAGGACAGGAAGACCATCATCCCGCCGCTGCACGGCGCGCTGCTCAAGAACGAGCAGGACGTGCACCTGTTCGAGCGCCTGGTCTTCATGACCAGGGCCAAGGGCGCCTAGCTACAGCTGTTCCTTCGCCCCCAGCACCCCGGCGCCGCGCAGCACGCCGGGCAGCCAGCCGGGCAGCAGCCTGCCCTGGCGGATCTCCTCGATGCGGGCCTTTTCGCTGTCGATCTTGGCTTGGGCGGCGCCGACGATCTCCGCAGCCAGTTCGCGCGGCACCACGACCACGCCGTCGGCGTCGCCCACGATCAGGTCACCGGGGTTCACCGGCGTGCCGGCCAGCGCCACCGGAATGCCGATCCAGCCCGCAACCCCCTTGGTCGGGCCATTCGGGTTGCAGCCGGCGGCGAAGATGGGGAAATCGCCCCGCGCGCACTCCTCGGTGTCGCGCACCGCGCCGTCGATGACGAAGCCCGCGATGCCGGCGGCTTTCGCGTGTGCCGCCATCAGGCCGCCGGTGAGCGCGCAGGACAGATCCCCCTTGCCGTCCACCACGATGACGTCGCCCGGCTTGGCCAGCATCAGCGCGGCATGGATCATCAGGTTGTCCCCCGGGCGGACCTCGACCGTGAACGCGGGACCGGCGACCTTCATCGCCTTGGCGAGGCCCTGGATGCGGCCGCCCAGCGTGCCGCGGCGGCCGCCGACGTCGGCGAGGATCGCGGCGGGGAAGCGTTTCGCCGCCGCCACCAGCTTCGCCGGCACCCGCTCGATCTGCCTGTGGATGTACGGATTGGCCACGTCAGCTTCCCTTGCGCTGGGCCGCGGCCACGGCGAGGTCGTTCCAGACCTTCTGCTCCGGGATCCTGCCGCCCTTGATGAGGAAGCGATCGATGTAGCGGATGCCCTCGACCGGTCCGCCGTCGGCCCACTGCCCGCGCGGCGTGCCGTAGTTGTAGACCACGGTGCCCTCGGCGGCCTGGAACTCCTCCACGCGCTCGAACCGCTTCTTCACCCACCGGTAGTTGGTGAAGGCGCCCCTGGGCAGCTCGGTGCAATCGGTGAGGGCCGTGTTGCCGGGGAACAG
>VGIA01000126.1 GCA_016868105.1 Betaproteobacteria bacterium | reverse complement strand
CTCGCCGCATACCACAAGCATCCAGCGCACGCGCAGACGCGCGCCATCGTCGACCCGCTCGCCCAGGAGCACTGGATCGCGGACTATGAGACCTGACTAGACCGTCCTGGCCATGCGCAGCGCGAGCACGAGCAGCGTGAGCGCGTACAGGATGCGCAGCGGCTTCACCGGCAGATGGTGCGCAAGGCGCGCGCCCAGCGGCGCCAGCGGCACGCTGGTGGCGACAATGAACGCCATCGCCGGCAGGTAGACGATGGAAAGAAAGGCCTCGCCGGCGGTGACCCCTGGCGCCGTGGTCCTGGCCACCGCCAGTCCAGCGCGCCGTGGCGGTGGTGCACACCCACCGAGGCCAGGGAAGTTAACAGGATGGTCGCCATCGAGGTCGCAAGCCACAGGTGCATCAGGTGCTCGAGCGGGAAGCCCTAGGCGGTGAATACGAACACCAGCATGGGCACCATGACCATGCCACCGCCAATCCCGAGCAGCCCGACCAGGAAGCCCGCCATCGCGCCGATGACGAGGTAGGCCGGCCACCAGTCCATCAGCCTGAACCCTGCAGAAGGTGCGCTGCCAGCTCGGCGAAGCCCGCGCCCGCTTCGGCGCGGGTGACGTATTTCGGCGCGGCGTCGAGTTGCTCCGAGAAGCGCCGGACATTGGCCACGCCCACGGAGTGGTCGAAGAAGCCGAACATCGGCTCGTCGTTGGGCGAATCGCCGGCGAATGCAAGCTCGGCCTTGGCGGCGCTCAGATCCAGCTTGAAACATTCGGCCAGCAGCAGCCTGGTCATCGCCAGCTTGTCGTAGGCGCCAAACCAGCCGTTGACGTGGATGGAGCTGACCCTGGCCGCCATCCCCTCGGCCAGCATCAGGTCCCGGATCCGCGTCGCCGCCTCCAGGCCGAGTGCGGGCACGTCTTCGCAGAAATCGATCGCGAGGTCGGTTTCGCGGTAGGCCTGGTCCGAAGCGATGGCGCATCCGGGCACCGCCTCGAGGATGCGCTGCGCAACGGCGCTCAGGCGCGCGCGCTGCGCTGCGCGCGTCGCCGCATCGTCCATGTAGCGCTTGTGCAGGCGCCCGCCCGAATAGGCAAAGTAAAACGCGCCGTTCTCCCCCACCACCGCGTCCACGGGCCACATGCGCGCGATGTGGTCGCACCAGCCCGCCGGGCGCCCGGTAATCGGCACCACGAGGCGCCCGGCGCGCTTCAAGCGCTCCATGGCGCCGTAGGCCTGCGCCGTCAGGGTGCCGCCGGTGGTAAGCGTGTCGTCGATGTCGAACAGCAGTCCCTTCAACCGGCCGGCACCGCGTAATTCGGCAAGCGGCAGCATCAGGCACCCATCAAGGCCTGAACGCGGGCCCGCTGCGCTTCGGTCATGAGAAGGCCGGCTTTGGTGCGCCGCCACAGCACGTCCTCGGCGCTGCGCGCCCACTCGCGGTCCTTCAGCCAGAGTACTTCACGCGCGGTGAGCCCGGCACCGTATTCCTCGCCCAGGTCGCCATCGCCGACCACCGCCGGCGATTGCGCGCCGTGGCGGCGGAAGATGCCGCGCAGGATGTACTGCGGAACGCGGGCATAGGCCTGGAAGAAAGCGTCCCGCGCCTCGGTGCGCGAGGCGCCGCCGAAATCGCTGCCGAGCAGCGGCAGGCCGCTGGTCCATGCGGGTTTAAGGCCGGGGAAATAAGGCGCCAGCTTCTCCAGCGCATGCTCAGCCAGGCGCCGGAAAGTCGTGATTTTGCCGCCGAACACCGAGAGCACCGGTGCCGCGCCCCGCTCGTCGTCGACCCGCAGGGTGTAATCCCGCGTCACCGCCGAAGGATCATCCGACCCATCGTCGTACAGCGGCCGCAGGCCGGCGTAGCGCCAGACCACATCCTCCGGCCGCGCAGCCTTCTTCAGGTAGCGGTTCACCGCGCGGCACAGGTAGGTCACCTCTTCGTCCGTCGCGCGCGGCAATTCGTCCTCGTTGTCCTGCGGCACGTCGGTGGTGCCCACCAGCGTATGCAAGCCGCCGTAGGGAATCATGAACACCACGCGGCGATCATCGTTCTGCAGGATGAAGGCGTGCTCGCCGTCGTAGAGCCTGGGCAGCATGATGTGGCTACCCTTCACGAGACGCACCCTGTCTTGCGATGCCTGTCCGAGGCAGCCGTTCAGCACGCCCTTCACCCAGGGGCCGGCGGCGTTGACCACCGCGCGGGCTCTCACGTTCTCGCCGTTTGACAGCTTCGCGCTCCACAGCCCGCCTTCGCGCCTGGCCGAGACGCACTCGGTGCGCGTCAGGACACGCGCCCCGCGCGCCTGCGCATCGAGCGCATTGGCGAGGACCAGGCGGGCGTCGTCCACCCGGCAGTCGGAATAAATGAAGCCGTGCTTCATGCGCTCGTTCAGGCCCGCGTTGTAGGGCGGCGCGTCGAGGCGCACCGCGTGCGAGCCCGGCAGGCTGGCGGGGCGCGAAAGGTGGTCATAGAGGAACAGGCCGGCGCGGATCACCCAGCGCGGCCGCAACCCGGGCACGTGCGGCATGATGAAGCGCGCCGGCCAGACCAGGTGCGCCGCCACCTTGAGCAGCACCTCGCGCTCAGCGAGCGCCTCGGCGACCAGCCGGAACTCGTATTGCTCGAGATAACGCAGGCCACCGTGGATCAGCTTCGAGGACCAGGACGAGGTCGCCGAAGCCAGGTCGTCCTTCTCCGCCAGCATGACCGACAGGCCGCGGCCAGCGGCGTCGCGCGCGATTCCTGCGCCGTTGATACCGCCGCCGACGACCAGGAGGTCGATGGTTTCCGAACGGGAATCTCGGGGAAGCAAGGATGGAATTTTACGGCAGCATCACGCTGACCCGGACGCCGCGCGGCAGATTCTCGGCGGCGACGCTGCCACCGTGGTACTCCGCGATCAGGCGCGCCACATACAGGCCCAGACCAAGGTGGGGATCGGTCCCGGACCCTCCGGCGCGGCCGGACACCATCGAGCCGAACAGCGTGTCCTTCACGGCATCCGGTATGGGTGGGCCTTCGTTGTCCACCGTGATCCTCGCCTTGCCCTCGGCCATGGCGAGCGCAATGCGCACCGGCGTGCCCGGCGTCGCAAAATCCGCCGCGTTCTCCGCCAGCTTGTCCAGCATCTGCGCCAACAGGTCCGGCGCCCCTTCCACCATCACGGGATTGGCCGACAGGTCCAACTCGAAGACCCTTGGGGAATAAGCCAGGCGGTAGCCCTCGACGCTACCGCGCAGCACCGGCACGGCGTCAAACTTCTCGCGCGTCGTGGTCGACAGGCTCTGCTCCAGGCGGCTCGCCTCGCTCATGCGCTCCAGGATTCTCGACAGGCGCGCCAGACCCTCCTCCGCGCGCTCGACGTAGGTGCGGCTCTCATGCGGGGTCGGAGCAAGCTTCAGGTTCTCGAGCGAAGAACGAACCACCGCGATGGGCGTCCGCAACTCATGCGAAAGGCGCCCGGCCATGCTCTGCAGGTAGGTATGGTGCTGCGCGAGCCTGCCCAGCACCGCCGAGAAGCTGCGCGACAGATCGCCGATTTCATCGCCCGCGTCCGACCCTGAGGCGAGCCTGGCGAAGCGGCCGCGCGCGTCGATCGCCGACTCCGCCTCGTCGCGCAAGCGCCGGATGCGCATCGACAGTCGTGTCGCCCAGGCGATGAGTACCGCCGCCGCGCCCGCGAACACCGTCAGCGTCAGTACCAGCAGTCGCTCCAGCGCCTCACTGCGCAACGTGGCGACCGGATTGGTGGTCTCCTCGACCACCACTGCCCCCACCACCTGGTCCCGGTTCCAGATCGGGCTGGCCGCGGACATCACGACTGCACGCCCGTCCGGCGTGCGCCGCGCCCGTGTCCCGGGCGCCCCCTGAAGCGCAGCCCCGATGTCGCGCCCGCTGGCGAGCGCGTCCTCCGGGACCGCCTCGGCAAACTCTTCACTCGGGCGCTGGATGAGCAGGTTCACCATCCCCCGCCAGGCGCGCCGTACGCCCGATTCCTCCGGCGCGGGGAGCGGGCGTTTCAGGCTGCCGGCGAGCGCCAGCACCTGGTAGCGCCGGTTCACCACCCAGATGCGCGATTCGGTGCGCTCCACACCCTTCAGGATCGCGGCGATGTCCTCCTGCGCAGCGCGCGCGACCAACGCCTGCTGGCGTTCCAGGATGGCCTGCTCGCGCTCAAGGACGATCTGCTCCGATGGCCGTTCCAGCGCGCGTTCGGCCAGGCGCTGCAGTTCGGCTTCCGCCTCGCGGCGCAGCGGATCGTCGCGCACCGGCGCGGCGTTGAGCAGTTGCGGGCGGTCATGCAGCGCGGTGGCGACGGCGCGTGCCGTCGCAAGAAGGTTGCGCTCCTGGCCACCCAGCAGCACCCGCTCCATCTCGTTGACATACAGCACGCCCGCCCAAGGCAGCACCAGGAGCACCAGCGACACCAGCGCGAGTTTCGCGCGCAGGCCAAGTCGTCTCATGGTGATTTCCAGCGATAGCCCATGCCGTAGGCAGTCTCGATATGGTCGAAGGACGGATCCACTGCCTGAAACTTGCGCCGGATCCTCTTCACGTGCGAGGTCACCGTCGCGTCGTCCACCACCAGTTGCGCCTCGCTCATCAATTGCTCGCGGTTCTTCACATGCCCCGGATGCCGCGCCAGCGCGTGCACCATCCAGAACTCCGTGAGCGTGAGTTCCACCGCCCTGCCGTTCCACGCCACCGTGAAGCGCTTGAGGTCCAGCGCCAGCGCGCCGCGCTCCAGCTTCTCCTCCACCTGCTGGGGCTCGCGCGACAACTCGGCGCGACGGAACAGCGCGCCGATGCGCGCCAGCAGGTGCGGCAGGCTGGTGTCCTTGGTGAGATAGTCGTCCGCCCCCAGGCGCAGCCCGGAAACAACATCGAAATCACTGTCGCGCGCGGTAAGAAAGATGATGGGCAGCGTGGCCGACAGCGCGCGCAGCTCGCGGCACAGGGAGAATCCACCGTCCACGTCGTCGCCCAGCCCGATGTCGATGAGCGCCAGTTCGGGCAGGCGGGAGCGCAGCGCCGCCAGCGCTTGGGTTCGGCCGGCATAGGCGGCGACCTCGAAGCCGTGCTTGCGCAGCGCCTCCGCGGTGTTGGCGCGGATGGCCGGGTCATCCTCGACGATGGCGATGCGGCGCATGGGGATCGGTCGGCGGCGACTATATCCCAAGGGGCGGGGCCGAAACGGGCGAAAACCCTCGTGCCCGCAGATTGCCAGATTTCTTCGCCGTCTTGCCTGCAGCGGGCCCGTGCCGTGCCCTGCCCGGCGGCTGAAATGCCATCCCATGAAAACCCACGACACGCAGTTGGCGTCTTCGGCCCGGCTCGCGCTGGCCGACTTTCTTGCCTTCGTCATGCTGGCCGTCTGCATCACGCTCTCGGTTGGCCTGGTCCTGGCCGGCACCGTGCTGCTGCTGTCAGGCAGTGCCCAGGCCGCCCAGCCGGACTGGTACGAGGAAACCTACGCCTTCCCGCTGCCGGAGAAT
>VGIA01000125.1 GCA_016868105.1 Betaproteobacteria bacterium | reverse complement strand
CGACTGAAGAATCGGTGCTAGGATTGCCGTGGGACAACCCAACCTGAGGAGGACCGCCTTGACGCAATACCGCAGATCCATGATCGCGGCCGTGGTCGCGACTGCATTCGCAGTGCCTGCCCTTGCCGATGAGACCTGTAACTCGCCCTACACCACCCGGCTGATCAAGGGTCAGGAGGATTTCGTTCATGTCTGGACGCTCGGCGCCGAGGGCGTCGGCGACGGCTCGGACAAGCTGGTCACGGTCGATGTCAATCCGAAGTCGAAGAGCTTCGGCAAGGTGGTGCACACGCTGTCGGTCGGCGGGCGCGGCGAAGCGCACCACATGGGCTTCACCGACGACCGCAAGCATCTGTGGGCCGGCGGGCTCGACAATTCGAAGATCCACATCTTCGACGTTGGCAGCGATCCGGCAAAGCCGAAGCGGGTGAAGACGATCGACGATCTGGCGAAGAAGACCGGTTTGGTCGGCCCGCACACCTTTTATGCATTGCCGGGCCGGATGATGATCCAGGCGCTGTCCAATTCGAAGGATCACGGCGGCGTCACCGGGATCGCGATCTACAACAACAAGGGCGGGTTCGTCGCCAGGCACGACATGCCCCTGGGTGAGATCGGCGGCGTGAAAGGCGACGGTTATGGCTACGACCTCGCGATCAATCCGCAGAAGAACGTGCTGCTCACCTCCAGCTTCACCGGCTGGAACAATTACATGATGGACATGGGCAAGCTGGTGAAGGACGGCGAGGCGATGAAACGCTTCGGCACCACGATGGTCGCCTGGGACCTCAAGGCGATGAAGCCGAAGCAGATCATGAACGTGCCCGGCTCGCCGCTCGAGATCCGCTGGTCGCTCAACCCGAAGGACAACTGGGCCGTCACCGCCACGGCGCTCACTTCCAAGATCTGGCTCATCAAACCCGATGGCAAGGGCGGCTGGGCGGCGAAGGACGTGGCGACGATCGGCGATCCGGCAAAGATCCCGCTGCCGGTCGATATCTCGATCACGGCCGACGGCAAGGGGCTTTGGGTCAACACCTTCATGGACGGCCTGACGCGCTACTTCGACCTCTCCAACCCGGAGGCGCCGAAGGAGACCTACACGAAGAAAACCGGCAAGCAGATCAACATGATCTCGCAGAGCTGGGACGGCAAGCGCGTCTATATCACCAGCTCGCTGCTCGCCAACTGGGACAAGAAGGGCGAGGACAACGAGCAGTTCCTCGCGCTGTTTCACTGGGACGGCAAGGAGCTGAAGGAGCAGTGGCGCATCGACTTCAACAAGGAGAAGCTCGGCCGCGCACACCACATGAAGTTCAGCGCCAAGGGCGCCCCGAAAAGCTGAGACGGTCGTGATGCGGTTGCGGAGCGCGGCGAACCTCGGGCTCGCCGCGCTCTTTCTTTTCTGCGGCGTGGCGTTCGCGCATCGCGCCGAGCATCGACCCGCGGCGGTACGTCCAGCCATGGACTACACTCCGCCGCCGGCCGGATCCTATGCGCTGCACGTCATCGACCGCGCGCCCGACGGCGAGGTGATCGGCGCCAACGGCAGGCGGCACCGGTTTTCGGATTACACGCATGGCCGGGTCACGCTGCTTTCGCTCGTCTATACCTACTGCACGGAGCCTACCGGCTGCGCGCTCGCCTACGAGACTGGCGTGGAGATCAAGACACGCATCCTCGCCGAGCCGCGCCTGCACGGCCGCGCTCGGTTTGTTTCGCTTTCGTTTGACCCGCTCAACGACACGCACCAGTCCATGCAGGCCTACGGCGGCCGGCACGCCGCCGCGGCGGGCCCGCTGCCCTGGCACTTTCTCACCACGCGCTCGATGCGCGAACTGCGGCCGATCCTCGAAGGCTTCGGCCAGGAAATCGAGATTGAGCGCGACGCAGGCGGCCGCCCCACGCGCACGATCAGTCACCTGCTGAAGCTGTTTCTCATCGATCGCGATGGCCGCGTGCGCGAGATCTATTCCACCGCGTTCCTTCATCCGGAAGCGATGCTGAACGACATCCGCTCGCTCGTGATGGAGGAAGACGCGCGCCGCTGATGCGGCTGGTCTTCGCGCTGGTGGTTGCGCTTGCGGCCTGCTCGCCGGCGCCCGCCCCGCCCGGGTCGCCGCTTGGCCTGCCTGCGCTTGCGGTGCCTGAGGACAATCCGCAGACAGCGCCAAAGGTGGCGCTCGGCCGCAAGCTCTTCTTCGACCGACGGCTCTCGCCGAACAACACCATGTCCTGCGCCATGTGCCATGTGCCGGAGCAGGGATTCACTGCCCATGAACTCGCGACTTCCGTCGGCGTCGAGGGGCGCAGCGTGCGGCGCAACGCGCCCACCCTGCTCAATGTCGCCTGGCAGGAGCGGCTCTTCCACGACGGGCGCGAGTTCTCGCTCGAAGACCAGGTCTGGGGACCGCTACTGGCCGGCAACGAAATGGGCAATCCCTCGATCGGCTTCGTCATCGAGCGTCTGCGCGGCCTTGAAGACTACCGGGGACTTTTCGAAGCGGCGTTCGGCGGCAGGGGCGTATCGGGAGAACGCCTCGGCCGGGCGATCGCCGCCTACGAGCGCACGCTCGTCGCCGGCGCCTCGCGCTTCGATCGCTGGCGCTACGGCGGCGAGGCGAACGCCTTGAGCGAGACCGAGCGGCGCGGATTCGAACTCTTTTCCTCCAAGGCACGCTGCGCCGCATGCCACGCGCTCGGCGCGAAGCACGCCCTCTTCACCGACCACGGCTTTCATAACACGGGCGTGGGTTGGCGACGCACGTTCGAGACGGCGGAGCACACGCGCGTGGAGATCGCGCCCGGCGTACATGCCGAGCTCGATCGACGTACGGTCGAGTCTTTTTCTGAACCACCGGCGAAGGACCTCGGCCGCTACGAAATCACGCTCGAGCCGAAGGATCGCTGGGCCTACAAGACGCCGTCGCTGCGGAACGTCGCGCTGACCGCCCCGTACATGCACGACGGGTCGCTGCCGACCCTCGAAGCGGTGATCGAATTCTACGACCGCGGTGGCCTCGACAACCCGGGGAAAAGTCCACTCCTGGCACCCCTCGGGCTGTCGCCGCAGGACAAGGCCGCGCTCGCGGCGTTTCTGAGGGCCCTCACCGGTGCCGGAATAGAGGTACTGGTTGCCGAGGCGCGAGCCACTCCGATCGGCCAGTAGGCGGCAATGATCGGGGACAGACCCCGATTTCTCAGCGCAGCGCGGTCACCGCGCCGGGCGCGATGCCCACGGGCCGCCAGTCTGGGGTAACGCGCGCGCCACCGTGGCCGCGCCGATCCGTGTTTCACATACGCATGTGCACGCGATCCGCCTCGCGGGCGGGTACGAGGCGCTCGTGGCGCGCGACGTGGCGGCCTGGGACGCGGCCGCCCGTGCGCAGGAGATCGACGCCGCCGAGCGCGATTGTCTTGATGTGGAACAAGTTAGCGGATGAAACTCCGCGAACCATGGTAGCCTTACTCACGGGAAGGAGGGGCCCATGAACGACACCGTGAAGTATGTCCTCGACGAATCGAGGATCCCGAAGCGCTGGTACAACATCGCGGCCGACCTGCCGGCGCCGCCGCCGGCGGTGCTGCATCCGGGCACCAGGCAGCCGGTGGGACCCGACGATCTCGCGCCGCTGTTCCCGATGGCGCTCATTCTCCAGGAGGTCAGCACCGAGCGCGAGATCGAGATCCCGGAACCGGTGCGTGAGATCTACCGTCAGTGGCGGCCCTCGCCGCTGTACCGCGCGCGGCGCCTGGAGAAGGCGCTGCAGACCCCGGCCAGGATCTACTACAAGTACGAAGGTGTCTCCCCCGCGGGCAGCCACAAGCCCAATACCGCCGTGCCGCAGGCGTTCTACAACAAGGAGGCCGGGGTGAAGAAGATCACCACCGAGACCGGCGCCGGCCAATGGGGCTCCTCGCTCGCCTTCGCCGGCGCGCTGTTCGGGCTGGAGATCAAGGTCTACATGGTGAAGGTGTCCTACCAGCAGAAGCCCTACCGGCGCGCGCTGATGGAGAGCTACGGCGCGACGTGCGTCGCCTCGCCGTCGCAGGAGACGCAGTCGGGGCGGGCGATCCTGGCCCAGAACAAGGACCACCTGGGCAGCCTCGGCATCGCGATTTCCGAGGCGGTCGAGGTGGCGGCGACCCACGACGACACCAAGTACGCGCTGGGCTCGGTGCTGAACCACGTGCTCATGCACCAGAGCATCGTCGGCCAGGAGGCGATGGCGCAGCTGGAGATGGCGGGCGACTATCCGGACGTGATCGTCGGCTGCACGGGCGGCGGATCGAACTTCGCCGGCATCGCCTTCCCGTTCATCGGCGCGCAGCTGCGCGGCGGCCGGAGGGTGCGGGTGGTCGCGATCGAACCCGCGGCCTGCCCGTCGCTGACGCGCGGCAAGTACGCCTACGACTTCGGCGACACCGGGCACCTGACGCCACTGGTGAAGATGCACACGCTCGGTTCGACCTTCACGCCGCCCGGCTTCCACGCGGGGGGCCTGCGCTACCACGGCATGGCGCCGATGGTGTCGCACTGCAAGGAGCTGGGCCTGCTGGAGGCGAAGGCCTACACTCAGACCGAGGTGTTCTCGGCCGGCGTGCAGTTCGCGCGCGCCGAAGGCATCCTGCCCGCGCCAGAGGCGAACCACGCCGTGAAGGGCGCCGTCGACGAGGCGCTGCGCTGCAAGACCGAGGGGGTCTCGCGCACCATCCTGTTCAACCTGTGCGGGCACGGCCACTTCGACATGCAGGCGTACACGGACTACTTCGCCGGCAAGCTCACCGATCAGCACTACGACGAGAACGAGCTCGCCATGGCGCTCGCCGGGCTGCCTTCGGTGGTGGCGGCCTGATCGCGCCGGCGTCGGGCCGCTGCCCGAGCCCGCGCTACCGGCCGGGGACCGGGTAGTCGTGGGCGGCGCGCGCCGCGCCGGCGCACACGGTCCGCTACGAGCGGCGCCGGCCCGAGCACCTGCTCCTGCATCGGCTGCTGCGGGAGCATCTGGAGACCTTCCTCGCTGAAGGCAGGCGCGCGAGGGCGCACCTCCGGACTTGGTGAAGGATCTGCGATCCATGCGGCCTCGCCGCCGTTAGCCGATTTTCACGCCTGTGCGCCCGCATTAAGATAGGGCAGGGCATTGGAGGTTCGCGATGCGCATTCCCCGATTGCTGCTCCCGACGCTCTTTGCGCTTGCCGCCAGCGCGGCGCAGGCGCAGGACTGGCCGTCGAAGCCGGTCAAGGTGATCGTCCCCTTCCCGCCCGGTGGCGGCACCGACACCGTGGCGCGCCCGCTCTCGGCCAAGCTCTCGCAGATGCTCGGCCAGCAGTTCGTCATCGACAACCGCGGCGGCGCCGGCGGCACCATCGGCGCGACCCTTGCCGCCAAGTCGCCGAACGACGGCTACACCGTGCTGCTGGCGCCCGTGCACCTGTCGGTGGCGGTCACGGCCTACAGGAACCTGCAGTACGATCTCGAGAAGGACCTCGCGCCGGTAACCTCGGTCGCGGTCTTTCCGGACGTGATGGTGGCGGCC
>VGIA01000124.1 GCA_016868105.1 Betaproteobacteria bacterium | reverse complement strand
TCGCCACGGTGGGCATTACCGCCCCGCTCGCCACCCAGCTGCTCGCGCTGTCGGGGATCGCCCACGCGCAGCCGGCGTCGGCCTACAAGCCCGCGCGCCGCGGCGGCGGCGGCGCGCTCAAGGTGCTGTGGTGGCAGGCCGCGACGCTCATCAACCCGCATTTCGCGGTCGGCACCAAGGACCAGGAGGCCTCGCGCATCTTCTACGAGCCGCTCGCGGGCTGGGACCCCGACGGCAACCTCGTGCCGATGCTGGCCGCTGAGGTGCCGAGCGTGCAAAACGGGGGCCTGTCGAGCGACGGCCGCTCGGTCACCTGGCGCCTGAAGCGCGACGTGCAATGGCACGACGGCCGGCCCTTCACGGCGGACGACGTGGTCTTCAACTGGGAGTTCGCCGCCGATCCCGCCACTGCCGCCACCAGCAGCGGTAGCTACAAGGACATCAAGGTCGAGAAGGTGGACAGCCACACGGTGCGGGTGCTGTTTCCCAAGCCGACGCCGTACTGGGCCGACCCGTTCGTCGGCACGGTGGGGATGATCATCCCGAAGCACCTGTACGAGGGCTTCCGCGGCGCCAAGTCGCGCGAGGCGCCGACGAACCTCAGGCCGGTCGGCACGGGCGCCTACCGGTTCGCCGACTTCAAGCCCGGCGACATCGTGCGCGGCCAGCTGAATCCGAATTACCACCTGCCCACCCGCCCGCATTTCGATTCCATCGAGTTCAAGGGCGGCGGCGACGCGGTGTCGGCGGCGCGCGCGGTGCTGCAGACGGGCGAATACGACTATGCCTGGAACCTGCAGGTCGAGGACGAGATCCTCAAGCGCCTGGAGGCGGGGGGCAAGGGCCGCGCCACGATCACGCACGGCGCCAACATCGAGCACATGCAGCTCAATTTCACCGACCCGTGGAAGGAGGTGGACGGCGAGCGCTCCAGCCTCAAGACCGCCCACCCGATCCTCGCCGAGGCGGCGGTGCGCCAGGCGCTCAACCTGCTGGTGGACCGCAAGGGCATCGAGGACAACATCTACGGCCGCACCGGGCTGGCGACCGCCAATTTTCTCAACAACCCCGAGCGCTTCCGCTCCAAGAGCACGAAGTGGGAGTTCAACGTGGACAAGGCGAACGCGCTGCTCGAGTCCGCGGGCTGGAAGCGCGGCGCCGACGGCATCCGCGCCAAGGACGGCAAGAAGCTGAAATTTGTCTTCCAGACCTCGATCAACCAGCCGCGGCAGAAGTGCCAGGCGATCGTCAAGCAGGCCTGCCAGAAGGCGGGCATCGACATCGAGGTGAAGGCGGTGACCGCGTCGGTGTACTTCTCGTCCGATGTCGCCAACCCGGACACCTACACCAAGTTCTACACCGACCTGCAGATGTACACCACCACCATGCCGCAGCCCGACCCGGAGCGGTTCATGAACCAGTTCTGCTCCTGGGAGGGGGCGAGCAGGGACAACAAGTGGCAGGGCCGCAACATCACGCGCTGGAAGAGCGACTTGTACGACCGCGTGTTCCGCGCCGCCGAGGGCGAGCTCGACCCGGTCAAGCGCGCCGCGATGTTCGTGCGCCTGAACGAGCTCGTGATCGAGAACCAGGTGGTGATCCCGGTGGCGTACCGCCCGCGCGTCTCGGCGGCGGTGCACCGGCTGCAGGCGCCGCTCTCGGGCTGGGACAACGACCTGTGGAACCTGCGCGACTGGTACAAGGACGCTTGAGGCGCTAGGCCGGCGCGAGCCCCGCCATGTGGCAGTACCTGCTGCGGCGCCTCGCCATCGCGGTGCCGAGCATCATCGGCATCAGCGTGGTGCTGTTCACCATCCTCGCGCTCGCGCCGGGGGACCCGTTCGAGGAGCTGGCGGCCAACCCGAACGTGCCGCCCGAGATTCGCGCCAACCTGCGCGCGCAGTTCGGGCTGGACGACCCGATCGCCACGCGCTACCTGCGCTGGTTCGGCTCGATGCTGGTGGGCGACTGGGGATATTCCTTCGCCAGCCGGGTCGACGTCGACACGCTGATCCTGCAGCGGCTGCCGGTCACGCTGGTGGTGATCGGCGCCTCGCAGGTGCTGGCGCTGCTCGTGGCGCTGCCGGTCGGGGTGTATGCGGCGACGCGGCCCTACTCGATCTTCGACCAGATCGCGAGCACCATCGCCTTCGCCGGCTATGCCCTGCCCACGTTCTTCACCGGGCTGCTGCTCATCCTCGTATTCAGCATCCACCTCGACTGGCTGCCGTTCGTGTACCGCGCGGACCTGCCGGGCTCGGGCTGGCCCTGGATCTGGGCGCACGTCAAGCAGTCGATCATGCCGGTGGCGGTGCTGGGCCTGTTCCAGGGCGCGGCCTGGACGCGCTACGTGCGCTCGTCGGTGCTCGACGTGATCCGCCTGGACTACGTCACCACCGCGCGCTCCAAGGGCCTGGCCGAGCGCGTGGTGATCGTGAAGCACGTGGTGAGGAACGCGCTGATTCCGGTGGTGACCCTGGTGGCGATCCAGATGCCGGCGGTGTTCGGCGGCGCGATCGTCACCGAGCAGATCTTCCGCGTGCCGGGCATCGGCTCGCTGCTGATCTCGGCGATCCTCGCCAACGACACGCCGGTGATCATGGCGGTGACCTTCGTGCTCTCGATCCTGGTGATTCTGTGCAACCTGCTCGCCGACATCCTCTATGGCTGGCTCGATCCCCGCATCGCCTACCGTTAGCGCGGCGGCGCCGCGGCGCGCGAGCGCCTCGCCCTGGGCCGAGGCGTGGCGGCGCTTCAAGCGCCACCGCCTCGCGCTCGCCGGCACGGCGCTGCTCGCGCTCATGGCGCTGGCGGTGCTGCTGGGGCCCTGGCTCTGGACGGTGCCGATCAACGAGATCGACTTCTCCGCCAAGCTGCAGGGGCCGTCGCTCAAGCACCCGCTCGGCACCGACGACCTGGGGCAGGACCTGCTGGCGAGGATGCTCTACGGCGGGCGCATCTCGCTCGCGGTGGGGCTCGCCTCGATGCTGATCGCGATCCTGGTCGGCGTGGTGATCGGCGCGGTGGCGGGGATCTCGCGCGGCAGCGTGGACGCGGCGCTGATGTGGCTGACGGACCTGTTCCTGTCGCTGCCGCAGCTGCCGCTGCTGCTGCTGATCATCTACCTGTTCCGCGACGTGCTGAAGAACTGGGTGGGCCCCGAGGCGGGGATCTTCATCCTCATCGTCGCCGTGATCGGCGCCTTCCGCTGGATGCCCGCGGCGCGCCTGGTGCGCGCCCAGTTCCTCAGCTTGCGCGAGAAGGAGTTCGTCGAGGCCGCGCGTGCCCTGGGCGCCTCGCCCTCGCGCCAGGTGGTGCGCCACATCCTGCCCAACGCCCTCGGGCCGGTGATCGTCGCCGCGACCATCGACGTCGCCGCGGCGATCATCTTCGAGTCCACGCTGTCGTTCCTCGGGCTCGGCTTCCCTCCGGACATCCCGAGCTGGGGGCGGCTGCTGTACGACGCCAAGGACTACCTCGACGTCGCGCCGCACTGGGCGCTGATTCCCGGCAGCGCGATCTTCTTCACGGTGCTGTCCATCAGCTACATGGGCGACGGGTTGCGCGATGCCCTCGACCCGCGCAAGGTGCTCTAGGGAACCGGGGCGATGGCCGAGCCGCTGCTGCGCATCGAGGGACTGAAGACCCACTTCGCCACCGACGACGGCATGGTGCACGCGGTGGACGGCGTGGACCTCGAGGTGGACCGCGGCGAGACGCTGGGCGTCGTCGGCGAGTCGGGCTCCGGCAAGACGGTGACCGCGCTCACGGTGGTGAAGCTCATCGCGATGCCGCCGGGGCGCATCGTCGCCGGCCGCATCCTCTGGCAGGGGCGGGACCTGGCGCCGCTCTCGAGCGAGGAACTGCGCCCGATCCGCGCCAGGGAGATCGCGGTGATCTTCCAGGAGCCGATGACCTCGCTCAACCCGGTGTTCACCATCGGCGAGCAGATCGCCGAGGTGCTGCGGCTGCACCAGAACCTGTCGCGCAAGGCGGCGCTCGCGCGCACCGTCGAGATGCTCGACCTGGTGAAGATTCCCAACCCGCAGCGGCGCGCGGGCGACTACCCGCACCAGTTCTCCGGCGGCATGCGCCAGCGCGTGATGATCGCCATGGCGCTCGCGTGCAACCCCAAGCTGCTGATCGCCGACGAGCCCACCACGGCGCTGGACGTGACCATCCAGGCGCAGATCCTCGAGCTGCTCGCCGAGCTCAAAGGACGCCTCGGCATGGCGGTGATGCTGATCACGCACGCGATGGGCGTCATCGCCGAGAACGCCCAGCGCGTGGCGGTGATGTACGCCGGCAAGGTGGTGGAGGAGGCGCCGGTGGCGGAGCTGTTCCGCGCGCCGCGCCACCCCTACACCCAGGGGCTGATCCGCTCCATCCCGCGCGTGGACGTGGGCGCGGGCGAGCGGCGGCGCCTGGCGGCGATCCCCGGGGTGGTGCCCGCCCTGATCAACCCGCCCGAAGGCTGCCGCTTCGCGCCGCGTTGCGCGCACGCCAAGGCCCAATGCACCGCCGCCACGCCGGCGCTGCGCGCCGTGGGCGAGCGGCATCGCGCCGCCTGCGTGCTGGCATGAGCGCGCCGCAGCCGCTGCTTGAGGTCGAGGACCTCGTCAAGCACTTCCCGGTGAAGGGCGGGCTGTTTGGGCGCGAGGTGGACCGGGTGCACGCGGTGAACGGCGTCTCGTTCAGCCTCGCGCAGGGCGAGACGCTGGGGCTGGTCGGCGAATCCGGCTGCGGGAAGTCCACCACCGGGCGCTGCGTGCTGCGCCTCATCGAGCCCACCTCGGGCGAAGTGCGCCTCGAGGGACGCAGCGTCACGGCGATGGGGCGCGCGGAGCTGCGCGCCGCGGCGCGCGACATGCAGATCATCTTCCAGGACCCGTACGCGTCGCTCAACCCGCGCATGACGGTGGGGGCGATCATCGGCGAGGCGCTGGTGATCCACGAGCTGGCGCAGACGCCGGCCGAGCACGAGGCGCGGGTGGTGGAGCTGCTGCGCACCGTGGGCCTGCATCCAGACCATGCGCGGCGCTACCCGCACGAGTTCTCCGGGGGCCAGCGCCAGCGCATCGGCATCGCGCGCGCGCTCGCGGTGTCCCCCAGGCTCATCGTCTGCGACGAGCCGGTGTCCGCGCTCGACGTCTCCATCCAGGCGCAGGTGATCAACCTGCTGGAGGATCTGCAGGAGCGCTTCGGGCTCACCTACCTGTTCGTGGCGCACGACCTGTCGGTGGTCGAGCACATCAGCGACCGCATCGCGGTGATGTACCTCGGGCGCATCGTCGAGGTGGCGCCGGCGCGCGAGCTCTACACCTCGCCGCAGCACCCGTATTCGGAGGCCCTGCTCTCGGCGGTGCCGATCCCGGACCCGAGCGTGCGGCGAAAGCGCATCGTGCTGCAAGGCGACGTGCCGAGCCCGATCCACCCGCCTTCGGGCTGCGCGTTCCACACCCGCTGCCCGTATCGCAAGGACCCGGTCTGCAGCAGCGAGCTGCCGCCGCTCAGGGACCTCGGCGGCGGGCGGCAGGTTGCCTGCCACCTGCGCGGCTAGCGCCGCCT
>VGIA01000123.1 GCA_016868105.1 Betaproteobacteria bacterium | reverse complement strand
CAGCGCGGGCCCGGCGCGGTTCACCTGGGTCATCGCGGAGAGGTCGCCGAACAGCGTGCGCTCGTAGCGGGCATCGTCCATCAGTCGTGCGAACAGCGAAAAACTGTCCGCCAGCGGTCCGCCGTTTGCCTTCGCGCCGCCCTGGTCGATGTCCCGGTCCTGCCCCATCGAGGCGCAGTGCGCGACCACCACGCGCACCCCGGCCTCGAGCCCCCGCCGCAGGCGCAGCGGGTTGCCGTATTCCTGCAGGTCGGCCCCGGTCACCGCGCGCTCCAGGCCCGCGTGCGTGATCAGCGGCAGGTTCAGGCGCGCGAGCGCGGCGTAGAAGCGGTCGCACCTGGATGAGGCCGGATCCATGCCCATCGCCGCGGGCAGCCATTTCACGGCGCGGGCGCCGCCGGCCTTGGCCTGCTCCAGCGCCTCGACGCAGTCGGCGCGGTAGGGATGGATCGATGCCGCCCACTCGAAGTACTTCGGGTGGCGCTTGGCGATGTCGCGCGCATAGGCATCCGGGACGTGGAAACCGGTGCGATCCGCGATCGCGCGGCCGTCCTCGCCGTAGGTGCGCTCGAAGGCCAACAGCAGCAGCTTCACGCCCGGGCGCAGGCCATCCACCAGGTTTTGCATGCGCTCGACGTAGGCGAGGTCGACGCTGCCCTCGGCCTCATGCACGCAGCCAGCGTTGAGGAAGAACAGGCGCCGCGCGTACTGGCCCGGATTGAGCAGGCTGTTCATGTCCGGGTTCACTTCCACGCCGCTGCCGGAATCGCCGCTCCCGACCAGGTGCGCGTGCGCGTCCCAGACTTTCGCCGGGTCGAGCCCCTCCCAGGCCGCCTGCACCAGTTCGTGGTTCGCCAGGCCGGCGGGCAGACGCGCGAGGCACGGATTCCACAGGCCCTGCTCGGGCCAGTTGCGCCAGACCGCGAGCGAAGCGGCGCCGGCGAGCGCGGCGCCGCCGAGAAGAAGTGTCCGTCGCTTCAGATGGCGGAGGCCAGTTCGATCATTGACCGGCTACGCCGGCCAATTCTTTATATAGCCCTTGAGCATCTTGTTCTCGAAGTCCTGCTCCTCGAGCACCGCCTTGGCCACGTCGCGGAACGAGATCACCCCCAGCAGCTTTCCGTCCTGCAGCACCGGCAGGTAGCGCGCGCCGGATTCCAGCATGACGCGGCGCAGGTCGTTTACTTCCATGTCGGCCCCGGCGGCCACCGGATTGGCGACCATGATGTCGCGCACCCGCAGGTCGCCCAGCGCGCCGCCGGCCTTGGCCAGCGCGCCCAGCAGTTCGTGGAAGGTGAGCATGCCCGCCATGCGGCCTTGGTCCAGCACCACAAGCGAGCCCAGGTTCTGCTCCGCCATGGTGGTCACCGCGTCCACCGCGCGGCCGCCGGGCTCGATGCTGATCAGCCGGCTGCCCTTCACCCTCAGGATTTCCTTGACTTGCATGGTCCGCCCTCCCTCGCGTACTAACCAGGCGCAACCATCTTAGTCCAATTGCCCCGGTGGGGCTAGGAGCCGCCAGTCAAAGTCCGGTGGCTTCGGCGACGAGGACCCTGAGCTCCCGGTGCAGCTTGGCGCGGATCGCGGCGTGCGCGCGGCTGGCGATCAGGTTCTTCAGTTCGTACGGATCCTGCTCCAGGTCGTAGAGCTCGTCCAGTTCCCCGGCCCTGCCCTTGTTGACCCAGTGAATGAACTTGTAGCGGTCGGTGCGGATCGCCTTGTAGGTCATGCCGATCAGCCAGGGGTAGGCCTGCTCGGCCCAGTACTCGGCGAGCACCGCCTTCCTCCAGAGCGCCGGCTTTTTCCCGCCGAGCAGGGGCAGGAAGGAACGGCCCTGGATCTGCGGCCCGGGTTTGCCGCCCGCGAGCTCGATCAGCGTCGGCGCGATGTCCTGGCAGATCATCAGCCCGGAGACTCGCGTGCCGGGCTTCACCCGCGCCGGGTAGCGCACGAGGAACGGCGAGCGGATGCCTTCCTCGTACGCGAAGCGCCGCTCCGGGCCCAGGCCGTGCTCGCCGAAGAAGTAGCCGTTGTCGCCGAGGAACACGATGAAGGTGTCATCGAGCATCCCCTTGTGCCCCAGCGTGGCGAGGATCCCGCCCACGCCCTCGTCCACCGCCGCCATCATGCGCGCCCGCAGACGGATCTCCTCCTGCGTGCCGGCATGGATCGCCGCGAGCAGCTGGCGCGACTGCTTCTTGGCGCGCAGGTGGAAGGTTTCCTTCCAGGCCGGCTTTTGCTTCACCACCTCGTGCGGCGGCAGCATGTTGGGCGTCTTGGGGAACATGGCGCCCTTGTACAGGTGCTTGTGGCGCTCGGCCACGATGTAGCCGCCCAGCTTGCCGAAGGCCACCGTGCCGTCGGCCGCCTGCTCGGCGTCCGGGTGCACCGCCTTGTGGGCGAAGAACAGTGACCAGGGCTTGTTCGGCTGCTGCTTGCCGAGGAAGCCCAACGCCAGCCCATTCATGATGTCGGTGATGTGGCCCTTGTGCTGCACGTAACGGCCGTCGTGGTTGAGGCGCGGGTCGACGATGCGGCCGTGGCCGTCGTAGCTCACCCAGTAGTCGTAGCCCGGGCGCGGCATGCCGTCGTTGCCCATGTGCCACTTGCCGATGTGCGCGGTCCTGTAGCCCAGCCTCTGCAGCTCCAGGTGGTAGTTGGGCAGGCGGTGGCTCATCGCGCCGCGCGCCACGTTGTCGATGATGCCGTGGCGGCTGGCGTACTGGCCGGTCATGATCGAAGCGCGGTTGGGCGAGCAGATCGAGGTGGTGTGGAACACGCGCTCGAACAGCGCCCCCTCGTGCGCCAAGCGGTCGATGTGCGGCGTCTTCATGTACGGGTGGCCGCCGGCGCCGAACTCGTCGTAGCGCAGGTCGTCGATCAGGATGACCAGCAAGTTGGGTCGTTTTTTCATGCCCCCTGATAGTATCCCAAGCGCTCATGGGCCGACCACCGTTTCACTTCCTCACCCTGATCTCCGCGCGCTCGGCTTCGAGGCGATTAAGATCTCGGACAACACCGTGCCGCTGACCGACGCGCAGCGCCGGCGCCAGATCCGCAACGCGGTCGCCGCCGGCCTCCTCGTCTACGGCGAAGTCGGCTCCAAGCAGACCCGGATGTAACCGGATCGGTTACATCGACGACCCGCCGCCGTGCCCTCGCCCTCCTCAGCCGCGCCGCGCGCGGGGCCTGGCGTCCCGCTTGCCCTCGCCCGCTGGCGCGAGCGGCACTACCGCGCGCCGCGCTACGAGCTCGCCTTCCGGTTGCGCCCCGGGGCGAGGTCCGTCTCGGGCACGCTCCAGCTCGCAGTGACCATTCCCCGCGGCCCGCTGGACCTGGTCCTCGACTGGCGCGGAGGACCGGTCAACGGCGTGCGCGTGAACGGACGCACCGCGAGCCCTCTCTACAAGAACCAGCACCTCGTCATCCCGCGCCGCGCTCTCAAGCGCGGCCGCAACCTCCTGCAGCTGGCGTTCTCCGCGCCCGTTCGCGCCGGCGGGCCGCTGCGGCGCTATCGCGACGCCAGGGACGGCGCCGAGTACCTGTACACATTGTTGGTGCCGGCCGATGCCAGCGCGCTCTTCCCCTGCTTCGACCAGCCGGGGCTGAAGGGTCGCTTCCGCCTCAAACTGGATCTGCCCAAGAACTGGCGTGCAGTGGCGAACGCGCCGGCCCTGGAGGAACGCACCGGATTCGCCCGCTTTGCCGAAACCCCACCGATCTCCACCTACTTATTCGCCTTCGCTGCAGGTCCGTTCCGCGTCGTGACACGCAAGAGCGAACCGGTGCGGCTGTTCGTCCGCCAATCGCGCCTGGCAAGGGCGCGCGCCGTGGCGCCGGCGCTGCTGCGCCTCAACCGCGCCGCAATGGACCGTTTTGCGCGCGACTGCGGCCACCCGTTCCCGTTCCCGAAGTACGACCTGGTGCTGATCCCGGACTTCCACTACGGCGGCATGGAGCACGCCGGCGCCACCTTCCTGCGCGAGGACCGCGTCCTGCTGCGCCAGCCGCGCTCGCGGTACTGGCGCCGGCGCCGCGCGCTGCTGCTGCTGCACGAGACTGCGCACCAGTGGATGGGGAACCTCGTCACCATGCGCTGGTTCGACGACCTGTGGCTCAAGGAGGGCTTCGCCAATTACCTCGCCTACGGCGCGCTGCAAGCGCTGGCGCTGGAGTTCGACGGCGAGCGCGCCTGGGCGGAACTGACCAGCTCCGGCCGCCGCGCGGCGGCGAAGCCTGGCGCGCCGGCACTGCATGCGCCGCTCGACAACCTCGCCGCGGCGCGCTCGGTGTACACCGAGATCGTCTACCGCACCGCGCCCGCTGTGCTGCGCCACGCCGAGCGCGAGTTCGGCGCGGCGCGATTCCGCCGCGCCTTGCGCTCGTTCGTTCGTCGCCACGCCTGGGGCGCGGTGGATTGGCGCGACCTGGTGCGCGCGCTGGAGCGCGCCACCGGCCGCGACCTGCGGCCGTGGGCACGGCGCCGGATCCTGCAACCGGACGCGCTCGCGCAAGGTGTTCCCCCAACCCGGGCAATGGGCATACAATGAAATGCGTGAACAGCGACATCACGATTCGCCTGGCGGAAGCGCACGATGCGCACGGCATCGCGGTGATGTCGCGCGACCACATCGAATCGGGCCTGGGCTGGAAGTACGACGCGCCGCGCATCACGCGCGCCATCCGGCACCAGGACATGGTGGTGCTCGCCGCCACCGAGCCCGAAGGCCGACGCGACGCGCTGCGCGGCTTCGCGGCGATGGAGTTCGGCGAGGAGCGCGCCCACCTGACACTGCTCGCGGTGCAGCCGGCGCACCGCCGGCGCGGCATCGGCCGCAGCCTGGTGGACTGGCTGCTGGAATCGGCCCTCACCGCCGGCATCGCCAGCATCCACCTGGAGCTGCGCTCCGGCAACCAGGCCGCGCAGCGCTTCTACCGCGCGCTCGGCTTCGCGGAAACGGTGCTGGTGCCCGGGTACTACTGCGGGCGCGAGTCGGCGCTGCGCATGATCCGGATGCTGCGCTCTCCCGGGCCGCTGCCGCTCGCCTGGCGGCCGCCGGCGCTGGGCCAGAAGTAGTCCTCACCGCCACGATCGGCTGCAGGACTGCGCTTGGACCTGGGTATCGCAGGCAAGACCGCATTGGTGACCGGCGCCAGCGTCGGCATCGGCCGCGCCATCGCCAAGGCCCTCGCCGGCGAGGGCGCGCGCCTCGCCGTGGTGGCGCGGCGCCGCGACCTGCTCGAGACGCTGGGGCAGGAGCTGGGCGCGAAACTCGTGATCATCGAGCAGGACCTGATGGCCGAGGACGCGCCGCAGCGCATCGCCCAGGCCGCGCTCGCGGGCCTGGGCGCGGTGGACATCCTGGTCAACAACGCCGGCGGCTCGCGCAAATTCCAGCTGCACACCGACGAGGCGAACTGGGCCGAGGCCATAACCCTCAACTTCACCCGGCAGCGCCAGCTCACCGACCGCCTGGTGGACCAGATGATCACGCGCAAGTGGGGCCGCATCATCAGCATCACCGGCAAGTCCGAGCCCGAGGGCATCAACGGCGCCTTCTGCGCCAAGGCGGCGATGCACGCCTGGTCAAAGGGCCTGTCGCGCGAGGTCGGCAAGCA
>VGIA01000122.1 GCA_016868105.1 Betaproteobacteria bacterium | reverse complement strand
GTGCTGGAGGGCGGCTACGCCCTGTCCGCGCTCGGGCGCTGCGTGGTGCGGCACGTGAAGGTGCTGGCGGAGCTCGATTAGGCATTCCGCCGCCACACGCTGGCCAGCCAGGGCTGCTGCGCCCGCGGCAGGCCGGCGGGGCGGTAGTAATGCTCCAGTTCCAGGAAGCCGGCGCCGGCCATGAAACCCCGCCATTGCTGGAGCTCGTGGTAGACGCCATAGCGCCCGCAGTTCCAGCCTTCCTGGTTCTCGCCGCGCGGGTTGGAACTGAACAGCGCGCCGCGCGGCTTGAGCGCCTGGCGCAGCTCGGCCAGCACCCGCGGCAGTTCCTGCGACGGCACATGGAACAGCGATGCGTTGGCGAACACGCCATCGAACCGCCCCGGTGGAAGCTCGAGGGCGAGGAAATCCTGCCGCAGCACCTTGCAGCCGGACTCCGCCTGCGCCATGGCGGCAAAGGCCTCCGACCCCTCCAGCCCCACGGCGACATGCCCCAGCGCGGTGAAGGCCGTTAAATCCCGCCCCGGCCCGCAGCCGAAGTCGAGGATCGTGAACGGCGGCGCGCCCTCGATGTGGCGCAGCAGCGCGGCGATGTTCTGGCTGACGTCGTGGTCCCTGGTGCCGGCGCGGAAGTCCTCGGCGCGCTGCTCGTAGTGCTCGAGCGTCGCGGCGGAAATCCGGGCGAGCTCGCCGGAATCCAGCCGGCTCAGGCGGCGACCGCTTCTTCGGCGGCGAGGATCGCCCGCGCCGCGGCATCGAAGGCCGCCGGCTCGGGCGAGGCGACGGACACGCGCCGCGCCAGCGCTAGTTTCGGGAAATTCGCCGGCGCCGAGCGCTGGTAGGCCGGGTCGTAGTGCTCCTCCAGCAGCCGCGCCACCAGCGCCGGCCACTTGCCGCTGGCCGCCATCGCCTTCCACTCGCCGATGCGCTCGCGCCCGTGCAGCGCCAACAGGCACTCCAGCTGCAGGTTGAGCGCCGGCAGGTCTTCGAAGAAGTGCCGGTACTCCTCCAGCAGCAGCGCGACGCGCGCCCCCGGCGCGGTCTCCAGCAGCACGCATTCGCTTGCGCGCATGCGCGTGATGAGCGCCTCGGGCACCTGCACCTGGCCGATTTTGCGGCTCTCGCCCTCGACATAGACCGGCTTGGAGGCATCCAGCCGTTCCAGCTCCGCGAGCAGGCGGCTCTCGAACAGTTTCTGCGACGGCTGCAGCCGCTCCGGCAGGTTGCCCAGCACCGAGCCGCGGTGCGCGGCGAGGTCCTCGAGGTCAAGTACCTGCGCTGCGGCCGAGCGCAGAGATTGCAGCAGCCGGCTCTTGCCGCTGCCGGTGACGCCGTGGACGACGCGAAATTCGAACGAAGCGGGCAGGGTGGCGAGGCGCTCGAGCACATGGCGCCGGTAGGCGCGGTAGCCGCCCTGCAGCGTCCTCGCCTCCCAGCCGATCTCGCGCAGGATGTGCGCCATGGCGCCGGAGCGCTTGCCGCCGCGCCAGCAGTAGACCAGCGGGCGCCAGTTGCGCGGCTTGTCCATCAGCGAGGTCTCGATGTGGCGCGCGATGTTGCGCGCCACCAGCGCCGCGCCCAGCTTCTTCGCCTCGAAGGGCGAGCGCTGCCTGTAGTCGGTGCCGACCCGCGCGCGCTCCTCGTCGGACAGCACCGGGTAGTTCGCTGCGCCGGGAACATGGTCGTCAGCGAACTCCGAGGGCGAGCGCACATCCAGGATCGCATCGAAGAGCGCGAGCGCGGTGGGCCCGATCGCGACGGACGGTTTTTCGCGCGGCTTCATCGGGCGCCATTCTACGCCCCGGGCGCATACAGACCCGGCGCGCTAGCGCTTGCCGAGCAGTGGCCGCAGCCCCTTCCACACGTTCTCCAGCAGCAGCGGCTGCGCCTGCTCGTTGGGGTGGATGCGGTCCTCCAGGAACAGCTCGCGCCTGTCGCCGAAGCCCTCGAACAGGAACGGCACCAGCCCCGCCTTGTGCGCCTTCGCCACCTCCGCGAAGGCGCCGTCGAAGGCATTGGTGTATTGCGGCCCGTAGTTGGGCGGCAGGCGCATGCCCACCAGCAGAACTTTCGCCCCCGCTTTCTGTCCCATGAGGATCATCGCGCCCAGGTTTTTCTTCATCGCCGCCACCGGCAGCCCGCGCAGGCCGTCGTTGGCGCCCAGTTCCAGCAGCACCACGGCGGGGCGGTGGGTCTCGAGCATCCTGCCCAGCCGGGCGAGGCCGCCGGCGGTGGTTTCCCCGGAGATGCTCGCGTTGACGACGCTATAATCCAGCCGCTCCCGCTTCAGGCGATCGACGAGGAGCGTCACCCAGCCGCGGTTGGCGGCGATACCGTAGGCGGCCGACAGGCTGTCCCCGAAGACAAGGATGTTCGGCGCCGCGTGCGCCATCCCGCCCCAGATGAAGATGGAAGCCGCCCAGGCAAGCATGGAAACGACGACGGTTCTGAGTGCGCGCGGCATCGGCAAGACGGTGAAGAGCGGCGAGGACGATCTCGTCATTCTGCGCGAAATCGGGCTCGACGTCGCCCCCGGCGAGGCGGTGGCCATCGTCGGCGCCTCGGGCTCGGGCAAGTCCACGCTGCTCGCGATTCTCGCCGGCCTGGACACCCCCAGCACCGGCACGGTGGAGCTCGATGGGGTGGACCTATTCGGCCTGGACGAGGATTCGCGCGCGGAGTTGCGCGGCCGCGCGGTGGGCTTCGTGTTCCAGTCCTTCCAGCTGCTGCCGGCGCTCTCGGCCCTGGAGAACGTCATGCTGCCCCTGGAACTGGCCGGGCGCGAGGACGCCGAGGCCGCGGCGCGCGCGATCCTGCAGCGCGTCGGCCTGGGCGAGCGCCTGGGCCATTACCCCAAGCACCTGTCCGGCGGCGAGCAGCAGCGCGTGGCGCTGGCGCGCGCCTTCGTGGTGCGCCCCAAGCTGCTGCTGGCCGATGAGCCCACCGGGAGCCTGGATTCGGAATCCGGCGCCGCGGTCATTGACCTCATGTTCGAGTTGAACCGCAGCTTCGGCACCACGCTCGTCATGGTCACGCACGACGAGGGCCTGGCCAAGCGCTGCGGGCACATCGTGCGGCTGGTTGCAGGACGGCTCGGGACATGAAAGGCGGCGCGAGGTGATTGTTCGTCAAGCCTTGAGGATGTTCGGGCGCGACTGGCGCGCGGGGGAGCTGCGCATCCTCGCCGCCGCGCTGGTGGTGGCGGTGGCGAGCGTCACCAGCGTCGCGTTCTTCGCCGACCGCGTCAGCCGCGCCCTGGTGCGCGACGCGCACCAGCTGCTGGGCGCCGACCTGGTGCTGGTCTCGGACCACCCCTGGCGCCAGGCGATCGGCGAGGAGATCCAGCGCCGCGGCCTTGCCTTCGCGCGCGCGACCACGTTCATCAGCATGGTGTTCGCCGGGGAGCGGTCGCAGCTGGCGGGCCTCAAGGCGGTGTCCGACAGCTACCCGCTGCGCGGCAGGCTGCGCATCGCCACGGCCCTCAACGCGCCCGACACGCAGGCCGAGGCGGGTCCGGCGCGCGGTACGGTGTGGATCGAGGAGCGCCTGGTGAGCGCGCTGGAGACGCCGGTGGGCGGCAAGCTCCGCCTGGGCAGCGCCGAGTTCGAGGTGGCCGCGATCATCACCCTGGAACCGGAGCGCGGGGCGAATTTCTTCAACATCGCGCCGCGCTTGTTCATGAACGCGGCCGACGTGCCCGCCACCGGCCTGGTGCAGACCGGCAGCCGGGTGTGGCACTACCTGTACGCCGCGGGGCCGCCCGATCGCATCCAGGCGCTGGAATCCTGGGCCAAGCTGCAGCTGGAGCGCGGCCAGCGCGTGGACAACCTGGAGAGCGGCCGGCCGGAGGTGCGCGCCGCCATCGAGCGCGCGCAGCGTTTCCTGGGGCTGACCGCGCTGCTGGCGGCGATCCTCGCCGGGGTCGCGGTGGCGCTGGGCACGCGCCGCTTCGTCGAGCGCCACCTGGACGGCTGCGCGGTGATGCGCTGCCTGGGCGCCACGCAGTGGCGCCTGATTTCCCTGTACGGCATCGAGTTCGCGATTCTCGGCCTGGGCGCCTGCGCGCTGGGCTGCCTGATCGGCATCGGCGCGCAGGCGGCGATCGCGGCCGCGCTCTCGGAGATGCTGCGCGCCGACCTGCCCCCGCCGGCGATGCTGCCGGCGGTGCAGGGCTTCCTGGTGGGGCTGGTGCTGCTCCTGGGATTTGCACTGCCGCCGCTGGTGCAGCTGAAGAACGTGCCCGCGGTGCGCGTCATCCGGCGCGAGTCGGGTGCGGCCAGGGGCGGCACGCTGGCGGCGTACGGCGCGGGCCTGGCCGCGCTCTCCGGGCTGCTCGTCTGGCAGGCGGGGGACCTCGGGCTCGGCGCCACCGTGGTCGGCGGCTTCGGGGTCGCGGTGGCGGTGTTTGCCGCGGTCGCGTGGGCCCTGCTGCGCCTGCTGGCCAGCGGCCCGGTCGCCCGTCGGATTGGCGCGAGCAGCACCGCCTTGCGCTACGGCCTGGCGAACCTGCGCCGCCACTCGCGCGGCAACGCGATCCAGGTCGCGAGCCTGGCGCTGGGCCTCACCGCGGTGCTGCTGCTCACCTTCACGCGCAACGACCTGGTGGAGGCCTGGCGCCGCAGCGCACCGCCGGAGGCGCCCAACCGCTTCCTCATCGGCGTGCAGCCCGACCAGCTGGCGAGCGTGCGGCAGCACTTCGGCGAGAACGGCATCGGCGCCCCGGAGTTCTATCCCATGGTGCGCGGCCGCCTGACCAGCGTCAACGGCCGCAAGGTGTCCGAGGCCGACTACACCGAGGAACGCGCGCGCCGCCTGGTGGAGCGGGAGTTCAACCTGTCCTTCACCGATGCGCCGCCGGCGCACAACGAGGTCGTGTCCGGCAGGTGGTTCGCGCCGCATGCCGCCGAGGTCTCGGTGGAGGAGGGCATCGCCCGCACGCTGGGCTGGAAGATGGGCGACGAGCTCAGCTTCGGCGTCGGCGCCGAGTCCTTCGCCGCGCGCATCACCTCGGTGCGCCGCCTGAAGTGGGATTCGATGAAGATCAACTTCTTCGTCATCGCGCCGCCGGCGGTGCTGGCAAGATTCCCCTCCAGCTATGTCTCGGCGTTCCGCGTCGAGCCCGGCGAGGAGAAGAAGGTGAACGAGCTCGCCGCGCGCTTCCCGAACCTGACGGTGGTGGACGTGGGCGCGGCGGTGCGCCAGGCGCAGACCGTGATCGGCCAGGTCATCACCGCGGTGCAGGTGGTGTTCCTGTTCGCGATGGGCGCGGGGCTGCTGGTGCTGTACTCGGCGCTGGTCGCCACCGAGGATGAGCGCCGGCGCGAGGCCGCGGTGATGCGCGTCTACGGCGCCTCGCGAACGCAGGTCACCAACAGCCAGCGCGTCGAGTTCCTGTCCATGGGGCTGCTCGCGGGCGCGCTCGCGGCCGCCGGCGCCGCGGCCATCGGCCAGCTGCTGGCGCGGCGCGTGTTCGAACTGGACCTGCCGCCCAACCAGTGGCTGCTGCTGGCCGGTCCGGTGGCGGGGGTGCTGCTGCTGTCGCTGAACGCGTGGCTGTCGGCGCGCAAGGTGCTGTCGGCCTCGCCCGCGCTTGCGCTGAGGGACGCGCTCTAGCGTCCTGGCGCTGGTTCTCGTCCTCACCGCCGGTCCGGCGGCCGCGCAGCAGCCCTGGCACGGGCCGGGCAAAAGCGCC
>VGIA01000121.1 GCA_016868105.1 Betaproteobacteria bacterium | reverse complement strand
ACCATCGCCAGCTTCATCGCCTTCCCTTACATCGTGACCAGTGTCGCGCCCCAGGTGAAGCCGCCGCCCACGCCCTGCAGCATCACCCGCTGTCCCGGGCGGATCTTCCCCGCCCGTACCGACTCGTCCAGCGCCAGCGGCACCGAAGCCGCCGAGGTGTTGCCATGGCGGTCCACCGTCACCACCAGCTTGTCTCGCGGCAGGCCCAGTTTCTTCGCCGTCGCCTCCATTATTCGCACGTTAGCCTGGTGCGGGATCAGCCAGTCCACCTCCGCCACCTGCATGCCCGCTGCCGCCAGCACCTCGTGCGCGACTTCGTCGAGCACCTTGACGGCGAGCTTGAACACCTGGTTGCCCTGCATCTGCAGGAAGGGCGAGCCGACAATCTTCCCGCCGCAGAGGTTGCCCGGCACCGAAAGGATGCCGGCATGGCGGCCATCGGCGCGCAGCACCGAGGCGTGGATGCCGGGCCTGTCGCAGGCCGACAGCACCACCGCGCCGGCACCGTCGCCGAACAGCACGCAGGTGCCGCGGTCGTTCCAGTCCAGGATGCGGGAGAACACTTCCGCCCCCACCACCAGCGCGTGCTTGGCCGCTCCGGCGCGGATGAAGTTGTCGGCGGTCGCGAGGCCATAGACGAAGCCGCTGCACACCGCCTGCACGTCGAAGGCGGGGCAGTTGGCGATGCCCAGCTTGGCCTGCAGCAGGCAGGCGGTGCTGGGAAACACGTAGTCCGGCGTCGAAGTGGCGACGATGATGAGGTCGATGGCCTGGGCCTGGAGCCCGGAAGCCTCGATGGCGCGGCGGCTCGCCGCCAGCGCGAGCTCGCTCGAGGCCTGCGATTGCTCCGCGATGTGGCGCTGCCGGATGCCGGTGCGCTCCTCGATCCACTGGTCGCTGGTGTCCAGGCGCTGCGCCAACTCCGCGTTCGTCATCACCCGCGCCGGCAGGTAGCTGCCGGTGCCCGCGATGCGGGAAAAAATCCGGCTCATGCCGAGCCCGGCTGCGCCAGGCGGTGGGTGATGCGCGCGACGACATCGTTGCGCACCTCGTCCGCGGCGCGCGCCAGCGCCTGGCCGAAGGCATGGGCGTCGGCCGAGCCATGACTCTTGATGACGATGCCGCGCAGGCCGAGCAGGCTGGCGCCGTTGTAGCGGCCCGGATCCATGCGCGCCTTCATGGCCTTGAGCACCGGCATCGCCGCCAGCGCCGAGAGCTTGCGCAGGGCGTTGCGGGAGAATTCCTGCTTCAGGAACGCCACGATCATCTTCGCCACCCCTTCCGAGGCCTTCAGCACCGAGTTGCCGACGAAGCCGTCGCAGACCACCACGTCGGTGGTGCCCTTGAAGATATCGTCGCCCTCGACGTTGCCGTAGAAGTTGAGGCCGCTCGCGCGCAGCAGATCCGCCGCCCGCTTCACGGTGTCGTTGCCCTTGATGTCCTCGATGCCGATGTTGAGCAGGCCGACGCTGGGCCGCTCGTTGTGCTCGGTAGCGGCCACCAGCATCGCGCCCATGAGGCCGAACTGGGTCAGCTGCTCCGGGGTGCAGTCGACGTTGGCCCCGAGGTCGAGCACGGTGGTGAAGCCGCCGCGCACGTTGGGCAGGACGGCGGCGATCGCCGGGCGGTCGATCCCCGGCAGGGTCTTCAGCACGAAGCGCGAGATCGCCATCAGCGCGCCGGTGTTGCCGGCGCTGACGCAGGCCTGCGCCTCGCCGCTCTTCACCAGGTTGACCGCGACCCGCATCGAGGACAGCTTCTTGAAGCGCAACGCCTGCACCGGCGGCTCGTCCATCGCCACCACCTCGGCCGCGTGCTGCACCCGCAGCCGCGCGTCGGGCTGCGCGCCGCGCGCCGACAATTCGCGCTCGATCGCGACGCCCTGGCCCACCAGGATGACCGAGACCCCGGCCTGCCCGCGCGCGAACCGCAGCGCGGCGGGCACCGTCACATGGGGGCCGTGGTCGCCGCCCATGCAATCCACTGCGACGGTGATGTTCACCCCGGCAGCGTCAGACGGCCGCAGAACGCTACTCGCCCTTGCCCTTGGTGACCTTCTTGCCGCGGTAGTACCCGGTCGGGCTGATGTGGTGGCGCAGGTGCACCTCGCCGGTGGTCGGCTCCGCCGCCAGCGCGGGCGGGGTCAGGAAATCATGCGAACGGTGCATGTTGCGCTTGGAGGGCGACTTCTTGTTCTGCTGGACTGCCATGTTGACTCCCAATGAATGATCTTCGTTCAATGCCTGCCGCCGTGCATCAGGTCCTTCAGACCCGCGAATGGCAATGGCTTCGTTGCCGCCGCGCCGGGCTGCTCCCCGGCGCAACGCTCATGTCTGGGCGCGATCGGCAGCGCCAGCACCAGTTCGTCCTCCACCAGCCCGTGCACCTGCATCTGGCGCCCCGCCAGAATCCGCTCCGGCGCCTCCGGGTTCACCGGCTCGGCGTCGATCTCCGCTTGCGTTTCCGCGAGCAGCAGCACCTCGTCCACACGCACCGCGTGCGCAAGCGAGCCCAGGCAGCGCTGGCAGGTGAGCTGCAGGGTGCCGGACAGGCGCAACCGCAGCGCACGCCGGCCCAGCTGCTCCTGGATGCCCTCCAGTTCGCAGTCGATCGTCCCGGTGTCGGCGCGCAGGCTGTCGCGCACCCTGGGGAAATCCGAAACCGGCCAGTTCACCTGCAATCTGGAACCGGTCCTCGCGAATTCGAGGCCATCGATGACCGGCCGGCGCGGCATAAGGGGCAGATGGTATCATGCGGCGAAAATCGCTGTCAAAACAAAGTCATGCCTTCAACTAACCCGCCCCCCCGGCGGCTCGTGCTCGCCTCCAGCTCCCGCTACCGCAGGGAACTGCTGGAGCGGCTCGGGCTGCGCGTCGAGACCGCGAGCCCGGGGAGTGACGAGGCGCCCCTGCCCGGGGAGTCGCCTTCGGCCACCGCGACCCGCCTGGCCATCCTCAAGGCGAGGGCCGTGGCCGGCCGGTTCCCGGATGCGCTCATCATCGGCTCAGACCAGGTTGCCTCCTGCGAAGGGGTTATCCTGGACAAGCCCGGCTCGCACGAGAACGCTCGCCGGCAACTGACGCATATGAGCGGGAAGACGGCACGCTTCTATACGGCCGTTGCTGTGCTGGATGCCGCCTCCGGCTTCGTCGCCAGCCGGGTGGGGGCTTGCGATGTGGCCATTCGCCGGCTCACGCCTGAGCAGATCCAGAACTACCTCCTGCGCGAGCAGCCCTACGACTGCGCCGGATCGGCGAAATCCGAGGGCCTGGGCATCGCGCTCATGGAAAGCCTGCGGACGGACGACCCCACATCGCTCATCGGCCTGCCCTTGATTGCGCTCACGGAACTGCTGGAGCAGGCCGGGCTACCGGTGCTCGGCTGATGCTCGGCATCCTGTACGCGATTCCGACCCCGCTCGGCGCGAGCCCGGAGCAATCGCTGCCGGTATCGGCGCTACTGACAGTGCGTTCGCTGCGCGACTTTGCGGTGGAGAACGCCAAGAGCGCCCGCGCCTTCCTCTGCGCTGCCGGCTGCGATCCGAAGCTGGCCTCCATCCGCGAGATCGGCGAGGAGGTCGCTCCCCTGCTCCAGCCGCTGCGTGAAGGCCGCCCGCTCGGCCTGCTCTCCGAGGCGGGTTGCCCGGCGATCGCCGATCCCGGTGCGAAGCTGGTCGAGGCGGCGCATCGCGCGGGCTTCCGCGTGGTGCCGCTGGTAGGTCCCTCCTCCATCTTGCTCGCGCTGATGGCCTCCGGCCTGGGGGGCCAGCGCTTCGCGTTCTGCGGCTACCTGCCGCGGGAGAAGGCGCAGCGGCAGAAGCGGATCCGGGAACTGGTACAGCGTTCGCGCCGCGAAGGCGAGACGCAGATTTTCATCGAGACGCCGTACCGCAACGATGTGTTGATGGCGGCGCTGCTGGAATGCTGCGAGCCGGAGACGCGGTTGTGCGTGGCCATCGACCTGACGCTGGCGACCGAGGCGGTGAAGTCGGCCCCGGTCTCGGCGTGGCGCCGGGATACTCGAACGAGCATCGGCAAGCGCCCCGCGGTGTTCTTGCTGCAGTCTTGAAGGTCGAATATAACTGATCGGTTACATTCGCCCCGCTACCGCACCGTCAACCCGCTGCGCGCCAGAATCTCCGCCAGCCCCGACGCCACCCCCACCCCGAAGCGCCGCGCGAACTTCTCCGCGATGTTCTCCTTCTGGGTGAAGTCCACGATGTCCTCGGCCTTGATGACCTCGCGCGCCACCGTATCCAGGCTCCCCAGCGCGTCGGTCAGCCCCAGTTCAATGCTCTTCGCCCCGGTCCAGATGATGCCGGAGAACATGTCCGAGGTTTCCTTCAGCCGCTCGCCCCGGCCATCGCGCACGGCGGTCACGAACTGGTCGTGGATCTCGCCGATCAGGCCGATGGCGATCTGCCTGTGCGATTCCTCCAGCGGCGAGAACGGATCGAGCATGGCCTTGTTCGATCCGGCCGTGAGCAAACGCCGCTCGATACCCAGCTTTTCCATCAGCCCGGTGACGCCGAAGCCGTCCAAGCGCACGCCGATGGAACCGATCAGGCTGGACTTGGAAACGTAGATCCTGTCCGCGGCGGCGGCGACGTAGTAGCCGCCCGAGGCGCACAGGTCCTCGACCACCGCGTAAAGGGGAATCGACGGGTACTTTGCGCGCAGGCGCTTCATCTCGTCGAACAGGATCTGCGACTGCACCGGGCTGCCGCCGGGGGAGTTGATGCGCAGCACGACCCCGGCGGTGTGCTTGTCCTTGAACGCCGCCTGCAGGGCGACCGACACCTTCTCGGCGCTGGCGTCGGTTCTGGGCGCGATGATGCCATTCACCTCGACGAGTGCAGTGTGGCGCGTCGCCTTGGCGTCCTTCGGCCCCTTGAATTCCATCGCCAGCACCAGCACCACGGTCAGGTAGGCGAAGGTAAGCAGTTTCCAGAAGATACCCCAGCGCCGCGCGCGCCGCTGTTCCTTGAGCGCCTCGGTGGCGAGTTTCCCGATCAGCCCGCGTTCCCACTCGCCGTCGTTGTCAGTCATCTTCGGATCCCAGATAGTAGACCGAGCTGCCGCGCTCCTCAACCCGCAGCCTCACCAACGGGGTCTTGCCGCAGGGGCCGCCGATGCAGGCGCCGCTGTCCGCGGCGTAGGTGGCACCGTGCGTCGAGCATATCAAATCGCGCCGCTCGAGGTCGAAGAATTCCCCTTCGCGCCAGTCCAGTTCCATGGGCAGGTGCGCGCAGCGGTTGAGGTAGGCGTGAACTTTTCCCCGGTAGCGCAGGACGAAGGCGGGCGCCGCCTGGTCGCAGTACTCGACCTCGAAGCGCACACCCCTGCCGGCCTCCTCGAGGTCGGCAGCGGCGCAGATCAGCCGAGCCTCTTCAGCCATGCGGGCAGTTCCGCGACAGCGGGCAGGCAGGCGCGCGGCGCGAACGAGCGCAGGGAATCCGCGCTGTGGGCGCCGCTCGCCACCGCCACCGCATCGACCCCGGCACTGGTCGCCATGAGCAGGTCATGCGAGGTGTCGCCGATCATGAGCGCCGAACTGGCTTGCGATTCCAGTTCACGCAGCAGTTCCAGCAGCATCGCCGGGTGCGGTTTGGGCTGGGTCTCGTCCCCGCAACGGGTGGCCGCGAACAGCGGCCCGAGCCCGGTCGAGGCGAGCGCCCGGTCCAGCCCCTTGCGGCTCTTGCCGGTGGCCACTGCCAGCTGGTGGCCGC
>VGIA01000120.1 GCA_016868105.1 Betaproteobacteria bacterium | reverse complement strand
GGACCAGACGGTGGTGCGCGGCCAGCGCATCGCGGAACTGGGCGACAGCGACGCCGACCGGCCGAAGTTGCACTTCCAGGTGCGCAGGCTCGGCAAGCCCCTGGACCCGATGGGTTACCTGCCGCCGGGCTAGCCTCAGGCAGGGGCGGGGCTAGCGCCGCTGCCTGAGCTCCAGCGCCAGATCATGCACCGCCGCGGCATAGAAGCTGGAGCGGTTGTAGCGCGTCAGGACATAGAAATTCCGCATTCCCAGCCGGTACTCGGTTGGCGCGCCTGGCGTCGCCAGGTCGATGAGCGCCACCACGGTCTCCACCGGCAGGCTGCTGCGGGTCTCGACGCCATGCGCCCGCAGCGAAGCGAGCGTGAACCTGGGCTCGATGCCCGCCTCCAGCATCGGGCGGTGCGCCTCGCCCGCAACATGCGCGGGCAGCTGTACCGGTTCGCCGCGGCGCCAGCCATGCTCCCTGAGGAAGTTGGCCACGCTGCCCACTGCGTCGACGGTGCTGCCGCGCAGGTCGATGGCGCCGTCGCCGTCGAAATCCACAGCGAAGCGCCGATAGCTGCTCGGCATGAACTGCGGGATGCCGATCGCCCCGGCGTAGGAGCCTTTGACGCTGAACACGTCCACGCCGGCGTCGCGCGCGAACAGCAGGTACTGCTCCAGCTCGGAGCGGAAGTACTCCGCGCGCGGCGGGTAAAGGAAGGCGAGGGTCGAAAGGGCGTCGATGACGCGGAAGCTGCCGGCATTGCGGCCGTACAGGGTCTCGACCCCGATGATCGCGACGATGATCTCCTCGGGCACGCCGTGGGCCGCCGCGGCGCGGGCAAGCGCACCTTGGTGGCGGCGCCAGAACTCCAGGCCTTCGCCGATGCGGGCTTGGTTGACGAAGCGCTCGCGATAGGCGTGCCAGGAGCGCTCACGCGGGTCCTTGGGCGGGGTGATCGCCTTCAGCACCGACTCCATGCGCCGCGCGCGCGCGAACAGGAGCCGGAGTTCCTGCTCGATGAAGGCATGGCGCTCGGCTATGTCGCGGATGAACGCCCGCACCTCGGGCCGGTGGGAAAAGGCGTCTTTCGCCGGCGGCCCGGCCTGGGCCGCGGCGCCGGCCGCGAGCAGCGCCACGCAGAAGGCGCAAATTCGCGCGGCCGCCGTCATGCCGGACGGAACTCGCTGAGGCGGCGGCGCAGTTCCGGGCGCCTCTGCAGCATCATCCGGCCACAGTGCAGCCAGCCGCGCTCAGCCCTTGGGGCCATCGTATCTCCAGCGCCCTTGCCAATGCGCGTGCACCAGTGTCGGGTACCCGGCGCGGCCGAGGCTGCCGTTGTAGCGGCCGAGGGCGCGGAAGTAGTCGCCGTTCTCGATATCGAGGTAGTGGCGCAGGATCAGGCAGCCGTAGCGCAGGTTGGTGCGCAGGCTGAACAGATTGTGCTTGGGCTCGCCGATCTCCCTGACCCAGAACGGCATCACCTGCATGTAGCCGCGCGCGCCGGCCGAGGACACCGCGTACTTGCGGAATCCGGACTCGACCTCGATCAGGCCGAGCACCAGCTGCGGGTCGAGCCGCGCGCGCAGCGCCTCGTGGTGCACCGTCTTCAGGAATTCGAAGCGCTGCTTGCGGTCCGGCATGCGCTGGCGCAGACGCGCCGACATCTCGTAGACCCACTTCTGGGCGTCGGCGGGATTGCCGAAGTTGAGGAACGGCACCGAGCGCTCGGCAAGCGAGGCCTGCATCGAGGCGCGCGCGCTTTCGCTCAGCCTTTCATAGACCTGGTTGCCGCCCAGCGCGTGCGACGGCGCGAGCAGGGCGAGCAGGGCGAGCAGGCGCACGGTCATGCAGGCGACCTGCCTCACGCGACCAGCTTCTCCTGCAGGAAGCGCAGCGCCTCGGCGAGCGGCGGGTTGGCCGCCGCCTCGTCCCGCCGCCCCTTGTATTCCATGGTGCCTGCGGCGAGGCCGCGCTCCGAGATCACCACCCTGTGCGGCACGCCGATCAGTTCCAGGTCGGCGAACAGCACCCCGGCGCGCTCGTCGCGGTCCTCCAGCAGGACGTCGACTCCGGCGCCGGCCAGTTCGGCGTAGAGCCGGTCCGCTGCCTCGCGCACCGCCGCGCTCTTGCGGTAGCCGATCGGCACCAGCGCGACCTCGAACGGCGCCATGGCGCGCGGAAAGGCGATGCCGCGCTCGTCGTGGTTTTGCTCGATGGCGGCGGCGACGATGCGCGTGACGCCGATGCCGTAGCAGCCCATCTCCATCGGCTGTGCCGCGCCCTTGTCGTCCAGGTAGGTGGCCTTGAGCGCCTCGGAGTACTTGGTGCGCAGCTGGAAGATGTGGCCGACCTCGATGCCGCGCTGGATGCGAAGCGTGCCCTTGCCATCCGGGCTGGGGTCGCCCTCAACCACGTTGCGGATGTCGGCCACGGCCGCGGGCTCGGGCAAGTCGCGGCCCCAGTTGACTCCGGTGAGGTGGAATCCGGCCTCGTTGGCGCCGCAGACGAAATCGCCCATGGCCGCGACCGTGCGGTCGGCGATCACCAGCGCATCCTTGACGCCGACCGGGCCGATGTAGCCCGGCTGGCAGGCGCTGTGGCGGGCGATCTCGGCCTCGCCGGCGAAGCGGAACGGGGCGAGGCCAGCGACCTTGCCGGCCTTGACTTCGTTCAAGCTGTGGTCCCCACGCAGCAGCAGCATGGCGAAGCGTTCCCCGCTCATTACGGCAATGGCTTTGACCGTGCGCTGAAGCGGAAGTTTGAGCAGCGCGGCGACCTCCTCGCAGGTCGTCCTACCCGGGGTGGCGGCCTTCGCCATCGGCGCCCCGGGCGCCGGGCGCGGGGCGGCAGGGGCGAGGGCCTCGGCCAGCTCGATGCTGGCGGCGAAGCCGGATTCCGGGCACCAGGCGATGGCGTCCTCGCCCGAATCGGCGAGAACATGGAACTCGTGCGACCCGGTGCCGCCGATGGCGCCGGGGTCGGCGGCCACGGCGCGGAACCTAAGCCCCAGACGCTCGAAGATGCGGCTGTAGGTCTGATGCATCAGGCGGTACTCGCGCGCGAGGTCGTCGTAGCCGGCGTGGAAGGAGTAGCCGTCCTTCATGATGAACTCGCGCGCGCGCATGACGCCGAAGCGCGGCCGGATCTCGTCGCGGAACTTGGTGTGCATCTGGTAGAAGTGCGCCGGCAGCTGGCGGTAGCTGCGGATTTCGCGCCGCGCGATGTCGGTGATGACCTCCTCATGGGTCGGCCCGAACAGGAAGTCGCGCTGGTGGCGGTCCTTGATCTTGAGCATCTGCGGGCCGAAGGCGTCCCAGCGGCCGCTCTCCACCCAGAGCTCCGAGGGAATGACGCAGGGCATCTGCAACTCCAGCGCCCCGGCGCGGTTCATCTCCTCGCGCACCACCGCCTCGACCTTGCGCTGCACGCGAAGGCCCAGGGGCATCCAGGTGTACAGGCCCGAGCCAAGGCGCCGGATCATCCCGGCGCGCAGCATCAGCTTGTGGCTGGCGAGCTCCGCCTCGGCGGGGGCTTCCTTGATCGTGCTGAGAAAGTATCTGGAGGAACGCATGGCCTGGAGGCTGTCCTGGGGTCCGCGCGGCGTTGTCTTTGGCGGATGGCTGTGGAAAAATAGCAGGCGATTCTAGCTTAGGTGGTGCTGCCATGTATTGGTGCTACCGTGCTTGACAGGGACGGCTACCGACCGAACGTAGGCGTGATCCTCGCCAACCCCCGCGATGACGTGTTCTGGGGCAAGCGGGTCAACCAGCACGCCTGGCAGTTCCCGCAGGGCGGCATCCAGGCGGGCGAATCCCCCGAGCAGGCGATGTACCGCGAACTGGAGGAGGAAACCGGCCTCAAGCCGGATCACGTCCGCATCCTCGGCCGCACCCGCCACTGGCTGCGCTACCAGGTTCCCGAGCGCTGGATGCGGCACGACTGGCGCGGCGCCTACCGCGGCCAGAAGCAGATCTGGTACCTGCTGCGCCTTACCGGCCGCGACAGCGACGTCAAGCTGCGGGCCAGCGGCCACCCCGAGTTCGACGCTTGGCGCTGGCAGGGTTACTGGATCCCCCTGGAGAGCGTGATCGAATTCAAGCGCGAGGTCTACCGCCAGGCGCTCACCGAGCTGCACCGGTACCTTGGCGCCGACCGGCGCCAGAGGTTCGCGGGCGGGGCGCGCGTCGACTGACGCGGCAGGCCATGGAGCGCGGCATCTTTTCGATCCCGCAGCTGGCGCGGCAGCTCGGCGTGGCGCTGCAGCCCGGCACCGCGGTCGCGCTCACCTTCTCCGAGATAGCACCGGCGCCCAGCGACTGAGGACCGAGGGCGGCGATAGCCGGCCGCTATCACGGCCATCGCAACAATCGATTTGCCAGCAGCGGCCGGCGCGCTTAGCGTGCCGACTCCCCCAAGTTCAACCAGGAGGCAGACATGCAACTCAAGGGAACCAAGACCCACGCCAACCTCAAGGCCGCGTTCGCCGGCGAATCCCAGGCCAACCGCCGTTACCTCTACTTCGCAGCCAAGGCCGACGTGGAAGGCCAGAACGACGTCGCCGCGCTGTTTCGCTCCACCGCGGAAGGCGAGACCGGCCACGCCCACGGTCACCTGGAATACCTGGAGCAGGTCGGCGATCCCGCCACCGACAAGCCGATCGGGCGCACCCGCCTGAACCTGGCGGCGGCGGTCGCCGGCGAGACCCACGAGTACACCGACATGTACCCGGGCATGGCCAAGGCCGCCCGCAGCGAGGGCTTCACCGAGATCGCGGATTGGTTCGAGACCCTGGCCAAGGCGGAGCGTTCGCACGCCAACCGCTTCCAGAAGGCTCTCGAGGCGCTGCAGGACTAAGCGCAGGGATGCCGCAGATCGCGCGCCAGAGCCTGCTTTCGCTGGAGACCTACGCCCGCGAGCGGAACGCCTTCCGCTCGCGCGTGATCGCGCACAAGCGCGACCGCAGCGTGCAGCTGGGCGAGCACGTGATGCTGGTGTTCGAGGACGAGCTCACCATCCGCTACCAGGTGCAGGAGATGCTGCGCATAGAGCGCATCTTCGAGGACGCGGGCATCCAGGGCGAGCTGGACGCCTACAACCCGCTGATCCCGGACGGCGGCAACTGGAAGGCGACGATGCTGATCGAGTACGAGGACCCGGGGCAGCGCAAGCTGCGCCTCGCCGAGTTGGGCGGCATCGAAGACTGCGTCTGGGTCCAGATCGGCGGCGGCGCGAAGGTGGCGGCGATCGCCGACGAGGACCTCGAGCGCGAGGAAGGCGACAAGACCTCGGCGGTGCATTTCCTGCGCTTCGAGGTTCCGGAGCCGGACCGCCGCGCGCTCAAGGGCGGCGCCGCCCTGACCATCGGCGTCGATCACCCGAAATACCTAGCCAGCGTCGTGGTGGCGCCGGCGGTGCGTGCCTCGCTCGCCGCGGACCTCGCCTGAGCCGGTGAGGCGCTTCTTCGCCAGGGTCGCGGCCGCCTGCCTTGCGCTGGCGGCTGCGGTCGCGGCGGCCCAAGCCACGCAGCGGATACCCGGGCAGGGGCAGGCGGAAAAATCGGACTGGGAGCTGCAACAGGGGGAACGCTTCTTCAAGGAAGCCGAGGTCAAGACGCCGCCGTATTTCCGCGAGGACGACCTGCTCGAGTTCCAGCTCGCCCGTACCACCAGCTTCCGTTTCTACGTCGACAAGGCCTCGATCAGCGTCGGCCCGGACCTGGTGGTGCGCTACACCCTGGTCGCGCGCAGCCCGCAGGGCGCCGAGAATGTCAGCTACGAGGGGATCCACTGCAAGGGCCGGCGCCACAAGGTGTACGCCTTGGGCCAGGGCGACCGCAGCTGGCGGCCGGTGGTGCAGGACTGGCAGGAGGCCGACAAGGCCTGGACGCGCGTTCTGCGCCGCGAGTACTTCTGTCCGATGCACCGCGCCATCTTCAGCGCCGCCGAGGGCATTGACGCGTTGCGCCGCGGCGGCCATCCCGACCGCCAGGGCTTCGGCGCCGGCGGCGCCAACTAGC
>VGIA01000119.1 GCA_016868105.1 Betaproteobacteria bacterium | reverse complement strand
TGGGACGTGCGCCCCACACCCGAGTACCTGAAGGGCCACGTTCCCGGCGCGGTGAGCGTGGGCGAGGTCGGAAGGGTCCTGCGCGACCCCAACCGGGAGGACTTCCTGCCCACGCCGGTGATCGAGTCGATTCTGGGCGGCGCCGGCATCGACCCGCGCGCAGAGATCATCGTCTACGGCAGCACCGGGAACCCGGCCGCGGCCTTCGCGCAGCACACGATCCTGTATTTCGGGGGGCGCAGGGCTCGCATTTACCACGCCGGGTTCGAGGACTGGGTGGCCCGCGGCGGTGCGGTGGAAACCTCGCCCTCGCGCCGGCCCGCGGTTGCCCTGTCGCTCAAGGAGGACCCATCGACGTTCGTCACCACCGACGAGGTGATCCGGATGACCGGCAGCGCGAACGTTCAGATCGTGGATTCGCGCACCCCGGAGGAGTTCAAGGGGAACGACATTCGGGCGATTCGGGGCGGTCACGTGCCGGGGGCGGTCAACATTCCCTATGAACAGAACTGGAAAGACCCGGAGACGCCGGCCAAGCTCGCGCGCAAGGAGGCCAAGGACAGCTCTGGGATGGACCTGAAGGAAACTGGGGCCCTCAGGGCGCTCTACGCGAAACTCGATCCGGCAAAGGAAACGGTGGTGTACTGCCAGAGCGGCGTGCGTGCGGCGCAGACCGCCGCGGTACTGCGCGATCTGGGATTCCGCAACGTCCGGGTGTACGAGTCGTCGTGGCTCGGCTACGCGGCCAAGCTCTCCGCTCCGGTGGAGAACGAGACCTTTTTCAACGTCGGTGCGCTCACGGCCCGTTTGTCCGGGATGCAGCGGCGCCTGGAGCAACTGGAAAAGGAGCTGGCCGCGGAGCGCGCCAAGGCGGGCGCGAAGTAGCCCCCGGCACAAACCGGCACGCGCTGTTTATTCCTAGCTGGCTTGCTGGCTTGGTGGGCGGTACTGGGATCGAACCAGTGGCCCCTGCTGTGTGAGAGCAGTGCTCTACCGCTGAGCTAACCGCCCGGCCTGGCGAACGAGGTTGAGACGACCCGGCGCGGGAGGCGGATTTTACGCCAAAATCCCTCCATGAGCATCAAGCGCAAGGCCTGCCTGGTCGGCGCCTACGAGCACCCGACGCGCAAGGCCGAGGACAAGTCGGTGGCGCAGCTGCACGCCGAGGTGGCGAAGGGCGCGCTTGAGGATGCCGGGCTCGCGCGGCAGGACGTGGATGGCTACTTCTGCGCCGGCGACGCGCCCGGCCTGGGCCCGCTGTCGATGGTGGACTACCTGGGGCTCAGGGTGCGCCACATGGATTCCACCGAAACGGGCGGCTCCTCTTACCTGATCCACGTCGCGCACGCGGCGCAGGCGATTGCGCTGGGCAAGTGCAACGTCGCGCTCGTGACGCTGGCCGGAAGGCCGCGCTCGGAGGGCTCCAGCGGCACGCAGCCGCGCAGCTGGGGGGCGAACCTGCCCGATGCGCCGTTCGAAGCGCCCTACGGCCTCGTCGTCGCCAACAGCTACGCCATGGTGGCCAAGCGCCACATGCACGAGTTCGGCACTACCTCGGAGCAGCTGGCCTGGGTGAAGGTTGCCGCGTCCCACCACGCGCAGCACAACCCGCATGCGCTGCTGCGCGAGGTGGTGACGGTGAAGGAGGTGGTGGATTCGCCCATGATCGCCGACCCGCTGCACCGGCTGGACTGCTGCGTGGTCACCGATGGCGGCGGCGCGGTGATCGTGGCGCGGCCGGAGATCGCGAGATCCTTGAAGCGCCCGGTGGTGAACCTCCTGGGCGCCGGCGAATCGCCCAAGGGCCAGGCGGGCGGACAGCTGACGCTCACGACCTCAGGCGCGGCCTGGTCGGGGAAGGCGGCATTCGAGGAAGCGGGCGTCAAGCCCGGGGACATCCGTTATGCCTCCATCTATGACAGCTTCACCATCACGGTGCTGGTCCAGATCGAGGACCTCGGCTTCTGCGCCAAGGGCGAGGGCGGCAAGTTCGTCGCTGACGGCAACCTCATCGCTGGCTCGGGCAGGTTGCCCTTCAACACCGACGGCGGCGGCCTGTGCAACAACCACCCGGCCAATCGCGGCGGCATGACCAAGGTGATCGAAGCGGTGCGCCAGCTACGCGGCGAAGCGCACCCGGGGGTGCAGGTGAAGGACTGCGGCCTGGCGCTGGCGCAGGGCACCGGCGGGCAGTTGGGCACGAGGCACGGCAGCGCAACCCTCATCATGGAGCGTGCATGACGACGGCCGAGCGCAAGATCCCCGCGCCGGCGGTCAATCCGGAGGTGAAGCCCTACTTCGATGCGGCCGCCGGCGGAAAGCTGCTGGTGAAGTTCTGCACTGCCTGCGGCCAGTACCACCACTACCCGCGCGCCATCTGCCCGCACTGCTTCTCGGAGCGGACCGAGTGGCGCGAGGCGAAGGGCACCGGCACCGTCTACACCTGCAGCGTGCTCAAGCGCGGCGTGCCGGTGCCGTACTGCATCGCCTACGTGACGCTCGAGGAGGGCGTCAGCATGCTGACCAACATCGTGGATTGCGACCCCGAGGCCGTGCACATCGGGCAGAAGGTGAAGGTGGTGTTCAAGCCCACCGACGGCGGCCCGCCCGTCCCCATGTTCACCCCCGCGTAAAAACAGGGACAGACCACGATTTCCTCCAACGGAAAACGTGGTCTGTCCCTGATTGTTGTTGTCTAGAGCGCGCGGGGGGTGCGCTTCCTGCGCACGGAGTGGATGGCTTCGGTGGCCTCGTCGGCGGGCAGGCGGCTGGCGAGGGCCACGGCGAGGCGCGCCAGCGCGCGCTCGCGGTCCTTCGCCGGCACGCCCCTGAGGCTCGCCTCGAACGCCTCGTACAGCCGGTCGCGGTCGTGGATCGTGGCGGGCGGGGCCACCTGCGCGCGCCGCGCTGTCGCGCGGTAGTGCAGGACGGCATCGATCGCGCGCTGCGCGAATCCGGCATCCATGCCGCGGCGGCGCGCGAGGACGTGGCCGTCGGGCCGGATGACGTAGGTCGCGCCCTCGGCCGGCACGCCGTAGCGCGCCCATAGCGCCTCGTTGCCCTGGCGCGGGATCGCGTCCGCGCCGTCGCCGAACAGCAGCGTGGTGAACTCGCCCCGGAGCCGGTCCACGAGGTAGCCCTCGCCCAGCCGGCCGTCGGGCGCGGCGCAGCCCGGCGCGGCGAGCGGGGCATCGAAGCCCTCTTCGCCGCCATTGAGTGGCGAGTCCCAGTACTCGCAGGCGGTGGACAGGCGCCCCACGTTCACCAGCGAACGCATGCGCTCGTCGGCCTGCGCCAGGTCCAGCATGGCGTCGCGGAACACGCGCTGATCCGGGTTCTCCGGACCGATGAAACAGGCGCTGCGGGTGGCGATCTCCACCGCCTCGCGCGCGGCGCGGTGGCGCTCGTCGTGGTAGGTGGCGAGCAGGTCCGGGTGCGCCTTGCCCTGGAGGACGAGCGCCAGCTTCCAGGCGAGGTTGTTGGCGTCCTGGATGGCGCGGTTGCCGCCGCGGGCGCCGAAGGGCGAGTGCTGCGCGGCGGCATCGCCCAGGAACAGCACGCGGCCCTGGAGCATCTTCGCCACGTAGCGCTTACGGAAGCGCCACGGCCCGACCCACACCAGATCGAACTTCACTTTGGGGCCCAGCAGCTTCTGCAGGCGTTTCCTTGCGCGCTGCGGGGTCGCCTCCAGGTCCGGGCGCCGGTACTGCGAGATCTGCCAGTCGGTGCGCCAGACCCCGTCGGCCATCTGGTGGTACCAGATGGCGCCGCCTTGGTTCAGCTCGCTGTCCAGGAACGCCTTGCGCAGCGCCGCTTCCTTCTTCGACAGGCGCACGTCGGCGATGCACCAGTAGTCCTCCAGCAGCGCGTGGGCGGCGTCGCGCACGCGCAGCCTGTCGCGGATCACGCTGTGTCCGCCGTCGGCCGCGACCAGGTAGCGCGCCTTGCAGCAATATTTGCCTTCGGGCGTCTGCACCGTGACACAGACGCCGTCGGCGTCCCGGCGCACGGAGCTCACCCGGTTCTTCCAGCGCAGGTCCACCGCGGGCATCTGCTGCAGGCGCTCGACCAGGTACTGCTCGACGTAGAACTGCTGCAGGTTGACGAAGGCGGGGAACTTCTGGTCGGTCTCGGGCTGCAGGTTGAAGCGGTACAGGCGTTCGCGGCCGCGGAACACCTCGCCCTCGTTCCAGGTGACGCCCTTGGCGCGCACGCGCCCGGCGACGCCGAAGCGGTCCAGGATCTCCAGCGAGCGCTTGGCGTAGCAGATGCCGCGCGACGACAGGCCCGCGGCGCCGACGGTGTTGTCCTGGTCCAGCACGACGGTGCGGATGCCGCGGCTGCCCAGCTCCAGCGCGGCGGTGAGGCCGGCGAGCCCGCCGCCGACGACGATCACCGGGTAGGCGCCGGTGGTGCCGCGCGCCACCTCCGGCGGGGTGCGGTAGGCGTATTCCGGCAGGCGGTATCCGGGCATGCTCGCCGGCTGGAACGCCTTCGGTGCGGAGGCCTTGCGCATGAGAAAATCGTATCACCAATGAACATCCGAACCCGCTTTGCGCCCAGCCCGACCGGGTTGCTGCACATCGGCGGCGCGCGCACCGCGCTGTACGCCTGGGCCTGGGCGCGCAAGCACGGCGGCAGCTTCGTGCTGCGCATCGAGGACACCGATCTGGAGCGCTCCACCCAGGCCTCGGTGAACGCGATTCTCGACAGCATGAAGTGGCTCGGTCTGGACTGGAACGAGGGCCCGTTCTTCCAGATGCAGCGCCTGGAGCGCTACCAGGCGGTCGCGGAGCAACTCATCGCCGCCGGCCACGCCTACCGCTGCTGGATGACGCGCGAGGAACTGGATGCGCTGAGGAAGCAGCAGCTCGACAGCGGCCTCAAGCCGCGCTACGACGGCCGCTGGCGCCCGGAGCGCGCCAAGGCGCTGGGCCTTGTGCCGCCCGCACACCGGCCGCCGGTGATCCGCTTCCGCACCCCGGAACAGGGCTCGGTCGGCTGGCAGGACCTGGTGAAGGGCCCGATCGCGTTCCCGAACGCGGAACTTGACGACCTGGTGCTGCTGCGCGCCGACGGCGTGCCGACGTACAACTTCGGCGTCGTCGTGGACGACCTCGACATGGCCATCACGCATGTCATCCGCGGCGATGACCATGTCAACAACACGCCGCGCCAGATCCACATCTTCCGTGCGCTGCAGGCCGCCTTGCCCGAGTTCGCCCATGTGCCGATGATCCTCGGCGCCGATGGCGAGCGTCTGTCCAAGCGCCACGGCGCGGTAAGCGTGACCCAGTACCGCGACCAGGGCTTCCTGCCCGAGGCGCTGATCAATTGTCTCGCGCGCCTGGGCTGGTCGCACGGCGACGCCGAAATGTTCCCGGTCGGGGATTTCGTGCAGTGGTTCGACTTCGCTCATGTCAGCCGTTCCGCGGCCCAGTTCGACCCGGCCAAGGCGCACTGGCTCAACCAGCAGTACATCAAGCGGGCCGACGACGCTCGCCTGGCCGCGCTCGTGGAGCCGCTGCTGCAAGGGACGCAGGCGCTTGGGCCCGCCGGCGGCCCGCCGCTGCACAAGGTGCTCGCCCTGCTCAAGGCGCGCGCGGACTCGATCCCGCAGCTCGCCCAGGAGGCAATGCTGTTCTACGCGCGGCAGGAGCCGGCGCGGGTGGAGGTCGCGGCCGAGGTCGGCGCGGCGCTGGCCGCGCTGGCCGAGAAGCTGAAGGCGACCGCCTGGGATCGCGCCGCGATCAACGGCGTGCTGAAGGAAGTGGTCAAGGCGAGCGGACTGAAGATGCCGCAGGTCCTCACGCCCCTGCGCGCCGTCGTCACCGGGCGCGAGCAGACCCCGTCCATCGACGCGGTGCTGGAGCTGCTCGGGCGCGAGACCGTGCTCGCGCGCCTGGAGCGCCAGATCCGGGGAGCCTGAACGGCTTGAACGCCAGGCCGGGGTTGCGGCCCTGTCAATAGCGCTGGATTCTGGTTATAATTCACGCCCTTGCGTGGGGGTATAGCTCAGCTGGGAGAGCGCTTGCATGGCATGCAAGAGGTCAGCGGTTCGATCCCGCTTACCTCCACCACCAGGACCGTGTTGCCGCAAGTCCCTATCGTCTAGAGGCCTAGGACACCACCCTTTCACGGTGAGAACCGGGGTTCGAATCCCCGTGGGGACGCCA
>VGIA01000118.1 GCA_016868105.1 Betaproteobacteria bacterium | reverse complement strand
TGATCGGCGTGGCGAAGATCGAGGCGATCTGGCCGCCCAGCAGGTCTGTCATCGCCGGGGCGCCGCCCTTGTAGGGTACGTGGACGATGCTCATCTTCGCCATCATCCGCAGCAGCTCGCCCGCCAGGTGGCCGATGCCACCGATGCCGGAGCTGCCGTAGGTGACCATGCCGGGCCTGGCGTTCGCCAGCGCCACGAACTCGGCGAGATTCTTCGCCGGCACCGAGGCGTTCACCACCAGCACGTTGGGAAACGAGACCGCCATGGTGATCGGCGCGAAATCGCGCTGCGCGTCATAGGGCAGTTTCGCGATCATGTGCGGCGCCACGGTGAGCGGACCCGGCGGAGCAAGCAGGATGGTATGGCCGTCGGGCGCCGCCTTGGCGCCCAGTTCCTGGGCGATGTTGCCGCCGGCCCCGGGGCGGTTATCCACCACCACTGGCTGCCCGATGGATTCGGAGACCTTCTTGGCGATGATGCGCGCCGCGGTGTCGGTGCCACCACCAGGGGCGAAACCCACGATCATGGTGATCTGGCGGCTCGGAAAAGCGCCCTGCGCCAGCGCGCCGCCGGCGAGCGCCATGCTGAGGGCGCCTGCAATCAACTTCTTCATGATCAACTCACTCCAGTTGCCAGCCTAACATGGCTCCGGACTGCCTGCGCAGTGACCTCCTTGCCGATCCCGTCGCCGGGGAGGACTGCGATTTACATGTCACTTCCTGACCCAGCGCCGCACCGACTTCGCGATGCGCTCGTCGCAGAACCCCAGCTGCGCCAGCACCGGCGCGCGCTCGAACTGCTGCTCGTAGCGCCGGATGAGCAGGGAGCCTTGCGGCGCGCCCCAGGTTCTGCAGCATGCTGGCGAGGCGCGGCGCGCTCGCCAGGTACATCTAAATGCTCATCGCTGCTCCTCAGGCGAACTTGCGGAAGCGGCAATCGGCATCGCGCTCGATCTGCCAGAGCAGGTCCAGCTCCCACTGCAGGTAATCCTGCATCGCGGACTCGATCTGCGAGGTGCCGTCGTAGGGCTTGTAGTAGAGGTCCTCGGGCGACTCCAGCATGCGCGTCTCGCCCTCCTCCAGCGGCAGCCCGTCGGCCTTCCAGGCGGCAGTGCCGCCTTCGAGGACGGACACTTCGCGGCCCAGAAGCCTCGCGAGGTCGGCGGCGGCCCAGCGGGCATGCTCGCCGTCGGCGGAGGTGCAGACGATCGCCTGCGCGCTGGCCAGTTGCGCTGCGCAGTTCTGGATGCGCGAGCGGATGGCCCAGGCCGAGCCGGGGATATGGCCCCGGCGGTACTGGATCGACGTGCCGAAGTCCAGCACTTGTACCGTTCCTGTCTTCAGCTTTTCCGCGAGCTCGCGCGGCTTTTCGCGCGAGCAATCCGGCGCTGGTGGAGCGCCCTCGCCCGAAGTTTCGACCGCGCCCCCAAAAGCGGGGGCGCAGTCGATCGTATAAACCGCAGGCCAACCCATCTGGATCAGCCAGGAGGCGGTCATGGTGGCGCGGATGCCGTCATCGTCGATGAGGACGACGCGCGCGTTGCGCACGGCGGCGAAGGTGTCGGTGGCCTGCACCAGCTGGCCGCCGGGGGCGCTGATTGAGCCCCCGAGGTGGCCCGCGAGGTACTCTTCCGGCGTGCGGACGTCGAATAGGTAGGTCGTTTTCGTCGCATCAGCCCGCATCTGTTCCAGTTCGGCAGGCGAGGTCCGCTGCACGCCGAAGCGCTTCGCGACCCGGCCCGCAGCCGCCTTCGCCTTCGCCAGCGCCTCGCCCCTGGGCGCCGGCGCCATGCGCGCCTGCCCGCGCTCCAGGCCCAAGCCGGCCAGGTGCCAGCCCATGGTGCCGTTCTTGAGCGCCACCACCTTGTTGGGAATGCCGGCGTTGATCAGGGACTGGGCGCCGATGATGGAGCGGGTGCGGCCGGCGCAGTTGACCACCACCGTGGTCTGCGGGCGCGGCGCGGCCTCGAACACGCGGCGCACCAGCTCCGCGCCGGGGCAGTCGTAGGCGCCGGGGATGTTCATGACCCGGAACTCGCCCATCGGCCGCGCATCGAGCACCACGAGGTCCTCGCCCGCGTCCAGCTTCGCCTTCAGCTCGGCGGCGGTGATGCGCGGCGTGTTCTCGACGTGCTCGACGAACTCGCCGAAGGCCTTGGAGGGCACGTGCACGTTCGAGTACACCTCCAGCCCGGCCGCCTTCCAGCCCGGCATACCGCCGGCCAGCACGCTCAGGCCGCGGTAGCCCATGGCGCGCAGCAGGCGCGCGGCGCGCTGGGCGAGCGCCTCGTCGTCGTCCACCAGCACCAGGCGCGTGTCCTTGCGCGGCACCAGGCGCCCGATCATCGTCTCCAGGTGCGACAGCGGGGCCGAGGCGGCGAGGAACAGGTGCCCGCGCGAATGCACGCCCTCCTCGCGCACATCCAGCACCGCGATCTCGCCGCCGTCGGCGCACATCGCCTTCAACTCCTGCGGCGTGAGGCGCGGGCTGAGGATCACGGGCTTGGCCATGAAGCGCGCGTACCTGCCGCCGGCCGCTGAGGGGAAGGTGACGCGCTCGGGCAGATCCTCCAGCGTCTTGCCGTACAGGTGCAGGTGCAGCGACTCGGTGGCGCTGGTCACCTCGATGGTGTGGAAGTCGGCGGGCATCAGGGCGCAGGCGTTGCCCTTGCGCACCGTGAACTCGTCGGTCTTGCGCAGCCTGCCCTCGCCCGGAACCTTGTCGCGGTCCACGCACTCGTAGAACACGTTGTGCTCCTCGCCATAGACCCCGGCGATGGTGGCCCAGGTGGTGTGGTCGTGCGGCGGCTGCGCCTTGCCGGGTACGCCGGCCGAGCCGTACAGCGCGAAGCGGCCGTCGGAATCCTCAGCCAGGTGGTAGAGGGTGCCGGGACGGCCGGGAGTGTTCTGGAAGTGCCCCGGCGGGAACAGTTCGCTGCGCGTGGCCAGGCCCACCAGCTCGGCCTTGATCGCCTCCAGCGCGGCGCGTGTCACGCCCTGCCCGGCCTCTATGGCGCGCACGCGACCGATGAGTTCGCGCACTGCCCGCTCGCGCCGGTCGGTTGATGTCATGTCGGTCTCGCTGCGGCTGCCCGGTAGAGCCCGGAATTCTAACCCCGATGCGGCATAATCGGCCGCAGGGAGGAGCGCCGGATGTAAGGCATTCCGCAAGCCAGCCTCGGGCGCTCGAAGCTCTACGACGCCAAGGTGGCGCTGGAGTTCTTCAAGAGCGGCGGCAAGCCGCAGACAATCGCCGAAGGGCAGCGCCATCTTCTCCGAGAACGAGAAGGCACAGCCGCTGCTGTTCAAGCGCGACAAGATGAACCTGCTGCTGGGGAACGGGGTCGCGCTGCGGGCCTGGACCACAGGGGATTCTGCAATGCGCTGGCGAAGCAGCCCTCGTTTGCGCTGATGCTGATGAGCACGATCATCGCCCGCATCCGGGAGGGCATCGCCCTGCTTGCCGAGCGCAGCCGCAAGCTGCAGGCGGCGCTCTCCGACCGGCTGGAGACGATGACCGCGAGGCTGAAGTAGCGCTGCGGAACGCGGCACGGTAGGCCGCGCAGCGTTCCGGAGCGCCGCGGCCGAGCGCGAGGTACAGCGCGTGTGGCGTCAGCAGGCGGTCGGCCTCCCCCAGCGCGTTGGCGCGGTGGCTCGACCAGCGATAGTGCGCCGGATCGCGCGCCAGCCCGGCGCGCACCGGGTTCAGCTCGATGTAGCGCATGCAGGCGAGGAAGTACTGGCGCGCGTGCACCGGCGTGGCGTCGAACTCCCCGCCCAAGCCTTCCATGAACGCGGCCGCCGCCTCCGCCCGGGCCGGCGTCGCCAGCAGGTGCGCGTGGCTGCCCATCAGCACGTAGGCGTGCAGCGCGCAGCCATGGCGCGCGGCGAGGACGCCCATCCGCGCCAGGTAATCGCCGGGGGCCTGCGCGCCGGCGCCGTGCTGCACCAGATGCAGCGCGACCCCGGGCAGGCTGGTGCAGGCAAGGCGCGCCATGCCCGAGCAACGCCCGGGCGGCGGGCGCGGTTGACCTGCGAACCAGGGCGACACGCCCGCGGCGGCGGCGTGTACGCTGCGCGGGAGGCGATGAAAGGATCCTGCAACGGCGTATTCCGCGGCTGGTGGCTGGTGGCCTGCGGCACCGGGCTGCAGTTCCTGCAGACCAGCCTCCTGCACCAGTCCTTCGGCGCCTACTTCGCCATCCTGCGCGAAGACCGCGGCTGGTCCAAGACCGAGCTCTCCGGCGCCGCGGCGCTGCACCAGGTGGAATCGGCGATCCTGGGACCGGTGCTGGGCTGGTGCCTGGACCGCTTCGGCACCCGTGGCCTGGTGCGCATCGGCCTCACCCTTTTCGGCGGCGGCTTCATGCTGCTCGCGTTCATCGACTCGCTGCTGCAGTTCTATGCTGCGTTCCTGGTCGCCGCCACTGGCGCCAGCCTGTGCGGCTTCTTCCCGCTCAACTTCGCGATCATCCACTGGTTCGAGCGCTGGCGCGCGCGCGCCATGGCAACCATGCAGCTGGGCCACGCGCTGGGCGGCCTCGCGGTGCCGCTGGTGGCCTGGATGCTCGCCACCTACGGCTGGCGCCTCACCGCCTTCTGCTCAGGGGCGCTGATCCTGCTGGTGGGCTGGCCGCTGGCCGGCTTCATCCGCGGCAAGCCGGCGGACTTCGGCCTCAAGGTGGACGGCGCGGCGCCGGTGCCGCAGGCGGCAGGCGCGCCGGCGGCGGCCGCGGACGAACCGGACTTCACCGCGCGCGAGGCGCTGCGCACCCCGGCGTTCTGGCTGCTGTCGCTGGGCCACGGCTTTGCCCTGTTCGTGGTGATGGCGGTGAACGTGCACGCCATCACCCACATCAAGGAGGGGCTGGGCTACACGCTGGAGGCGGCGGCCCTGTTCATCATGCTGCAGACGGTGTTCCAGATCGTGGGCGTGGGCATCGGCGCCTGGATCGGCGACCGCTCCAACAAGCGCCTGCTGTGCGCGCTGAGCATGGTGATGCACATGGCCGGGCTGCTGTTCCTCACCTATGCCAGCGCGCTGTGGATGATCGTCGCCTTCACCGTGCTGCACGGCACCGCATGGGGGCTGCGCGGCCCGTTCATGCAGGCGATCCGCGCCGACTACTTCGGACGCAAGGCGATCGGCATGATCCTCGGCCTGTCGTTCATGATCCTGGTCATCGGCCAGGTCGGCGGCCCGATGATCGCCGGGGTGATGGCCGACCTGTCGGGCAACTACCGCTCGGGCTTCACCACGCTCGCGCTGCTGGCGGGCCTGGGCTCGGTGTTCTTCCTCATGGCCACCAGGCCCGCGCCGCCGAAAAGACGGTAGGAGGCACCCCCTCAGCCCAACAGGAGGTGCGGTCGGTCGATCCGGTCGAGGACCTCGTCAAGCGGATCTTGGTCGAGCTCGCGGCCAGATCCATTCCCAGCGCGGCAACTTCGACTTCAACACCGCGGCGCACCAGGCGCGCGGGGCGAAGGCGACCGTGGATGTGAGCAAGATCGACTTCGGCGCGGCGGCGCCTGCCTGAGGTAGGCTGCTCGCCCGCTGCCCTTCCCCGCGAGCCGGAACACCGATCCCATGCCCGCCGCCCCGACCCTCCTCGCCCGCCTCGCGCCCCTGGCGTTCATCTTCCTCTGGAGCATGGCCTTCGTCGCCGTGCGCGCGGGCCTGCCCGATGTCTCGCCGCTCTTCTTCCTCGCGGTGCGCTTCGCCCTTGCCACCGCGATCCTGGTGGCGATCGCCGCGCTGTGGCGCCTCGGCTGGACGGGCCTCGCCAGCACCTGGCGCCACTTCGTGGTCGCCGGCGTGCTGATCAACGCGCTTTACCTCTCGGCCGGCTACCTCGCCATGACCGAGATCGCCGGCGCCACGCTGGCGCTGATCGGCGCGCTGCATCCGTTGCTCACCGCGCTCCTTGCCGGGCCGGTGCTGGGCGAGCGTTTCCGGCCGCGGCAGTGGCTGGGCGTGGCCTGCGGCATCGCGGGGGTGGCGCTGGTGGTCGGCGTCGACATCGACGATCTCGCACAGCACACCGGCGTGGCCTGGGGCTTCGCCGCGGTGGCCTGCCTCACCGCCGGCACCCTCTACTACAGCCGGTATTGCCGGGGCCTGGGCCTGGTGCAGGCGAACACGGTGCAGCTGGCCGCCGCCGCGGCCCTCACCGCGGCGTTCGCGCTCGCGTTCGAGGAGGTTCGCGCCGAGTGGACGCCGACCGCGCTCGTCACGCTCGGTTTCCTGACTTGCGGCGTGTCGCTGGGCGGCATGGCGCTGCTGCTGTACATGCT
>VGIA01000117.1 GCA_016868105.1 Betaproteobacteria bacterium | reverse complement strand
GGCGCAGAGTTTTCTGCCGGCGCGCATTCCGTCCAACGCCGACGTGCTCGCCAACCTCCTCGGCGTCGCCGCCGGCGCGGTCGCGGGCGCGCTGGCCACGCCATGGCTGCTGGGAGGCGGACCGCTGCGGCGCGCCCGCAGCGAAGCCTTCGAGACCGGCGCTGCGGCCAACCTCGGCCTGACCCTGCTCGGGCTCTGGCTGTTCGCCCAACTCAATCCGGCGACGCTGCTGTTCGGCGCTGGTGACCTGCGCGACCTGGTCGCGGCGCCGGCCGGGGAACGCCGCGACCCGGGGTTCTTCGTCGCCATCGAGGCCGCCGTCGCGACGGGGAACCTGGTGGCGCTCGCGCTGCTCGGCTCCGCGATGACGCGCTCCAGCGCGCCGTTGCGCCGGATCCTCGCGGTGCTGCTGGCCGCCGCGCTCGCGCTGCGGACCCTCGCCTTCGCGGTGCTGATGCAGGCCGAGCACCTGCTGGCATGGCTGACGCCCGGGGCGCAACTGGGCCTTGCCTGCGGCATCGCCGCGGCGCTGGCGGCGCTCTGGCTGCCGCGCAGCCTACACCTGGTGCTGGCCGCGATGCTCCTGATGGCTGCCACCGTGCTGGTCAACCTGGCGCCGCCCAACCCCTACCTCGCGGCGACGCTCAGGGTCTGGGAGCAGGGCCACTTCCTGAACTTCAATGGCCTGACGCGGCTGGTCTCGGCAGCCTGGCCGTTCGCCGCGCTGGGCTACCTGGTATTGCTTGCCGCCAGGCGCGGGCGCGAAGGCCGGCCCGGCTGAGTCTCGGGTAGAATCGCGCCCCCCCATGTCCTACTATGATCGCCACGTCTTCTTCTGCTGCAACCAGCGCGAGGGCGACGACCGACCCTGCTGCAACGCCAGGGGCGGCTCGGCGATGCGCGACTACGCCAAGCAGCGGGTCAGGGAACTGGAGCTGTCCGGCGAGGGAAAAGTCCGCGTCAACCAAGCCGGCTGCCTGGACCGCTGCGAGCAAGGGCCCTTCGTCGTGGTGTATCCCGAAGGCGTCTGGTACACCTATGTGGACCGCGCCGACAGCGACGAAATCCTCGAGGAGCACCTGCAGCACGGCCGCATCGTCGAGCGGCTGCGGATCTGATGCCGGCGCAGTCCCGGCGCGAATTCGTCGCCGGTGCCGCCGGCCGAATCGAGTGCGCGGTGGACGAACCCGAAGGCGGCGCCAGCCGCGGCGTGGCGCTCCTCGCCCATCCCCACCCCCTGTACGGCGGCACCCTCGACAACAAGGTGGCGCAGGCGCTGGCGCGCGCCTTCGTCGAGCTGGGCTACGCCGCCTGGCGGCCGAACTTCCGCGGCGTCGGTCGGAGCGAGGGCGTTCATGACCAAGGGCGCGGCGAGCTGGAAGACCTGCTCGCGGTGCTGAACTACGCCGGCGCGCAGCGACCGGCGCTGGCCGGTTTTTCCTTCGGCGCCGCGCTCGTGGCGCAGGCCGCGAAACGGGTCGAGGCCGAGCGCCTGGTCCTGGTCGGCCTGGCGGTGAACCGCCTCGCGGTGCCGCCGGTGCCGGCCGACACCATCGTCATCCACGGCGAGCTGGACACCACCGTGCCGCTTGGCGAGGTGCTCGACTGGGCACGGCCGCAGGAACTGCCGGTGGTGGTGATCCCCGGCGCGGACCATTTCTTCCATCGCCGGCTGGCGCTGCTGCGCGCGCTGGTCAAGGGCAGCTGGAAGTGAGCGCGGCGGCGCTGTCGGTGACGGGCTTGCGCAAGCGCTTCGACGATACCGAGGTGGTCTGCGGCGTGAACCTGGAGGTGACCCCCGGCGAGTGCTTCGGCCTGCTCGGCCCCAACGGCGCCGGCAAGACGACGACGCTGAACCTGTGCCTGGGCATGACCGAACCTGACGCCGGAGCAATCCGCCTTCTGGGCGAGCCGGTGCCGGCGCGGGCGCGCGAAGCGCGCGCCGCGGTGGGTGTGGTGCCGCAGTTCGACAACCTCGATCCCGATTTCAGCGTCGCCGAGAACCTGCTGGTCTACGGCCGCTACTTCGGCATGGCCGACCGGGACATCGCGCCGCGTATTCCCGGGCTGCTGGAGTTCGCCGGGCTCGGCGGCCGCGCCGACGCCAAGATCCGCGCGCTCTCGGGCGGCATGAAGCGCCGCCTGACGCTGGCGCGCGCGCTGGTGAACGACCCCAGGCTGCTGTTCATGGACGAGCCCACCACGGGCCTGGACCCGCAGGCGCGCCACCTGATCTGGGAGCGGCTGCGACGCCTGGCGCAGCAGGGCCGCACGCTGATCCTCACCACGCATTTCATGCAGGAGGCCGAGCGCCTGTGCTCCCGCGTGGCGATCATGGACCGGGGGCGCATCATTGTCGAGGGGCCGCCGCGCGCGCTCATCGCGAGCCACATCGAGCCGCAGGTGCTGGAGGTGCACGGCCCCGGCGTCGAGCAGTGGATGGCGCGCGCGCGCGCGCTGGCGCCGAGGGTGGAGCGCGCAGGGCAAACCGTGTTCTGCTACGCGCAGAACGTGGAAGGCGCGATCGCGAGTCTCGCCGACCAGGACGAGCTGGTGTACCTGCACCGGCCGGCGAACCTCGAGGACCTGTTCCTCAAGCTCACCGGCAGGGACCTGAGGGACTGAGGGCAATGGCCGCAGCCCGCCTTTATGCCTTGCCCGGATTCAGCCTGCGCGCGATCGCGGTCTGGCGACGGCATTTCCTGGTCTGGCGCAAGCTCGCCGTGCCGTCCATCCTGGGCAACCTCGCCGACCCGCTGCTGATGCTGTTTGGCCTGGGCTACGGCCTGGGCGCGGTGATCGGCAGTGTCGAGGGCACCAGCTACTTCGCCTTCCTCGCCGGCGGCTTCCTTGCCTCCTCGACCATGTACGCGGCGAGCTTCGAGGCGCTCTACTCGGCATTCTCTCGCATGCACGTGCAGCGGACCTGGGAGGCGATCGTCTATGCGCCGATGACGCTGGAGGACGTGCTGGCGGGGGAATGGATCTGGGCAGCGACCAAGTCGCTCGCCGCCGGGTTGTGCATGCTGGCGGTGGTGACGCTGTTCGGCTATGCTTCCTGGCCGATGTCGCTCGCCGCCATCGCCGTGGTGGCGCTCGTGGGCCTTGCCTTTGCCGCGCTCGGTCTCGCCATCAACGCCCTCGCCTCGGGCTATGATTTCTTCAGCTACTACATCACGCTGGTGCTGACGCCGATGATGATGCTCTCGGGGGTTTTTTTCCCGGTCGACAAGCTGCCCGAGGCGGTGCAGGCCGTCTGCCAGCTGCTGCCGCTGTACCACGGCGTGGCGCTGGTGCGGCCGCTGCTCGCCGGCTCGGCGCCCGACGGCGCGCTGCTGCACCTGACAGTGCTCGCCGCCTACGCGCTGGCCGGCTTCTATCTCGCCACGGTGCTCACGCGTCGGCGGCTTATGAAATAGCCTACCGGCGCGACCTCTTATGCTGCTGCTCAAGTCCGTGCACATCTTCTTCGTCGTGAGCTGGTTCGCGGGCCTGTTCTACCTGCCGCGCCTGTTCGTATATCACGCGCAGAGCACGGACGAGGTTTCCCTGGAGCGCTTCAAGGTGATGGAGCGCAGGCTCTACTGGGGGATCGCCACGCCCTCGGGCCTGCTCGCCGTCGCCAGCGGCCTGTGGTTGTGGCTGGGCTGGTTTGCGGGCGCCGGCGGCTGGCTGCACGCCAAGCTGGCGCTGGTCGCGACGCTGGTGGTCTACCACCTCTGGTGCGGCAAGCTGATGCTGGAGTTCCGCGCCGGCCGCAACCGGCATGGCCACCTCTGGTTCCGCTGGTTCAACGAATATCCGGTGATCGTGCTGCTGGGCGCGATCCTGCTCGTTGTCTACAAGCCGTTCTGAGTCTTTCTTTGCCCCCTGCCCCAGGGGGCTGGAGGCGCTGCTCGCGGGGGAGCTGGCGAAACTGGGCGCGCGCGAGCCGCGCCAGAGGCCGGGCGGGGTCGCCTTCACGGGGACCTGGGAGACCTGCTACCGGGCCAACCTCTGGTCACGGCTCGCTTCGCGGCTGCTGTGGCGCGTGTCGGAGTTCGCCTACAGGTCGCAGGCCGACGTCTATGCCGCGGCGATGGCGGTTGACTGGCCGCGGCTGTTCCCGGTAGGCAACAGTCTGCGGGTCAACATCTCGGCGCAAAAGAGCCCGCTCAAGAGCCTGGATTTCGCCACGCTGCGCATCAAGGACGCGGTCTGCGATCGTTTCCGCGACGCCCTCGGCCGCCGCCCGGAGGTGGACCGGGCCAAGCCTGACACGCGGGTGCATGCATTCCTGGAGCCGGCGCGCGGCGAGCTCTACCTGGACACCTCGGGCGAGCCGCTGTTCAAGCGCGGCTGGCGCAGCGAGGCGGGCGAGGCGCCGCTGCGCGAGAACCTCGCCGCCGGCATCGTGATGCTTTCGGGCTGGAGGCCGGGCGAGCCGCTGCTCGACCCGATGTGCGGCGGCGGCACCCTGCTGGTGGAGGCGGCGGCGATGGCTCGCGGCCGTGCTCCGGGCGCGCGCCGGCACTTCGGCTTCGAGAAGCTCTCGGGCTTCGATGGCGCCTTGTGGGAGCGTGTGCGCAAGGCCCCGGGCGTGATCGAGCCGCCGAATCCGACCCTGTTCGGCAGCGACTCGGACGAGAAGGCGATTGCCATGGCGCGCCGCAACCTCGCCCAGGCGGGTGTCGAGCGCTGGGTAAGGCTGGAACGCTGCGATGTGCTGCAGCGGGCCGCGCCCGCGCCCGAGGGCGTGCTGATCGCGAATCCGCCCTACGGCGAGCGCATCGGGTCCAGGGAGGAACTGGCGGCGTTCTATCCGAAGCTGGGCGACGCGCTGAAGCGCAACTTCGCCGGCTGGCGCGCCCACCTGTTCACCGCCGACCTGCGCCTGCCCAAGCTGATCCGGCTGCAGCCCTCGCGCCGGGTGCCGCTCCACAACGGGGGGCTGGAATGCCGACTGTACGAGTTCCGGATGGTGGCCGGCTCCAACCGCGGCTGATCGCGGCCTCGGTAGTGCAGCAGCGCCCCCAGCCCGACCAGCAGGTCGGAGGCCTTGTTGTTGACCATAAACGCAAGCAATTCGGTGAGGTCCATTACAATTCCTCCGGGCGATGAGCAGCCAAGGCATGCGGTCAATCGATGACAACTTGCAAGCCGTCAGGCAGCGCATCGAGCGGGCCGCGCAGGCGGCCGGGCGCGACCCCGGCGGCGTGACGCTGGTCGCGGTCTCGAAGACTCATCCCGCCCCTCTGATGGCCGAGGCGCGCGCCGCCGGGCAGCGCGCGTTCGGCGAGAACTACCTCCAGGAAGCGGTGGAGAAGATGGACCACCTGCGCGATGCTTCCCTCGAATGGCACCTGGTGGGGCCGCTGCAATCGAACAAGACGCGGGCGGTCGCGGCCCGCTTCGACTGGGTCCACAGCGTGGACAGCGAAAAGCTGGCGCGGCGCCTCTCGCAGGCGCGCCAGGACGCGCAGCCGCCGCTCAATGTGCTCATCCAGGTCAACGTCTCGGGCGAAGCCTCCAAGAGCGGCGTGGCGCCGGGAGCGGTCCCGGCACTGGCCGCGGCGGTTGCCGCACTGCCGCGCCTGAAATTGCGCGGCCTGATGGCCATCCCGGAGCCCGGCGCCGGTGCCGGGCGCTACCGTGCGCTCAAGGCCCTGTTCGACGCTCTGGTGCCGCTGGGTGCAGACACGCTCTCGGTCGGGATGAGCGACGATATGGAGCTCGCGATTGCCGAGGGTTCCACCATGCTGCGGGTGGGCACCGCCATCTTCGGGGCTCGGGTTCGCAAGCCGGAGGCCGTGGCCTGCGCCGGGGGGCCGCGCGGCGCGGCCAAGGCGCGCGCATGAGCGGCATCGCCTTCATCGGCGGCGGCAACATGGCGAGCGCGCTGATCGGTGGCCTGATCAGGCGCGGCACGAGGCCGGGGGCGATTTCCGTGGTTGAACTCGTTCCGGCAGCGCGCAAGCGGCTGGAGCGGCGCCGCGTGCATGCGAGCGCGGCGCCGGACACGCGCACGGCGAAGGCGGGCATCCTGGTCCTCGCGGTCAAGCCGCAGGACATGCGGGCCGCGGCCACGGCGCTGGCGGGCAGCGCGCAGGGCAAGCTGGTGATCAGCGTTGCCGCCGGCATCCGCCTGCGGGACCTGGCGCGCTGGCTGGGCGGGCATCGCCGGCTCGTCCGCTGCATGCCGAATACGCCTGCGCTCATCGGCGCGGGCGTCTGCGGCCTCTACGCCGCCAAGGGTGCGAGCCTCGCCGACAAGCGCCGAGCCGAGCGCATCCTCGCTGCGGTGGGCAAGACTGTCTGGGTGCCCGACGAGGACCTGCTTGACCCGGTGACCGCGGTCTCGGCGAGCGGCCCGGCCTACGTGTTCTGGTTCGTCGAGCAGCTCGAGGCGAGCGCGCTGGCGCTGGGCCTGGCGCCGAAGACGGCGCGGCTGCTCGCGCTGGAGACGGTGCTGGGCGCGGCGAAGCT
>VGIA01000116.1 GCA_016868105.1 Betaproteobacteria bacterium | reverse complement strand
TCGGCGCCGTAGCGACAGGGTATCGACAGCGGGATCGCCTCGACGCCGACGATCTTCACGGCGCCGGCCTAGCGCGCTTCCCGGTCCGCGCAGTTCGCATCCTGGTCGGCGCAGATGCGGTCGATGTGGCCCGCGTCATAGCTCCTGGAATGCAGCTCCGCGGTGCGCTCCTCCACCCAGGCTGCGTCCACCGACTGGGTCTTGTGGATCAGGTAGTGCACCCCGAGCGCCACGCCCCAGATGGCCAGCGGCCAGAACGACCACCAGGGCGCGCCGGTGTGCCAGTTCGCGGCACTCAGCACGCAAGCAACGACGGCATAGGCGCCGGCATGCCGGCGCAACGCCCCCCTCCCGCCCGGGGTGCGCATGGCGACGCGCTCAGCCCGGCCCGGCGAGCCCCTGCCAGGCGCGCGCCACCGCCACTACCCGGAGGGAGTACAGCAGCCAGGCGAGCACGGCCGCGACCAGCAGGGCCTTGTCGCCGGTCTCCAGGCCGGGATGGAATCCCCAGGCCGCGAAGTACGCCAGCAGCCCCAGGGGGGCGCCCGCGCACCAGAGCGCCGCCCATGGGTGCCGCGTTGCGCCGAGCAGCACCGCCGCGCAGCACACCGTGAAGGCATACAGCGAAACGCCCGCCGCATCGCCGTGCGGCAGCTCACTTGAGAGCGACGCCACCGACAGCGCGGCGAACAGCACGCCGACCAGCAGCGCATAGCCGAACAGTTCGTATTGGGCCTGTGTCCGGGTCAGCTTGGCGACCCGGGTCAGGTAGGGCGTGCGCTCGTCGTTCCAGACGTAGCGCTTGACCAGCTTTTCCCAGTCCAGGTCCATCGCCGCGGCTCAGGCAGGCGGTGCCGTCCCGCCGCGCTTCTCCTGGCGCGAAGGCGCCGCGAGTGCGGCGTCTGCAGGCGCCGGCTCGTCGGACAGCCGAAGGCCGTAATCGTCCTCCAGCCGCACCCGCGCCTTGCCCTCGACCATGGCATCCTGCTCCGGCCAGTCCAGGGTCATGAGGGGGAAGCGCAGGTGGCGCGGACCCCACAGGATGGCGGCCACCTGCAGCCAGGCGGCGATGCCCGAGATCATCGCCACCAGCAGGCCGAAGATGAGCACGCTCTTGATGATCCAGCGGTGTGAGAGGCCCACCATGGACGCCGAGCCCTCCCCGAGCGCCCAGGACGCATAGGCGTAGTCGAGCGCGAAATAGATCACGATCGCGCAGTAGGGGATCATGAAGAAGGTGAGCCCCGCCAACTCCAGCCAGGCCTTGGTGCGGAAGGCAAGGTGATCGCGGATCAGGTCGATGCGCACGTGGGTGTTGTAGACCACGCCATAGCCCAGCACCAGCGCGAACAGGCCGGTATGGAAATGCCACTCCAGCTCCTGCAGGGTGGTGGACCGGAACAGGGGGCCCAGATTGTCCTGCAGCCACCCCTGCAGGCGGTAGATGCGGCCGGTCTCCTCGTCCTCGTAGCCGATCTTGCGGCCGATGACGTCGATGCTGGTGAACACCACCACCGGCACGATCAGCCAGGCGCCCCAGCCGCCGACCACGTCGACGAAGCGCCGCAGGCGCGCGGCAACCCGCACCGCAAGCGGCGTTTCTCCAGCCCCTGACGGGGCGTCTTCGGCAGGCGCGTTCAATCGTAGCTCACGTGCATGAGCCAGAGCGCCAACTGGGGGAACGACATCACCAGGACGACGCCGATCAGCTGGATGATGACGAAGGGAATGATGCCCAGGTAGATGCTCTGGATCTTCACCTCCTTCGGTGCGATGCCCTTGAGGTAGAACAGGGCAAAGCCGAACGGCGGCGTGAGAAACGAGGTCTGCAGGTTGACCGCGAGCAGGATCAGGAACCAGTAGACGATGTCGGCCTGCGGCACGTGGGCGCCGAAGTCGAGCGTCTTCACCAGCGGCGCGAACACCGGCAGCACGATCAGCGTGATCTCGATCCAGTCGAGGAAGAAGCCGAGAAAGAACACGATCCCCATCACCAGGATCACGAAGCCCCAACTGCCCAGGCCCGACTGCTTGATCCAGTGCTCGACGATTTCGTCACCGCCCAGCTGGCGGTAGACGAAGGCGTAGCAGGTGGCGCTGATGATGATGAAGAACACCATCGAGATGGTGCGCGCCGAGCTCTGGCACACCGTGTTCATGGTCCTCCAGCTGAGCCGGCCCCACAGCGCCGCGAGCACGATCGCGCCGGCGGCGCCGACCGCGCCGGCCTCGCTGGGCGTCGCCCAGCCCAGCAGGATCGACAGCTTGATGACGCCGATCAGGAACACCGGCGGGAAGAAGGCACGGAACAGCAGCGGCGCAAGCTTGCCCTTGGGCACCGTCAGCAGGTCCGGCGGCAGCGGCGGCGCGAGCTTCGGGTTCAGCTTCGCCGCGACGAGGATGAAGATCAGGTACATCGCCGCCAGCGTGAGCCCGGGCACGATCGCCGCCGAGAACAGGTTCCCGACCGAGACCGTGAGCAGGTCGGCCATGACGATCAGCATGATGCTGGGCGGAATGAGGATGCCCAGCGTCCCCGCCGCCGCGATGGTGCCGCACGACAGCGCATGGCTGTAGCCCTGCTTGATCATGGTGGGGAGCGCCAGCGCGGTCATCATCGTGACCGAGGCGCCGATGATCCCGGTCATCGCCGCAAGGATGGTGCCCATGATGGTGACCCCGAGGGCGAGCGCGCCCGGCACGCGCTTCAATATCAACTGCACGCAATACAGCAGGTCCTGGGCGATGCCGCTCCTTTCCATCATCACGCCCATGAAGATGAAGGTGGGGATGGCGACCAGCACCAGGTTCTCGGCCGCCTGCCCCCAGATGCGCGGCACGAAGTTGAAGAAATGCACCATCTTGAAGCTGCCCAGCAGGAAGCCGATCAGGCCGAAGATGAGCGCGAGGCCCCCGAGGATGAAGGCCACCGGGAAGCCGGAGAAAAGCAGGATGCCCAGCGTGAGGAACATGAGGATCGGCAGCAGTTCGCGCGCCTTCGCCAGCAGCTCGCCGCGCGCCGCCGGCTGCAGCCCGGTGACGTAGGCGTAGCCCAGGCCGAGCAGCAGGATCAGCCCGATGGCGAGCACATAGCGCTTGCCGAGCCGGCTACCCAATCTGAGCAGGAATTCCATCAGGCGTTCCTCGAAGTGCGCGAGTCTCCGGCGCCGCGCCAGCAGGGGCGCGGACGCGGGGACTCAACCCTCATCGACTACTTCTTCGCCGCCGCAGCAGGCTGGGCCGCCGGCTTGCCGGTCAGGTAGGTCGGCTTGAGCACCTGCGCATCGCCCCAGATGGCGTAGTTCTTGCGGAACGCGAGGTAATCGTCGGCGATGCGCTTGAACAGCGGGTCCGTGGCCGAATCCTCGGCGAGCACCTCGAGCCAGGCCTTCTCGAACGTGGCGAGCTGGGCGTCCGTCCAGCGCTTGACCTGCACCTTGTGCTTGTCGCGCATCTCGGCCATGACGCCGAACTGCGTCGCCTCGGATTCGGCGAAGGTATAGCCGAGCTGGTGGCCCGCCGCGACCTCGAGGATCTTCTTGTAGGACTTGGGCAGCGCGTCGAACGCCTTCTTGTTCATCATGAGCTCGGTCACCGAGGTCTGCTGGTGCCAGCCGGGGAAGTAATTGAACTTCGCCACCTGGTGGAACCCCAGCTTGATGTCCATGGCCGGCATCGAGAACTCGGTGGCGTCGATCACGCCGCGCTCCAGCGCCGGGAAGATGTCGGCCGCGGCGAGCATCTGGGTCGAGACACCCAACTTCTGCATCACCTTGGCGCCCAGGCCGAAGAAGCGCATCTTGAACCCCTTCAGCTGGTCGAGCGATTTGACCTCGCGGCGGAACCAGCCCGAGGTCTCGGGGCCGATGGCGAGGGCGTCGAAGGCGACCAGGCCGTGCTTGGCGTAGATCTCGTCGCGCAGCTTGTCGCCGTTGCCGAACTTCTTCCACGCCATGAATTCGCCGAACCCGGGGCCAAAGGGCACCGAGGTGAAGAACGAGAGCGCCGCGTACTTGCCGGCATAGTTGCCCGCCGGCGACCAGCAGGCGTCCACCGAGCCCTTGGAAGCGGCGTCGAAGCACTCCAGCGTCGGCACCAGCGCACCCGGTTCGTTGAACTTGATGGCGAAGTTGCCATCGGTCATGTCCGACACGTCCTTCACCAGGCGAACCGCCGAGGGTCCCAGGTGGGTGAGCCCGCTGCCGAATGCGCTCTGCAGGTTCCAGTTGACCTTGGGCTGCCCCTGGGCGAGCGCCTGGCCCGCGAATGCGACACCCACCGCGGCCGTTATGGCCGCAACCGCCCACTTTCCGTTTGATGTCATTTCGACCTCCTGGGTTGGTAACCCGCCGCCCCACCCGGCAGGCCGGGCATCCGCGGGTGCGCGCCTCCCAGCGCGCTTGTACGCAGTCTAATTCACCAACCGGTATATATGCAATTCATGCGGCAGATGAAATTTCTTCTGCTGCGTTGCAGCAGGCACGGCCGCGAGAAGGGCGTCTCAGCCCCCGGCAAGCGGCCCAGGTGCGCCTGCACGTCGCCGACACCGGGCACGCCGCCCAGGCCAACGCAGATGACCTCTCTGGCCATGATCTCGCCGGCATTCACGGTTTGAGGCTCATACCCCGCGCGAGCGCGGCTTTGGTCCTCGTCAAGCCGGGGCGATGTTCTAATGCCGGGGAATCGCAGACCGGAGCCCCTGACAATGTCTTCCCCCCTGCTCTTCGAGCCGATCGACCTGCGCCAGATCCGGGCGAAGAACCGGATCGTGGTCTCCCCGATGTGCCAGTACAGCGCGCTGCAGGGCCAGGTGAACGACTGGCACCTCGTGCACCTGGGGAAATTCGCCCAGGGCGGCGCAGGCATCGTCTTTGTCGAGGCGACCGCGGTCGAGGCCCGCGGCCGCATCACGCACGGCGACCTCGGGCTCTGGTCGGAGGCGCAGATCCCCGGACTGGCGCGCATCGCCGAATTCGTGCGCGCGCAGGGCGCGGTCCCGGCCATCCAGCTCGCGCACGCCGGGCGCAAGGCGAGCATGGCGCGCCCGTGGTACGGCAACGGCCCGCTCACCGGCGAGGACGCCGCCCGCGGCGACGCCGCCTGGGCGACGGTGGGCCCGACCGTGGCGCCGGTGGACGCAGGGTGGCAGCTGCCCGCGCCCGCAGGGGAGGCAGACCTCAAGGCCATCCTGGATGCGTTCGTGGCCGCGGCGCGGCGCGCCGAGCGGGCGGGCTTCGACATCGTCGAGCTGCATGCGGCGCACGGCTACCTGCTGCACAGCTTCCTGTCGCCGGTCTCGAACACGCGCGCGGACCGCTATGGCGGCGGCCTGGAGAACCGGATGCGCTTCCCGCTGGAAGTGGTCCGCGCGGTGCGCGCCGCCTGGCCGGCGGAGAAGCCGCTGTTCACGCGCTGCTCCTGCATCGACGACGTGCAAGGCGGCTGGAGCCTCGAGGACACGGTGCAGTTCGCCCGCGAACTGGCCAAGGCGGGCGCCGACCTGGTCGACTGCTCCTCGGGCGGGATCTCCGGCTCGGCAACCGCGGCGACCAAAACCCTGCTGCGGCGCGTGCCGGGATTTCAGCTGCCCTTTGCCGAGCGTGTCCGGCGCGATGCGGGGCTGAAGACGATGGCCGTCGGCCTGATCCTCACGCCGCAGCAGGCCGAGCAGGCCCTGCAGGCCGGCCGCGCCGACCTGATCGCGGTTGGCCGCGAGGCGCTGTTCAACCCCAACTGGCCGCTGCACGCGGCGCTGGAGCTGGGCGGCGACCCCGAGTTCGGCCGCTGGCCGCGCCAGTACGGCTGGTGGCTGACCCGGCGCGAAGCGAGCCTGCAGCGCGAAGGCATCGCGCGCCGCCCGGTCCAGTACCCGATGAAGTCGGCCTGACCGCGTGGCCGCACCAGCACGCTGGCTCGCGCCGGGGCTGCTCGCCGCGGCCATGATGCTGGCGCAGCCTGCCGGCGCCCAATGCAGGCCGAAGAACCCGGCCGGCCCGCTGCCGCCGCACGAGGCCGACCTCCTCTACCTGCCTACGCCGCACCACGTGGTCGCCGCGATGCTGCGCCTTGCCGGGGTGTCGCAAGCCGACGTGGTCTACGACCTCGGTTCCGGCGACGGCAGGATCCCGATCGCCGCCGCCCGTGATTTCGGCGCCCGCGGCGTCGGCCTGGAGCTGGACTCGAGCCTCATCGAGGCGGCGCGCTGCAATGCCCGGCTCGCCGGCCTGGAGAAGCAGGTCGAGTTCCGCCGCCAGGACCTGTTTCGCGCCGAGCTCGGCGAGGCGACCGTGGTCACCCTCTTCCTCTTCCCGGACATGAACCGGCAGCTGGCGCCGAAGCTGCGCGCAGAACTGCGTCCGGGCGCGCGCATCGTCTCGCACCGGTTCGGCCTGGGCGACTGGCCGCCGGACCGGGAGATCGAGGCCGACGGGCACACGCTGCTGCTCTGGACCGTGCCGTAGTCGGGAGCCGGTTTCAGGGGACCTTGCCCAGCAG
>VGIA01000115.1 GCA_016868105.1 Betaproteobacteria bacterium | reverse complement strand
GTCTTGCCCGGGGCGTCGGAGACCTTCGCCACCGGTTGGCCGTTGCACTCGGTCATCTTGACGACGATGTTGATCGGTTCGACGCCCAGGTCGTTGGTGAGGTTGGTGCCGATGCCGAACGAGGTCAGCGCACGGCCCTGGAAGCGCTGCGCGATTCGGATCGCGGTCGGCACCGAGAGCTGGTCGGAGAAGATCAGCGTCTTGGTGCGCGGGTCGACGCGGTTGCGCTGGTAGTGCTCGATCAGGCGCTCGCCCCACTGAAACGGATCCCCGGAATCCTGCCGTGCGCCGTCGAACAGCTTGCAAAAATACATGTCGAAATCCCTGAGAAACGCGTCCGTCCCGTAGGTGTCGGCGATGGCGATGCCGAGGTCGCCGCGGTATTCCTTGGCCCAGACGTCGAAGGCGAACACCTGCGAGTCGCGCAGGCGCGGGCCCAGCGCCTGGCAGGCCTGCATGTACTCGTGCGCCATGGTGCCCAGCGGCGTCACGCCGTGCTTCATCGCCAGCCACACGTTGGAGGTGCCGGCGAAGCGCTCCGGGATCTCTCGCCTGAAGGTGGCGATCACCTCGTCGTGCCAGGGGCGCGAGAAGCGCCGCCGCGTGCCGTAGTCGGAGATGCGGAACGCGAAGTCGGGCTCCAGCGCGCGCACCAGGCCGATCTTCGCCTGCAGCCGGCGGCGGCCCTCGGCAAGGTCCGGCTCGGGCTGCGTGCGGCGGAAATACACCTCCGAGACGATCGCGAGCACCGGGATCTCGTACATGATGGTGTGCAGCCACGGTCCGCGGATGGTGATCTCGATCCCCGGCGGCGTCGCGCAGGTCTTCACCTCGATGTACTTCTCGTTGAACTGGAACAGGCCGAGGAAGTCGACGAAATCCGACTTCATGAAGCGCAGCCCGCGCAGGTAGGCGAGTTCCCCGTCCCGAAACCGCATGCGGCACAGCTGGGCGATGCCGGCGCGGATTTCGCCGGCCTCCGGCGCCAGGTCCACGCCCTCGGTGCGGCACTTGAACACGTACTCCACCTGCGCCCCGGGGAAGTGATGCAGCACCACCTGCATCATGGTGAACTTGTACAGGTCGGTGTCGAGCAGCGACTCGATGAGCATGAGTCGGATTCTAACTCCTCGTTCCGCAGTCCCGATCCGCTATCCTCGCGCGCATGTGCGGCCGCTTCGCCCTTCACGCCAGCCCCGAGGTGGTCGCGCTGCAGTTCGGCCTGGATTCGGTCCCGGCCTTCGCCCCGCGCTACAACATCGCACCGGCCTCGCAAGTGCTCGTGGTGAGAGAAGACGGCGCAGCCATGGTCAGGTGGGGCCTCGTACCGTGCTGGGCGAAGAGCGTGAATGGACGGCCGCCGACGGGCGCCGGCATGAACAACGCCCGCGCCGAAACGGTGGCCGAGAAACCTTCCTTCCGCGAGGCGTTCCGCAGGCGCCGCTGCCTGATACCGGCCAGCGGCTTCTACGAGTGGACGCTCGAGGGCAAGCTCAAGCAGCCCTACTACATCCACCCCGCCGCCGGCGAGCTGTTCGCCCTCGCCGGGCTCTGGGAGCGCTGGGAGGGCCGGGGCGGGCCGCTGGAAACCTGCGCGGTCATCACCACCGAACCCAATTCGGTCATGGCGCCGATCCACGAGCGCATGCCGGTGATCGTGGATGCGGCCAACTACGGCAACTGGCTTTCCGCAGGCGTGCCCCTGCAAGCCCTGCTGGTTCCGTGTGCGCCAGCCAGCATCGTGGCGCACAGGGTTTCGAGAGCCGTCAACGACACGCGCCGGGATCACCCCGGCCTGGTCGAGCCGCAGGGCCGCGAGCCGTCTTCGATGTAACCGCATCGGTTACATCTGGGGCGGGTTGCGGGATCGCCGATACTGGATATAATGCCACCACTGAACAAGAAACCAGGAGGACCCGCATGGCCGAGCGCCCGTCCGAGCCCCTCACCGTACGCCAGGGCGAGATCCTGCGCCTGATCAAGGACCTCACCGAGGTCTGCGGCTTTCCCCCGACCCGCGCGGAAATCGCCCAGCGCATGGGTTTCCGCTCCGTCAATGCGGCCGAGCAGCACCTGCGCGCGCTGGAGCGCAAGGGGGCGCTGGAAATCTCGGCCGGTTCCTCGCGCGGCATCAAGGTACGAGAGCGCGGCGGCGCGAAGCTGGGCCGCTTGCTGGAACTGCCCGTGATCGGCCGTGTCGCGGCCGGCTCCCCGATCCTGGCCGAGGAGCATGTGCAGGCCCGTTACCAGGTGGACCCGAACCTGTTCACGCCGCGCGCGGACTACCTGCTCAAGGTGCGCGGCCTGTCCATGCGCGAGGCCGGCATCCTCGAGGGCGACCTGCTGGCGGTGCACCGCACCCAGGAGGCGCACAGCGGCCAGATCGTGGTCGCCAGGTTCGCCGATGAGGTGACCGTGAAGCGCTTCAGGCGCCGCGGCCACGCCGTGCAGTTGCTGCCCGAGAACCCGGACTTCCAGCCGATCGAGGTCGATGCCCGGGACGAGAACTTCGCCATCGAGGGCGTGGCTGTGGGCGTGATCCGGGCGGGCAAGGGGTTGTAACGGCTGCGGCCGGCGCAGCCTGCAGGGCGGCACGCCCGCGGCTGTGCCTCGATGAGGTGTTCGATTCCGGCTTCCGCCTGCATGGCAGCACCCGTCGAGCCGAAGAGAATTTATCGGTGCCCGATCCACCCCGGCTGACGGCGCGCCGTCCTGGTCCTCACCGCGCTTAGGTCATCCCCACGCAGTTCCTTGAGCGCGTACTCGGTGAAATCATCCGCCACTTCCTTGCGCCAGTAGAGGTCCATGTCAGTGTTGTCCATGGGCTTGGCGCGGTTGGCCACCAGTGTGGCCGCTTCAGCGATCACCTGGTCCGAGAGCCGCTTGCCCTTCAGGAACTCGCCTGCCTTGTCGACCCGGAACGGACGCGACGCAACCGCGCCCAGGGCGATGCGCGCCTCGGCGACCAGGTCGCCGTCCATCTTCAAGGCAGCGGCGACGCCGAGGATCGGAAAATCAAAAGAGCCCCGCCGGCGCAGCTTCCAGTAGGTGCTCTGCCAGCCGCCAGGAACCACGACGCCGGTCAGGACCTCGTCGGGCTTGCGCGACAGGTAGTCGATGCCGTCGTTGTTGTAGAGCGCCTCGACCGGGATCTCGCGCTCGCCCCCGGGACCGGCCAGCTTCACCTTCGCATCCAGCGCAATCAGCGCCGGCGCGGTGTCGGTCGAGGACGCCGCCACGCAGCGCTTGCTGGCGGTGGCCACCCAGCACACGCTGCCGTCCTTCTTCAGGCAGTAGTCGATGGCCTTGCGCCATTCCTCGGTCTGGTTGTAGTAGGTGCAGCGCGTGTCCAGGCACAGGTTCCCGCCCAGCGTGCCCATGTTGCGGATCTGCGCCGTGGCCACCTGCGCCGCGGCCTGGCGCAGCGCGGCCGGCGTACCCGGATGGGCGACCACCTCGGCCAGCGTGAGCCCCGCGCCATAGCTGCCGTTCAGCTTGCGCAACTCATCGATCGCGCGCAGCGACACCAGCGCCTTCGGCGACTGGTGGCGCCGCTTCATGTTGGGCAGCAGGTCCGTGCCGCCGGCCACGAGCATCGCCCCCGGGCCCTCGCCCGCGAGGATCTTCACCGCCTCCGCGACCGTGCGCGGGCTGCGGTACTCAAACCACGGCAGCCGCAGCACGCTTGCCGCCTCCCTTGCGCATTTCGTTGCCGTCCCCGCCTTCCCACGGCGGCAGTACGAAGGTGGGTTCCGGATAGGGCACCGAAGGATAGGACTCGGGCCCGACGCGCGGCGCCTTGCCCCGGGCCTTCGCCTCCAGCGCGCGCAGCACCTTGTCCGGAGTGATCGGGATCTCGTCGATGCGCACGCCCACGGCATCGTAGATCGCGTTGGCGAGCGCCGGCATCACCGGCAGCAGCGGGCCCTGCCCCACTTCCTTGGCGCCGTAGGGACAGTTGGGGTCGGGATCCTCGATCAGCGCGACCTCGACCTCGGGCATGTCCAGCGCGGTGAGGCTCTTGTAATCCAGCATGGATGGCGCGCGGTGCACCAGGGCCCCCGAGAGCTTCTCCGGCAGGCGGCGGAAGGACTGCTCTTCCATCGTCGCCTCGGACAAGCCCATGTAGACGCCACCGATCACCTGGCCGCGCGCGAGCACCGGATTCAGCGCGCGCCCGATGTCGTGCGCGATCCAGATTTTCGGCACATGGAGCCAGCCGGTGCGCTCGTCCACCTCTGCTTGCACCACGCAGGCGGAGAAGCTGTAGGCGGGCGACGGCCCGACGCCCGCGCCCTTGTAGCGGCCCGGGGGCTTGGGCGGGGAGTAAGAACCGACGGCCGACAGCGTGCCCAGCTGCGCCTCGGCCATCGCCACCGCCTCGACGAAGCTCATGCCGGCGCCGGCGTTGTCGGCGGCGAACACCTTGCCCTGCGAGAACACCACCCGATCGGGCAGCGTGCCCAGTGTCTCGCACACCGCGGTGGCGAGGCTGGCGCGCAGCCGCTCGGCGGCCTGCACCGCCGCGTTGCCCGCCATGATGGTGACGCGGCTGGAGTACGACCCCAGGTCCACCGGCGTGATGCCGGTGTCGCCGGTGACGACGCGCACCGAGCCGGTGTCCACGCCCAGGGTCTCGGCGACGATCGCCGCCAGCACGTCATCCGACCCTTGCCCGATCTCGGTGGCGCCGCAATAGACGACCACGGTGCCGGAGCGGTCCAGCAGCAGCTGCACGCCCGAGTGCGGCATCTTGTTCCAGTAGATCGCCACGCCGGCGCCGGACATATAGGTGCTGCAGGCGAGGCCGACACCCTTGCCCCGGGGCAGCTGGGCGTGCCTGTCCTTCCAGCCGGACATCGCCGCCACCTTCCGCAGGCAGTCCTCGAGGCCGGTGGAGCCCACGCGCAGCCAGCTTGCGGTCAGCTCGCCCGCCTTGGTGAGATTCTTCAGCCGCAGCTCCAGCGGGTCCATGCCGAGGCGCTCGGCGATCTTGTCCAGCTGCACTTCCTGCCCGAAGCGCGGCTGCGGCGTGCCATGCCCGCGCTTGGGGCCGCAGGCGGGCTTGTTGGTGAACACCCGGCAGGCTTCGAACTTGAAGCGCGGGTAGTGATAGGTCACCGGCGTCAGCACGCCGGTGTAGAAGGTGCTGGCCGGGCCGTGCGAGCCGTAGCCGCCGCCATCCAGCAGCGTCTGCAGGTGCATGCCGGTGAGCTTGCCCTCCCTGGTCACCCCGGTCTTCATCCGCATCAGCACCGGGTGCCGGCCGCGATGGACGTAGAACACCTCCTCGCGCGTGAGGCCGATCTTCACCGGGCGGCCGAGCACCAGCGCCGCCTTGCAGACCACGAACTCATGGCCCCCGGGATCGCACTTGCCGCCGAAGCCGCCGCCGTTGGGCGTGGCCACCACGCGGATGCGCGGCTCCGGGATCTGCAGCACGCGTGAGAGCTGCCGCTGCAGGTAGTGCGGGTTCTGGGTGCAGGAGCAGATCTGCAGTTTGCCCTCCGGGTCCAGGAAGGCGAGCGAGGCCTGCTGCTCCATGGGCAGGTGGGTATTGCCCTGGTAGAAGAACAAATCCTCGGCGACGAAATCGGCATTGCGCAATGCCTCGCCCACATCGCCGAACTCGTAGGACAGGTTGCGGTGGATGTTGCCCTGCTCGCCGTAGTCGTGGATGCGCGGCTCCGGATTCTCCAGCCCCTCCTGCGGCCCGGAGATGGGCTTGAGCACCTTGTAGCGCACCTCGAGCAGGCGCAGCGCCTCGGTTGCCGCCTGCTCGTCCACGGCGATCACCGCGGCCACCGGGTCGCCGACGTAGCGCACCCGCTCGCGCGCGAGTGGATACTCGTCCACCGACACCGGCATGATGCCGAAGGGCACCGGGAAGTCCTGCCCGGTGAGCACCAGCTTCAGGCCCGGATGCTGCTTCGCCTTTTCCGCCTCCACGGACTCCACGATCGCGTGCGGATGCGGCGAGCGCAGCAGCTTGGCGTGCAGCATGCGGGGCATGGAGAGGTCGTCCGCGTAGCGCAGCTGCCCGGTCACCTTGGCGCGGCCGTCCACCCGGCGGCGCGGCTTGCCGAGGACCTCGAGGCGCTTCTTCGTCTCGTTCATGTCCGCTCCGCGCGCAGCAGGGTAGCGGCGGACTCGATGGCTTCGGCGATCTGCTGGTAGCCGGTGCAGCGGCACAGGTTGCCGGCGGTCGCCTCGCGGATCTCCTCGCGCGTCGGCGCCGGGTTGCGCGCCAGCAGCGCCTTGGCGGTCAGGATCACCCCCGGGGTGCAGTAGCCGCACTGCGAGCCGCCGCAATCGGCGAAGGCCGCCTGCAGCGGGTGCAGCTCGGGGCCGCGCTGCACGCCCTCGATGGTCTCGATGGCGCGGCCCTCGCATTCCAGGGCCAGCGCCAGGCACGACAGCACCGGCCGGCCATCCACCAGCACGGTGCAGGCGCCGCACTCGCCCAGCTCGCAGCCGTGCTTGGTGCCGGTGAGGCCGAGGTCCTCGCGCA
>VGIA01000114.1 GCA_016868105.1 Betaproteobacteria bacterium | reverse complement strand
GGGCTCGCTGTGGGTATAGAAGATCTCCAGCGCGTAGCTGTTCTTCTGCGCGTGTGCGAGCAGCAGGGCATCCAGCCGGGCGGCGGTGGTCTTGCCGTAGATCTCGGGCTGGCGCTTGCCCAGGTAGCTCATGTTGGGCCCCTGGATGAGCAGGATCTTGTGCATGGGCCGCATTCCCCCTTGTGAAAGCGTTCTGGATAGCACATTTCCGCACCTTAGAATAGCGGCCGTGAACGCTCCCGCGCACACCACGGCCCGCCCGCCCTTCACCTACGACTTCCCCTACGCCTGGCCGAGGAAGCCGCTGCTGGCGAAGAACGTCGTCGCCACCTCGCAGCCGCTCGCGGCGCAGGCCGGCCTCGCGATGCTCGCCGCCGGGGGCAACGCTGTGGATGCGATCCTCGCCACCGCGATCACGCTCACGCTGGTGGAGCCGGTCTCCAACGGCATCGGCTCGGACCTCTACGCCATCCTGTGGGACGGGCGGCAGCTGCACGGCCTGAATTCCTCGGGGCGCTCGCCCGCGGCCTGGACGCCGGACTACTTCGGCGGTGCGAAAGCGATGCCGCCGCGCGGCTGGAACTCGGTGAGCGTGCCCGGCTGCGTCGCCGGCTGGCGCGCGCTGTCGGAGAAGTTCGGCAAGTTGCCCTTCGCCAAATTGTTCGAGCCCGCGATCCGCTACGGCCGCGAGGGGTACCTGGTCTCGCCCACGATCGCCCGGCAATGGGCGCTGCAGGCAAAGGAGCTGCATGTCCAGCCCGGATTTGCGGAAGCCTTCATGCCCGGGGGCCGGCCGCCGGCTGCCGGGGAACTGTTCCGCTTCCCGCAGCACGCCGCGACGCTGGAGAAGATCGCCGCCACCAAGGGCGAGGCGTTCTACCGCGGCGAGCTCGCCGCCGCGATGCAGGCGCACGCGAAGGCCAACGGCGGCGCGATGACCGTGTCGGACCTCGCGGCGCACGCCCCGGAATGGGTGGAGACGCTAAGCATGGACTACCGCGGCTATACCCTGCACGAGCTGCCGCCCAACGGCCAGGGCATCGTGGCGCTGATCGCGCTCGGGATCCTGCAGCAGTTCGACATGAGGTCGCTGCCGGTGGACTGCGCCGACAGCCTGCACCTGCAGATCGAGGCCATGAAGCTCGCCTTCGCCGATGCGCTCGCCTACGTGGCCGATGAGTCCTACATGCCCTTTCCGCCCAAGCAGATGCTGGACCCGGCGTACCTCAGGGGGCGCGCGAAGCTGATCGACCTGAAGCGCGCCCAGCCCTTCGCCGCGGGCACGCCCCCGAAGGGCGGCACGGTGTACCTCACCGCGGCAGACGCCTCGGGGATGATGATCTCGCTCATCCAGTCCAACTACATGGGCTTCGGCTCGGGCGTGGTGGTGCCGGGCACCGGGATCTCGCTGCAGAACCGCGGCGCCACCTTCGTCATGAGCGAAGGCCACCCCAACCGCGTCGGGCCCTCCAAGCGCCCCTACCAGACCATCATCCCGGGCTTTGTGACCCGCCACGGGCAGCCGCTCATGAGCTTCGGCGTCATGGGCGGCACCATGCAGCCGCAGGGCCACGCGCAGGTGGTGTCCAGGATCGCCGACTACGGCCAGAACCCGCAGGCGGCCTGCGACGGCCCGCGCTACCGCTGGGTGCAGGGCATGGAAGTGAACGTCGAAGGCGGCTTCAGGCCCGAGGTGCTGGCCGAGCTCGCCGCCCGCGGCCACAAGCTCACGGAATTGAAGGAAGGCTACATGGACTTCGGCAGTTGCCAAGCGATTTGGAAGCTCGAGGATGGTTACCTCGCGGCGAGCGATCCGCGCCGCGACGGGCAAGCGGTGGGGTTCTAGATGCTGAAACTCTGGGGCAGGGTCAATTCGGTCAACGTGAAGAAGGCGCGCTGGTGCCTGGATGAACTGGGGCTGGCCTACGAGCGCATCGATGCGGGGCTCGATTTCGGCGTGGTGAAGACCCCCGGCTACCTGAAGCTGAACCCCAACGGCATGGTGCCGACGCTCGAGGATGACGGCTTCATCCTGTGGGAGTCGCACAGCATCGTGCGCTACCTCGCGGCGCGCCACGGCAAGGGCGTGCTCTGGCCGATGGATGAGCGCGAGCGCGCCATCGCCAACCAGTGGATGGACTGGGCCTTCACCTTCCAGGCCGGGGTGCGCGATGCGTTCTGGAACCTGATCCGCACCCCGGCCCAGAAGCGCGACGCCGCGGCCATCGAGGCCTCGCGCGTGCGCTCCGGGCAGCTGGCCGCGATCCTGGATGCGGCGCTGGCCGGCCGGATGTACGTCGCGGGCAGCTTTTCCATGGGCGACATCCCCATCGGTGCCGAGGTGCAGCGCTGGATGCGCCTGCCGATCGACCGGCCGAAGCTGCCGCACCTGGAGGCCTGGTTCGGGCGCCTGTGCGCGCGCCCGGCCTTCAGCAAGACCGTCGACCTGCCCCTGTCGTGAAAGTCACCGCCCTCAGCGGCTCGGGGATGACAACGGACCGCGCCTGGAGGGCTCGGTAGCGGCCAGGGTTTTCACGCGCTCGTAGAAGCGCGCCAGGTCCCCGCCCTCCTCGGCCAGCAGCTGCTCGAACCGCGGCACCAGCTGGGTGTAGGTTGCGCGCGCGGCGAGGAACGCGTTGTTGGGCTCGACCCCGGCCAGGCGCGGGTGCTTGGCCAGCTCCGGCTTGAGCGCGGCCAGCTCCGCCGCCTTGCGCCGGCGCATCTCTTCGGGGGCGAGGGGCATCCGGTACAGCGCGCGCAGGCGGGCGCGGGTCTCCCCCAGCTGAGCGCTGAACGCCTCGCTGCGCTGCTCCACGCCCGCCAGCGCCTGCAGGTCCGCCTCGCGCCCCGACAGCCAGCGGCGCAGTCCCGCGCGCTCCACGGCCACCGCGAAGGATTCGTTGAAGGTGGAATCGTCCTTCGCGTAGGCCACCTGGTGGGCGAGCTCGTGGAAGATCAGGCGCGCCAGTTCCCCTTCCGGATACTGGATGAAGGTCGAGAGCAGCGGGTCGTCGAAGTGCCCCAGCGTGGAATACGCCGGCACGCCGTAGAGGTAGATGTCGTTGCCCTCGGCGCGCAGCCGTTCGGCGTGCGCCTCGGCGTCCTCGCGGGCGAAGAAACCGCGGTAGGACACGCAGCCGGCCACCGGGAAGCAGGAGCTCACCGGCTCCAGCGCGAACGCGGGCGCCGCCACCACGTTCCACGCCACGAACGGCCGCGCGAGCGCGGCGTAGCTGCGGTAGCTGCCGTTGTCGGGCAGCTTCAGCTCGCGGGAGGCGAAATCGCGGATGCGCTGCGTAAGCTCCAGGCGCCGGCGCAGGTCCGCGGGCGTCTGCGGGTCGGCGAGCAGGCGCTCGACCGGCTGCGCGGCGGCCATGATCTGCAGCTGCCCGCCCACCGCCTGCGCGTAGTAGGACAGCGTCTCGCAGCCGGCGAGCAGCAGCGCGCACAAGGCGAGGGCGGCGTTACGCATCCTCGAGGAAGGCTCCGGTGCGCAGAAAGGCCACCGCCTGCGCGGCGAGGCGCGCAGAGACCAGCATGGCGCCGTGCCCGAGGCGCATCACCACGCGCGCGGCCATGCCCTCGACCTGCGTTTCCTCCAGGCGAACCACGCCGTCGTTGATCCCGGGCAGGGGCCCCAGCACCCGTCCCAGGCCCAGCGGCAGCGCTCCGGCGATCACCCCCAGCGGCTCGGGCCGCGTCCAGCGCGCGTGGCGCTCGCTCTCGCACCACAGCGCCTCGCTCTCGCCCAGCAGCCAGCGCCCCGCGGCGTGGCTCGCCAGGCGCCGCCCGGCCAAGCAGCCGCGCACTGGGGTGCCCAGCAGCAGCACGCGGCCTGCCGGCAGCGCGCGATCCCGCTCCAGCGCCTCCAAGATCAGGCGCCCGCCCATGCTGTGGCCGACGTAGTGCGCCGGGCCGATCTCGCGACCGTAGCGCGCCAGGCGCTCGGCGTGCGCGTGCAGCGGGCGGGCGCGGCCGAAGTAGCCGAAGCGGCGGCAACGGAACCCTGCCCGCGCCAGGCGCGCGCCCAGCGGCGACATCACCGCGCCGGGCACCCACAGCCCGTGCACCAGCACGACGTCCTTGACCGCGACCGCTTCCTTCATCGGGCCGGCATTCTAGCGGGCAGCCGTGCACCCACCGCCAGCGCGGGCACCGACAGCAGCGCGAAGGCCGCGCTACATGTGCCGGTGAGCGCGAGCACGCCGTTGAATGGGAGCGGCCTCAGCACCACCCCCAGGTAGGCGAAGCACAGGCATCCGCCCCCGGCGTGAAGGCCTTCTCCAAGCGGCGCGGGGGTTACCGGGAGCAAAGGGAAAACCGCGGTTCAATGCCTGGTGATGGTCCTCATTTCAAGGGCGTGCGTCCCTCCCAGGCCGGGAACGGAAGCTGCCATTGTGCGGTGGCGAGCGCATCGGGCCACACGATTTCGCGCCGGCCGCGCTGGATCTGCACCACCGCGGGCCGCGCGGCGAGCTGCACCCCGTTCACGTCCACCTTGTAGGGGCCCAGCGGCGTGGCGGTCTCCAGCTGGTGGAAGGCTTCGCGCAGCCGCTCCTGCTCCAGCGTGCCGGCGCGCCGCACCGCCGCCTCGAGCACCAATCCAGCGGCGTAGCCCTGCGCCGCGAGCAGGCCGGGCTGCGCCGACCAGCGCTTGCTGAACGCGGCGGCGAAGGCGGCATTGCCCGCGGTGGCGGCGCGCGCCTCGTAGGGCGCAAGGCCCAGCACCCGTTCGGCGTCCTGGCCGACCAGGCCGATGAAGGCGGGGTCGGCGGCGCCCTGCGCGAGAAACATCGCCGGGGCGAAGGCGAGGCGCCGGAAGCTCTTCACCATCTCCGCGGCCTCCGCCGCCTGGCCGAAGGCGATCCAGGCCTGGGCCCCGAGGCGCCGGGCGCGCTCGACGAGCGGGCCGAAATCCTCGGCCCCCGGCGCGTGCGCCGCGGGCTCCTCCACCTGGAAGCCGAGCTTCAGCGCCTCCTCGCGCGCCTGCGCCGCCATCTCCTTCGCCTGGGGGTCCTGGCGGAAGGCGATGAACAGCCGGGTGAGCCCCTGGCGGCGCGCAATCTCCAGCGCGCCGCTGCCGTAGGCGGCGTAGGGCGCCGGCACCTGGAACACATAGCGGCCGCGCGCGCGGTGCACCAGGCGCGAGGCGCCGGTGGCGTTCACCAGCACCCGGCGCGCGCGCTCGGCCATGGCAGCCGCGCCCAGCGTCGCCGCCGAGCCGACCGGGCCGACCAGCAGGTCGGCACGATGCTCTTCAATCAGCTTGCGGTAATGCGCCGGCGACTCGAAGGCTTCCGACCGGTCGTCGAGCAGCGCGAGTTCCACCGGGCGGCCCAGCAGCCCGCCGGCGGCGTTCACCTCGTCGCGCCACAGCTCCAGCGCCCTGGCGAAGTCCGCGCCGGTGGCCGAGAGGCTCCCGGTGCGCGGCACCGCGGCGCCGATGACGACGGGCTGCGCCAGGGCGGCCGGCGCCAGCGCCAGCAGCAGGAGCAAAAAAAACCGTTTCATGGTCCGGCCCCAAAGTACGGTGTGGGAAAATCCACGTCAAGGAACATGGACAACGAACTCACCCGCGCCTTGCGCGCCATCGTCGGCCCGGCCCACGTGCTCACCGAGGCGGTGGATACCGAGCCCTTCTTCTGCGACTGGCGCAAGCAGTTCCGCGCCCAGGCCGAGTGCGTGGTGCGGCCTGCGGACACCGCGCAGGTGGCGGCGGTGCTGCGCCTGTGCAGCGAGGCCGGGGTCGCGGTGGTGCCGCAGGGCGGCAACACAGGCCTGTGCGGCGGCTCGGTGCCCACCGGCGCGCGGCGCGAGGCCGTGCTGTCGCTGTCGCGTCTGAACCGCATCCGGGGCGTGGATCCGCTGGACAACGCCATCACGGTGGAGGCCGGCTGCGTGCTGGCCGCGATCCAGGCCGAGGCCGAAAAGGCGGACCGGTTCTTCCCCCTGTCGCTCCCCGCCGAAGGCAGCTGCCAGATCGGCGGCAACCTCTCCACCAACGCCGGCGGGGTCAACGTGCTGCGGTTCGGCAACGCGCGCGACCAGGTGCTGGGACTGGAAGTGGTGCTGCCCGACGGCCGCGTCTGGAACGGCCTGAGGAGCCTCAGGAAGGACAACACCGGCTACGACCTCAAACAGCTGTTCATCGGCGCCGAGGGGACGCTCGGCATCATTACCGCGGCGGTGCTGAAACTGCAGCCCAGGCCCACGGCGACCGCAACCGCGTGGGTCGCCGTGGTCGACCCCTCCGGTGCGGTCGAGTTGCTGAGCCTGCTGCGCCGCCTGTGCGGCGATCGACTGACCGCCTTCGAGCTGATCTCGCGCCGCTGCGTGCAAGCGGTGCTTGCGCACCGGCCGGGGAGGCGCGACCCGATCCCCGGGCCTGGCCCCTGGCAGGTGCTGGTGGAACTGAACGACGGCGGCGGCGACGCGCAACTGCGGGACCGCTTGGAGGGCGCATTGCGCGAGGCGCTGGAATCCGCGCTTGCGACAGACGCGGTGGTGGCGCAGAGCCAGGCAGAGCGCCTGGCGCTGTGGGCCATCCGCGA
>VGIA01000113.1 GCA_016868105.1 Betaproteobacteria bacterium | reverse complement strand
CGGGCTCGCCGCCGCCGCCGCGCTGATGCTGTACCACCATCGGCTGATCCGCAACCGCACGCGCGAGGGTTGCTTCCGCGCCTTCCGCCACAACAACTGGGTCGGCGCCGCGATCTTCGCCGGCCTGGTCGGCGCCTTCCACGCATGAGCCGCGACGGCCTGATCGCCGAGGCGCAGGTGGGCAGCGGCGCGCTGTCGCTGTACCAGGGGTGCCTGGTGCACCGGAGCGACGCGCTAACCGAGACCATCCCGCTGGCGCAACTCGCCTCGGTGCGGATCGCCTACGAGCGCGAACCCGGCAAGCTGGGCGGGGCCATCGCGCTCGCCGTGCTCGCCGGCCTGCTGCTGCTGTCTGCCACTGCGCTGCGGGACTGGCTCTCGGGCCTCGCGGCCACGGCGGCCAGAGCCGCGGAGCCGGGGCGCCGAGAGGCGCTGGAGGCGATGCTGCACTCGGTCCTGTCCGCGCTGGCAGGTATCGCGGGCGCGCTGCCCGCGGTCGGATCGGGGCTGCTCGTCGTCTGTGCGGTGCTCGCCGCGCTGTGGCTGCACGGGCGCACCACGCTGACGCTCAGCTTCGCCGCCACCGAGCGCGCGCTGGTGGTGCGGGGCCGCAACCTGGCGCTGATCGAGTTCGCCGAGGCGATCGCCGCCAGGCTGGCCGAGCAGGCGCCGGCGCGCTGAACGATGGCCTACGCGGACCTGCGCGACTTCCTGGGCCAGCTCGAGCGCCGCGGCGAGTTGAAGCGCATCGCCGCCGGGGTTTCGCCGCGGCTGGAGATGACCGAGGTGTGCGACCGCGTGCTGCGCGCCGGCGGCCCGGCGCTGCTGTTCGAGCGCCCCGCGGGATACGCCATGCCGGTGCTGGCGAACCTCTTCGGCAGCGTGCGGCGGGTGGCGCTCGCCATGGGCGCCGAGGACGCCGCGGCGCTGCGCGAGATCGGCAAGCTGCTTGCCTACCTGCGCGAGCCCGAGCCGCCCAGGGGGCTGCGCGAGGCCTGGGAGAAGCTGCCGATCCTGAAGCAGGTGCTTTCGATGCGGCCCAAGCTGCTGTCCTCCGCGCCGTGCCAGGAAGTGGTGCGCCAAGGCAAGGACGTGGACCTGGGCGCGCTGCCGGTGCAGACCTGCTGGCCGGGCGATGCCGGCCCGCTCATCACCTGGGGTTTGACCGTGACCAGAGGGCCGCTCAAGGAGCGGCAGAATCTGGGCATCTACCGCCAGCAGGTGATCGCGCCCAATCGCCTGATCATGCGCTGGCTGGCGCATCGCGGCGGCGCGCTCGATTTCCGCGACCACACGCTGGCGCGGCCCGGAACGCCGTTCCCGGTCGCGGTCGCGCTGGGCGCCGATCCGGCGACGACGCTCGCCGCCGTGACGCCGGTGCCGGATTCGCTGGGCGAGTACCAGTTCGCGGGGTTGCTGCGCGGGGGCCGCACCGGAATCGTGAAGTGCCTCGGCAGCGAGCTGCAGGTGCCGGCCGCCGCCGAGATCGTGCTCGAGGGCGTGATCCGGCCGGAGGACACCGCGCTCGAAGGCCCGCACGGCGACCACACCGGCTACTACAACGAGGCCGAGCGCTTCCCGGTGCTGACGGTGGAGCGCATCACGTTGCGGCGCGACCCGATCTACCACTCGACCTACACCGGCAAGCCGCCCGACGAGCCGGCGATGCTCGGCGTGGCGCTGAACGAGGTCTTCGTGCCCCTGATCGCGAAGCAGTTCCCCGAGATCGTGGACTTCTACCTGCCGCCGGAGGGTTGCTCGTACCGCATGGCGGTGGTGAGCATGAGGAAGCAGTACGCCGGGCACGCCAAGCGCGTCATGTTCGGCGTCTGGAGTTACCTGCGCCAGTTCATGTACACCAAGTTCATCGTCGTGGTGGACGGCGATGTCGACGCGCGCGACTGGAAGGAGGTGGTCTGGGCGATCACCACGCGCGTGGACCCGGCGCGCGATACCCTGATTGCGGAGAACACGCCGATCGACTACCTGGACTTCGCCAGCCCGGTGGCGGGCCTGGGCTCCAAGATGGGCATCGACGCCACCTCGAAGTGGCCGGGCGAGACCGCGCGCCGCTGGGGCACCCCGATCGCGATGGACCAGGCGGTGAAGAGGCGCGTGGATGCGCTGTGGCGGGAACTGGGGCTGTGAGCGGCGGCGACGATCACGCGCCAGGCCTGGAGGGCCTCAGGGCCTGGGCCCACGTCATCTACGCGCTGCACGCCTGGTCTGTGCTGGCCGGCCTGCTTACCCCGGCGCTGGTGGTGACCGCGTTCCTGCTCGGCTGGCCCTCGGTGATCGCCGTGGTGCTCAACTACCTCAAGCGCGCCGAGGCCGCCGGCACGCCGCTGGAATCGCACTTCCGCTGGCAGATCCGTACCTTCTGGTTCGCGGTGCCCTGGGCGCTTGCGGGCCTGCTGCTGTGGCTCACCTTGCTGCTGATCCCGCTTGCCCTTGCGCTATGGGGAATCACCGGGCTCTGGGTGGCCTACCGTGTCGGCCGCGGCTGGATTGCGCTGGCGGGCGGCCGCCAAATGCCTCAGCCGCGCTCGTAGACCCAGCGCAGCAGCGCATCCAGCGCTTCCTGCGATTGCGGCGCGTTGGCATGGTTGACGATCATCACCACCACCATCCGCCGGCCGCGTCGGTCCAGGACGTATCCGGCCATGGCGCGGGCATCGGACAGCAGCCCGGTCTTGATGTGGGCCTGGCCCGAGAGGCCTTCGCCCTTCAGGCGCCGGCGCATGGTGCCGTCGGTGGCCGCCACCGGCAGCGAGGAGGCGAACTCCGGCATCACGCTGCTGCGCCAGGCCGACTGCAGCAGCGCCGCCATCGTGGCGGCGCTGATGCGTTCCGCGCGCGACAGGCCGGAGCCGTTTTCCATCACCAGTTCGGGCGCCGCCAGGCCCTTGTGCCGCAGCCAGTCGCGCACAGCCGCCGCCGACTTCTCCGCGCCGGCCGGCGCGCCGCCCGCCTCGAGGCCGAGGGTCAGAAACAGGTGCCTCGCCATCACGTTGCTCGAGAGCTTGTTGACGTCGCGGACCAGTTCGGCCAGCGGCGCGGACTCATGGACGTGGAATGCGGCGGCGCCCGGCGGCACCACGCCGTCGCGCGTGGTGCCCGACCACGCGCCGCCGGTTTCCGCCCACAACTGGCGCAGGGTGCCGCCCACATGGTCGTTGGGCTCCAGCAGCGCGACGTGCAGGTCTTTCTCGCCGCAGCTGGCCGGGTAGCGGCCGGCGAAGATCGCGCGCTGCTTCGCGGGCTCGAACGTGGGCAGCAGGATGTCGCGAAAGGCGCGGCCCTCGGGGCAGGGGCCTTCGGCAAGCCGCAATACGTTGACCACCTCCAGCGCCGGCGGGCGCGGCTCCACCGAGATCCGCGCCGTGGCCGAATCGGCAGCGGGGTGGAAGGTGAAGCGCAGCGAGCGGAAGTTCACCAGCAGCGGGTCCGGCAGCACGTTGTAGGGCCGGAACGGGTCGCCGTCGAAGCGTCCCGGGTCGCCGGCGGCGCGCTCGAAGCGGCTGCGGTCCAGCAGCAGGTCGCCGCGGATCTCTCGCAGGCCCTTGGCGCGCAGCCCCCGCAGCAGGATCCAGAACGACTCCAGGTTGAGCTTCGGGTCGCCGCCCCCCTTGAGCAGCAGGTCGCCTGCGAGGACGCCGTCGCGCAGTTCCCCGCCCAGGTAGGCCTCGGTCTTCCAGCGGTACGCGGGGCCCAATCGCTCCAAGGCAGCGTAAGTGGTCACCAACTTCATGGTCGATGCCGGGTTCAACGACACCGCATCGTTCACACGCAGGACCGGGCGAGCGGCGCCCGCTTCCTGGACAGCGATGGCCACACTCCCCTGAGGTACTCGCGCGGCAGCCAGCGCCTGGGCCACCTGCGGCGGCAGCGCGTCCCGGGCGAAGGCGGCGAACGCGGCGGCGCAGAGCGCGGCGGGGAGCAGGCGGCAGGGTAGCGGCACGATCGGATTCTAAAGAAGACTTGAAATCGGGCCTCTAGGCCGCTATCATTAGCACTCGATATAGGAGAGTGCTAGCAAATATCGCCACAGCAGCAGGTCACCCTCCGCCTGGATATATTTAAATGCCTGAATTTACTAACGTTTTTAATTGGAGACCGTATGAAGATTCGTCCTTTGCATGACCGAGTCATCGTCAAGCGCATTGAGGAAGAGCGAAAGACCGCCAGCGGCATCGTGATCCCGGACACCGCGGCCGAGAAGCCCGATCAAGGCGAAGTGGTCGCCGTCGGCAAGGGCAAGAAGGATGACGCCGGCAAGCTGATCCCGCTGGACGTCAAGCCCGGCGACAAGGTGCTGTTCGGCAAGTACTCCGGGCAGACGGTGAAGGTCAAGGGCGAAGAGCTCCTCGTCATGCGCGAGGAAGACATCATGGGCGTGATCGAAGGCCACTGAGCCGCAGCCCCGCATCTCTTATCCGCAAGTCCGGAAATCGCACACAGGAGAGAATCAAATGGCAGCCAAGGAAGTCCGCTTTCACGAGAGCGCCCGCGTCCGCATGGTGCACGGCCTGAACATCCTGGCCGACGCCGTCAGGGTGACGCTGGGCCCCAAGGGCCGCAACGTGGTGCTGGAGCGCTCGTTCGGCGCTCCCACCGTCACCAAGGACGGCGTCTCGGTCGCGAAGGAAATCGAACTCAAGGACAAGTTCGAGAACATGGGCGCGCAGATGGTGAAGGAAGTCGCCTCGAAGACCTCGGACGTGGCCGGTGACGGCACCACGACCGCGACGGTGCTGGCGCAGGCCATCGTCCGCGAGGGCATGAAGTACGTCGCCTCGGGCATGAACCCGATGGATCTCAAGCGCGGCATCGACAGGGCGGTGATCGCCGTGGTCGACGAACTGAAGAAGATCTCGCAGCCCTGCAAGACCTCCAAGGAAATCGCCCAGGTCGGCTCGATCTCGGCCAACTCCGACAACGACATCGGCAAGATCATCTCCGATGCCATGGACAAGGTCGGCAAGGAAGGTGTCATCACCGTCGAAGACGGCAAGAGCCTGCAGAACGAGCTCGACGTCGTCGAGGGGATGCAATTCGACCGTGGGTATCTGTCGCCGTATTTCATCAACAACCCGGAGAAGCAGATCGCCGTGCTGGATGACCCGTACATCCTGCTGCACGACAAGAAGATCAGCTCGATCCGCGAGCTGCTGCCGCTGCTGGAGCAGGTGGCCAAGGCCGGCAAGCCGCTGCTGATCATCGCCGAGGAAGTCGAAGGTGAGGCGCTGGCGACCCTGGTCGTCAACAACATCCGCGGCATCCTGAAGACGGTGGCGGTCAAGGCGCCGGGCTTCGGCGACCGCAGGAAGGCGATGCTGGAGGACATGGCGGTCCTCACCGGCGGCACGGTCATCAGCGAGGAGCTGGGCCTGAAGCTGGAGAACGCGACCCTCAAGGACCTCGGCCGCGCCAAGAAGATCGAGTCGGGCAAGGAGAACACCACGATCATCGACGGCAACGGCAACAAGAAGGACATCGAGGGCCGGGTCAAGCAGATCCGCGTCCAGATCGAGGAAGCCACCAGCGACTACGACCGCGAGAAGCTCCAGGAGCGCGTGGCGAAGCTCGCCGGCGGCGTGGCGCTGATCAAGGTGGGCGCGGCGACCGAAGTCGAGATGAAGGAGAAGAAGGCCCGCGTCGAGGACGCCCTGCACGCCACCCGTGCGGCGGTGGAGGAAGGCGTGGTCCCGGGCGGCGGCGTGGCGTTCCTGCGCGCGCGCAGGGCCCTCGAGGGCAAGATGAAGGTCGCCAACGACGACCAGCAGTCCGGCATCAAGATCGTGATGCGGGCGCTGGAGGAGCCGATGCGCCAGATCGTCGCCAACTGCGGCGCCGAGCCCTCGGTGGTGCTGAACAAGGTCGCCGAAGGCAAGGGCGTGAACTACGGTTACAACGCGCAGACCGACGAGTTCGGCGACCTGGTCGAGATGGGCGTCATCGATCCGACCAAGGTGGCGCGCACCGCGCTGCAAAACGCGGCCTCGGTTGCCGGCCTGATGCTCACCACCGACGCGATGGTCGCCGAACAGGTGGAGGAGAAGAAGGGCGGCGCCGGCGGCGGCCATGACCACGGCGGCATGGGCGGCATGGGCGGCATGGGCGGCATGGACATGTAATCTGGCGCGAGCCGGATGTGTCCCGGAGAGGGGCCCGCGAGGGCCCCTTTTCTTTTGTATTACACTCGGCGCGGGAAGTGAGCCTGCTGGAGATCTTCCTGCAGCGCGCCGGCCGCCTGGTATCCAAGGACCAGCCGGTGAACCACCTCTGCGAGCGGGGCGAAGAGGTATCGGCCAACGCGATCGAGGTCTACATGCACCGCCTGCGGCGCAAGCTGGAGCCGGGCGGGGTGAAGATCGTCACCGTGCGCGGCTTGGGCTACAGCCTGGAGAAGCCGGACTTCAGGTAGGGGTTTGCTATAATTCGCTCCCTCAAAAACGCGCCCGTAGCGCGGGGCGCGTCCCGCAAGGCCAAGTAGCTCAGTTGGTAGAGCAGAGGACTGAAAATCCTTGTGTCGGTGGTTCGATTCCGCCCTTGGCCACCA
>VGIA01000112.1 GCA_016868105.1 Betaproteobacteria bacterium | reverse complement strand
GCGCGTCGCGGTGACCACGACCGCGTCCTCCTCAGCGGCAACGGGGGTGATGACGCAGGAAATGGCCGCCAACGCGGCCGCGGAAAAGCGCGATTGCATTGAAACCTCCACCGGCGCCGTCCCCGACGCCCTGAACAGGTTGGTCAATGCAAGGCCGGTCTCCGGGCTCGCGAGTCCTTCCGGTTGCCTGGCCTTCCCGCCCGAAGTTGCGGGCAGTGGCCGAGTGCAGGCACCCGATCTCGCTTACCGTTGCGGGGGCAGCAGAGGCATCGCACCTCTTTCCCGTTTCACCCACGGCGCGGGCTGCGCCATGGACACCTTGCAACCGAAAGCGAAGCCATTGTACCCCTTCGCCTCAGCGCCGGGTTCAACTGAGGAAACACATTGAGAACCGCTCCTTATTTCTTGACGCAGCGGCGGATTTGCACCATATTTGCAGACGTGGAAGCGGAGTTCATCTCCCTCGAGGCCAAGGTCGCGCAGTTCGTCGGACTGTGCGAGAAGTTGCGCGCCGAGAACCATGACCTGCGCCAGCAACTGGCCAGCGCCCGCAACGACGCCAAGCGCCTGACCGAGCGCATCGACGGCGCCAAGGCGAAGCTCGAGAACCTGCTTGCCCGCCTGCCCGACTGAAACTCCAGGCCCCCGCCGCCCAGATGGCCGACAACGCCAAGACGATCGAGGTCAGCATCTTCGGCCGCAACTATCGCATCTCCTGCGCCCAAGGCGAGCGTGAGGCGCTGATGCGCGCGGTGGAGTATCTGGATGCCAAGATGGGTGAGATCAAGAACACCGGCAAGGTCAACGGCACCGACCGCATCGCGGTGATGGCCGCGCTCAACATCGCGCATGAACTGCTGTCGATGAAGGTTGGCGCAGGCTTTGACATCGGGGATGCCAAGCGTAGAATTCATTCTATCGAGGCGAAGCTTGACGCTGCAATCGCCCGGCAGGAGAAGCTGTTCTAGTTCCGCCTGCGGGCGCGCAATGCGATCGACGTCGCCTGCTGTGCTCGACAGGGCCCATATTTCCGAACCGATAGCATCCCCAGGTTGCTGCCACTAGCGTCACTGTTGTGAGCGCCCCTGGCCGGGCACCTGCCCGGCCCGCCGGACGAACCTGATGTGACCGGTCAGCGACCACCCTGACTTGCGGGGTTCGGGATCCGGCCCACCGGCATGAGCGGGGGACACCACCTTCCAGTCTGGGACAATCGCGGCCGTGAACTACTGGCTCATGAAGTCCGAGCCCGACGAGTGCTCGATCGACGACGCGCTTGCGGCACCGGGAAGGATCACGCCCTGGACCGGGGTGCGCAACTACCAGGCGCGCAACTTCATGCGCGATGCCATGCGCCCTGGCGACGGGGTGTTCTTCTACCATTCCAGCTGCCCGGAACCGGGCATTGCCGGGCTGGCAGAGGTGGCTTCGGCGCCGTATCCGGACCCGACTCAGTTCGACCGCAGGAGCCCTTACTACGACCCAAAGTCGAAGCCTGAAGCGCCTCGCTGGAGCATGGTGGACGTGCGGGCGACGCGAAAGCTCCCGCTGGTGCCGCTGCTTCGGTTGCGCAGGCACAAGCCGCTGGCAGGCATGTGGCTGCTGCGCCCCGGCGCGCGGCTGTCGATTACGCCGGTGACACCGGCCGAGTGGGAGTGCGTCCTGACGAAACTGGTGCGAGCGTGACGCCGCTGGCCAATGACGCGTTCCTGCGCGCCCTCGCGCGCGAGCCGACACCGCACACGCCCATCTGGCTCATGCGCCAGGCCGGCCGCTACCTGCCCGAGTACCGGGCCACGCGGGAGCGGGCGGGAAGCTTCATGAAGCTCGCGATGACCCCCGCCCTGGCCACCGAGGTTACGCTGCAGCCGCTGGAGCGGTTTCCCCTGGACGCCGCGATCCTGTTCTCGGACATCCTGACCGTGCCCGACGCCATGGGCCTCGGACTTAGCTTCGCCGAGGGCGAGGGGCCGCGCTTCGAGCGGCCGCTGCGTGAGGAAGCCGAGATCCTGAAGCTGCAGGCGCCGGACCTCGCGCGCCTGCGCTATGTCTTTGACGCCGTGGCCGAGATCCGGTGCGCACTCAAGGGCCGCGTGCCGCTCATCGGCTTCTCCGGCAGTCCCTACACATTGGCCTGCTACATGGTCGAGGGATCGGGCAGCGGCGATTTCCTCACGCTGAAGACCATGCTGTACTCGCGCCCGGACCTGCTGCACCGCATCCTAAAGGTGAATGCGACCGCCGTCGCGGCGTACCTGAACGCGCAGATCGATGCCGGCGCGCAGGCGGTGATGCTGTTCGACACCTGGGGCGGCAACCTGACCAGCGCGGGTTACGAAACCTTCTCCCTCGCCTACGCCCGCAAGGTGTTCGCGGCGCTCAAGCGCGAAGCCGGCGGCCGGCGCGTGCCCGCTATCCTGTTCACGCGCGGCGGCGGCAACTGGCTGGAGGCAATGGCCGGCGCCGGTTGCGATGCCGTGGGACTCGATTGGACCATCGACCCGACACAAGCCAGAAAGCGCATCGGCGCGCGTGTCGCGCTGCAGGGCAACCTGGATCCGATTGCGCTGCTGGCGCCGCCGGAGCGGGTGCGGGAGGAAGCGCGCCGCGTGCTCGATGCCTTCGGTGCCGCGCCCGGACATGTCTTCAACCTGGGACACGGGATCTCGCCGCAGGCACGCCCGGAATCGGTTGCCGCGCTTGTAGACGAAGTGCGCGCTTACAGCATGAAGATGCGCCAGAACGCTTGACTTATGCACAAAACCGCGTTCCTCCGGCGGCTTTCCCCGTGATTTTCGCCCTCCCTCGGAAGCGTTCTGCAAGTACATGATCCGGCTAGATAATTCATCCCTCTCCCAGAGGGCTCCCAAGGGAGACCGAAACGGGGCGATGACGGCGACAGCCGGGCCTCGCCGTTATTCACAGGTTTGTCCACAAGCGCTGTGGACAAAGCAAATTGTCCTTGCGGAGCAAGGACAACCGGGGCCAACCCGAGGCGAATGCTCAAGTTTCGCGACTAACGCCTGCGCGACGATAAGAGAATTTTCCGCGCCGAACCGGGTGCTGCCTCCGGGATGAGCGTGCTGCGCGTCGCGCTCGAGGTTCCGCTCGCGACCTTGTTCGATTACCTGCAGCCGCCGCCGGATGCGCTGCCAGCGCCGGCGCAGCCTGGCGACCGCGTCGTCGTTCCCTTCGGCCGGCGCGAACGCGTCGGCATCGTCATGGAATGCGTCCTTGCCAGTTCGATCCCGCACGAGCGTTTGAAACCGATCGTGCGCGTGCTCGAGGACGCGCCGCGCCTGCCACCGGATTGGCTGGAACTGATGCGCTTCCTCGCCAGCTACTATCAGCGGCCGCTGGGTGAGACGGTAGCCGGATCGCTCCCGTCCCGTCTGCGCTCGGTGAAGACCTTGCCCAGGCGCAAGCCTCGCGCGCCGTCCGCGGGCGAGGACACCTCCAGGGCGCGTTTCGTTTCCAGCAACGAGCCGAACCCGGCGCAGGCCGATGCCGTAAAACGCATCGGCGCCGCGCTGGGCGGCTTCAAGCCTTTCCTGCTGCACGGCGTCACCGGCAGCGGCAAGACCGAGGTCTACCTGCACCTCGTCGCGCGCGTGCTGGAGCGCGGCGGCCAGGCGCTGGTGATGGTCCCCGAGATCGGGCTCACCCCGCAGCTGGAAGCCCGTTTTCGCCACGCCTTCCCGCGCGAGAACATCGCCATCCTGCACAGCGCGCTGCAAGCGGGCGCTCGCACCCATGCCTGGCTGGACGCGGCGCGCGGAGACGCTGGAATCGTGCTCGGCACGCGGCTGGCCGCGCTGACGCCGCTGCCGCGGCTGGGGCTGGTGGTCGTGGACGAAGAGCACGACACCTCCTTCAAGCAGCAGGAAGGCCTGCGCTATTCCGGCCGCGACGCCGCGGTGTTCCGCGCCAAGGTCGCCGGCTGCCCGGTAGTGCTGGGCAGCGCGACTCCGGCGCTGGAGACCTGGCACAACTGCCGCGCCGGGCGCTACGAGCGCATCGACCTGCCCGAGCGCGCGGTCCCGGGCGCGATGCTGCCGCGCGTGCGCCTCGTGGACCTGCGCACCGACCCTGCCGCGCACGGCTTCGCCGGCGCCTCGGTGGCGGCGATCCGCGGCCGGCTCGCGCGCGGCGAGCAGAGCCTGGTGTTCATCAACCGCCGCGGCTACTCGCCGGTGCTCGCCTGCGAAGCCTGCGGCTGGGCCGCGGGCTGCGAGCGCTGCACCGCGAACCTGGTGCTGCACGCGGTCGGCAAGCGGTTGCGCTGCCACCACTGCGGCTGGGAGGAGAGGATTCCGCGGGCCTGTCCGACCTGCGGCAACCCCGACCTGCGCCCGGTCGGCCGCGGCACCCAGCGCGTCCAGGAGACACTGGCGGACCTGTTCCCGGAGGCCCGCATCGCCCGCATCGACCGCGACAGCGCGCGCCGGCGCGGCGAGCTGCAGCAGGCGCTGGAGGGCATCCGGCGCGGCGAAGCCGACCTGCTGGTGGGCACGCAGCTGCTGGCCAAGGGCCACGACTTTCCGGGCCTCACCCTGGTATGCGTGCTGGGCGCCGACCAGTCGTTGTTTTCGACGGACTATCGCGCCGCCGAGCGCCTGTTCGCCACCCTCGCCCAGGTCGCCGGCCGCTGCGGCCGCCGGGGACAGGAGGGCGAGGTGCTGGTGCAGACGAAGTTTCCGCAGCACCCGCTGTTCGGGGCGCTCGTGCGGCACGACTACTCCAGCTTCGCCGAAGCGCAGCTTGCCGACCGGGAAGGCGCCGGGTTTCCCCCCTTCGTACACGAAGCCGCGCTGCGCGCCGAGGCGAAGCAGCTGGAGGTGTCGATGGACTTCCTGCGCGAAGTCGCGGCCTCGGTGAGCCCACCTGGAGACGTTCGCATCTACGATCCGGTGCCGCACGTGATCACGCGGCGCGCCGGCTATGAGCGCGCGCAGCTGCTGGTGCAGTCGCGCTCGCGCCCCGCGTTGCAGTCCCTGCTCGCGTCCTGGAGCGAGCGGCTCTTTGCCGGGGCGCCGCGCAACGTGCGCTGGCACCTGGACGTGGATCCGATCGAGTTCGATTAGGGGGCGACGGTATAATTCGCGCCCCCATGGCCGACCCGAAAACCATCCTGGTTGAAGCACTTGGCGCGGCCTTGCGCGCCGAGGCGCCGGAGGCGGGCGAGGTGGCGATCCTGTTGGAGCGCCCGAAGAACCCAGAGCATGGCGACTGGTCCTCGAACCTCGCCCTGCAGGTCGCCAAGAAAGCCGGGAAGAATCCTCTGGAACTGGCACGAAAGCTGTGCGCCTCCCCGGTCTGGGCGACGGTGGCAGGCACAGTCGATGCGCCCCAGGTCGCCGGCCCCGGGTTCATCAATCTCCGGCTGAAGCAGGACACGAAGCAGGACATCATCCGCCGCGTCCTCGCCGAGGGCGCCGCGTTCGGCCGCTCGAACGCGGCGAAGGGCGCGAAGGTGATGGTCGAGTTCGTTTCCGCCAACCCGACAGGGCCGCTGCACGTCGGCCACGGCCGCCAGGCGGCGCTGGGCGACGCCATCGCAGCGCTGCTGGAATCGCAGGGCCACGCGGTGACGCGCGAGTTCTACTACAACGACGCCGGCGCGCAAATTCAGAACCTTGCGCTTTCGGTGCAGGCGCGCGCCCGCGGCATCGAGCCGGGCCAGCCGGGCTGGCCACCGGACGGCTACCAGGGAGAGTACATCGTCGAGATCGCGCGGGACTACGCGGCGGGCGGCGGCAATGGCGGGGGCCTGGAAGCGATCCGCCGCTTCGCGGTGGCTGCGCTGCGCCAAGAGCAGGACGAGGACCTGGAGGCCTTCGGTGTGCAGTTCGACGTCTACTACCTCGAATCGAGCCTGTATGCCGGGGGCAAGGTGGAGGCCGCAGTGAAGGCGCTGGTGGCGAGCGGCAGGACCTACGAGAAGGACGGCGCGCTGTGGCTGCGCACCACCGAATACGGCGACGACAAGGACCGGGTGGTGCGCAAATCGGATGGCAGCTACACCTATTTTGTGCCGGACGTGGCCTACCATGTCACCAAATGGCAGCGCGGTTTTGCGCGCGTGATCAACGTCCAGGGCACCGACCACCACAGCACGATCACGCGGGTGCGGGCAGGGCTGCAGGCGCTCGGCGCCGGCATCCCCGAGGGCTACCCGGACTACGTGCTGCACAGCCTGGTGAAGGTGGTGCGCGGCGGCGAGGAAGTGAAGATCTCCAAGCGCGCCGGCAGCTACGTCACCGTGCGCGACCTGATCGAGTGGGTGGGCCGGGATGCGGTGCGGTTCTTCCTGGTGTCGCGCCGGCCGGACACCGATTTCGTGTTCGACGTCGACCTCGCGCGCTCGCAGAGCGAGGACAACCCGGTTTACTACGTGCAGTACGCGCATGCCCGAATCTGCAGCATGCTGCGGCAGTGGTCGGGAGACCCGGCTTCGCTGTCGACCGTGCCGCTTGCGCCGCTCACCCTCGCGCGCGAGCTGGCGCTGATGCAGCAGCTGGCGGCGTTCCCGGAAACGCTGGCCGCGGCCGCCGGCGAACTCGCCCCGCACGCGGTGGCGTTCTACCTGCGCGGACTCGCCGGGGAGTTCCACGGTTACTATAATGCCGAGCGCATCCTGGTCGAGGATTCC
>VGIA01000111.1 GCA_016868105.1 Betaproteobacteria bacterium | reverse complement strand
GTGGCCCGCGGCCTGGGCGTGCCGCATGAAGTCGAGCCGGACCGCGCCAGGGCCATCGCCGCGGCGATTTCGGACGCCGCGCCGGCCGACGTGGTGCTCATCGCCGGCAAGGGCCACGAGGCCTACCAGGAAATCGCCGGCCGCAGGCTGCCGTTCTCGGATGCCGCGGTGGCGCAGGCCGTGCTGGCCTCGAGGGCAACCGCATGATGGGCCTGGGCGAAGCGGCGCAGGCGATCGGCGCGCAGGCGGTGGGCATGCAGGTGCGCTTCCGCGGCGTCTCCACCGACACCCGCAGCATGGACGAGGGCGAGCTGTTCGTCGCCATCCGCGGCGAGAAATACGACGGCCACGCCTTCCTCGACGCGGCGCGGCAGCGCGGTGCGGCGGCGGCGATGGTGGACCGGGCTCACGGTGCCGTGGCACCGTTGCCGCTGCTGGTGGTGGAGGACACGCGCCGCGGCCTCGGGCGCCTCGGCGCGCACTGGCGGGCGCGCTTCCGGCCGGTGCTGATCGCGGTGGCCGGTTCCAACGGCAAGACCACCACCAAGGAAATGCTGGCCTCGATCCTGCGCGCGCACGCCGGCGAGGCGCGCGTGCTGGCGACCGCGGGCAACCTCAACACCGACATCGGCGTGCCGAAGACGCTGCTGCGCATGACCGCGGCGCACAGCCACTGCGCGATCGAGCTCGGCATGAACCACCCCGGGGAGATCGCGTACCTGGCGGCGATCGCCAGGCCCACGATCGCGGTGGTGACCAACGCCCAGCGCGAGCACCAGGAATTCATGAAAACGGTGGCGGCAGCGGCCGAGGAGAACGCCAGCGTCTTTGCATCCCTTCCATCGGAAGGTGTCGCCGTGATCAACGGTGACGATGAACAGGCGCACATTTTCCGCCGCGCAAGAGGCGCGCGGCGGACCGTGGAATTCAAGCTCGAAGGCAAGGCCGAGGTGACGGCGACGCATGCGCTCGGGCCGCTTTCCAGCGCGGTGCTGATCCATACGCCATCCGGCGATGCCAGGGCGAGGATCGCGATCCCGGGGTTGCACAACGTGCGCAATGCGCTCGCGGCGGCGGCTTGTGGTTTCGCCGCCGGCGCTTCACCGGCGGCGATCGGAGAAGGGCTGCAGGCCTTCCGCCCGTATTCGGGCCGGCACCAGGTGAAGGTCCTGGAATCCGGCGCCACCCTGATCGACGACAGCTACAACGCCAACCCCGACTCGGTGCGCGCGGCGATCGATGTGCTGGCGCAGCTGCCCGGGCCGACGCTGCTGATCCTGGGCGACATGGGCGAGGTGGGCGATTCCGGGCCTGAGTACCACCGCGAAGTGGGCGCCTACGCCAGGCAGATGGGGATATCGCGGCTGCTGGGCACCGGGGATGCGACGCGCGAGACGGTGCGGGCGTTCGGCCAGGGTGCCAACCACGTCGAGAAGGTCGAGGATCTCGCGCCGCAGGCCGCGGGCGCGAAGTCGCTGCTGGTGAAGGGATCGAGGTTCATGAGGATGGAGCGCGTCGTATCCGCCCTCACGGACGAGAAGGCCGGGGGACACTGATGCTGCTGGAGCTCACCGAATGGCTCGCGCGCGACATCCGCGCCTTCAACGTGTTCCATTACATCACGCTGCGCGCGGTGTTCGCCTGCCTCACGGCGCTGGCGATCTCGCTGATCCTGGGGCCCTACGTGATCCGCAAGCTGACGGCCTACAACATCGGCCAGTCGGTGCGCGACGACGGCCCCAGGTCGCACCTCACCAAGGCGGGTACGCCGACCATGGGCGGTGCCCTGATCCTGATGTCGATCGCCATCACCACGCTCGCCTGGGGCGACCTGTCCAACCGCTTCATCTGGGTGGTGCTGCTGGTGACGGTGGCCTTCGGCGCCATCGGCTGGATCGACGACTACCGCAAGGTGGTGCATCGCAACCCCAAGGGCCTGTCGGCGAAGGCCAAGATCTTCTGGCAGTCGGTGTTCGGCGTCGCCGCCGCGGTCTACCTCGCCTCGCTGGCGCAGACCACGCCGGCACTGAACGAACTGATCGTGCCGTTCTTCAAGCTGATCGCCTATCCGCTGGGCACCGCCGGCTTCATCGTGCTGACCTACTTCGTCATCGTCGGCACCTCCAACGCGGTCAACCTGACCGACGGCCTGGATGGCCTCGCCGTCATGCCCACGGTGATGGTGGGCGGGGCGCTGGGGATCTTCGCCTACGTCGCCGGCCACGCGGTGTTCTCCAAGTACCTGGGCCTGCCCTACATCGCCGGCGCCGGGGAGCTGGCGGTGTTCTGCGGCGCGCTGGTGGGCGCCGGGCTGGGCTTCCTCTGGTTCAACGCCTATCCGGCAGAGGTGTTCATGGGCGACGTTGGCGCGCTGGCGCTGGGGGCCGCGCTGGGCACCATCGCGGTGATCGTGCGCCAGGAGATCGTGCTGTTCATCATGGGCGGGGTGTTCGTCGCCGAGACCCTGTCGGTGATGATCCAGGTGATCTATTTCAAGCTCTCGGGGGGCAAGCGCATCTTCCGCATGGCGCCGCTGCACCACCACTACGAGCTGGAGGGCTGGAAGGAATCGCAGGTGGTGGTGCGCTTCTGGATCATCACCACCATGCTGGTGTTGTTCGGGCTGTCGACGCTGAAGCTGCGGTGACCATGAACATGCGCCAGCCACTCTTCAGCACGCTGCCCCCGCCAAAGGCGAGCGCCCTGGCCGGCAAGCGCGTGCTCGTGCTGGGCATGGGCGACACCGGGCTGTCGGCGGCGAGGTGGGTCGCCGCCCAGGGCGGCAAGGTGCGCGCCGCGGACACGCGCGCGGCGCCGCCGCGGCAGCGGGACCTCGCCGGCTGGGAGTCCAGCACCGGCACGTTCACCCCCGCGCTGCTGCAAGGCGTGGATCTGGTCTGCAAGAGCCCCGGCCTCGCGCTGTCCGAACCGGTGGTGCGGGAAGCCGTGGCGCGCGGGATCCCCGTGCTCGGGGACATCGAACTCTTCGCCTGGCATGTTCGCGCCAGCGCCACGTGCAAGGTGCTGGCAGTGACCGGCACCAACGGCAAGACTACGGTGGCCGCGCTCACCGGCCACCTGCTGCGCGCGGCGGCGATCGACTGCGAGGTGGCGGGCAACATCGGGCCGGCGGCGCTCGATGCGCTGATGCAGCGGGGCGACCGGCAGCCGGCGGCCTGGGTGCTGGAGCTCTCCAGCTACCAGCTGGAGACCACCTGGTCGCTGGCGCCGGAGGCGGCCGCGATGCTCAATCTCAGCGAGGACCATTTCGACCGCTACGGCGGGCTGGCGGATTATGCCCAAGCCAAGGCGCGCATCTTCCTCGGCGCCGGGACGCAGGTGCTCAACCGCTGCGACTCGGCGTCGATGGCGATGATGCTGCAGGGGCGCAACCAGGCCACCTTCGGCATGGACGCGCCCGCGATGCCGGAGGACTTCGGCTTGGTGGCCGAGGGCGGGCGCGAGTGGCTCGCGCGCGGCGCCGAGCGCGTCCTCGCCGCCGAGGCGCTGCCGCTGCACGGTCGCCACAACCTCTCCAATGCGCTCGCGGCCTGCGCCCTTGCGCACGCGGCGGGCGCGCCGCTCGCCGCGCTCGCCGCCGGCCTGCGCTCGTTCCGCGGCCTGCCGCATCGGCTCGAGCGCATCGCCGAGGCGGGCGGCGTGGCCTGGTACGACGATTCCAAGGGCACCAACGTCGGCGCCACGCTCGCGGCCCTGCACGGCCTCGGCCGCAGGGCGGTGCTGATCGCGGGCGGCGAAGGCAAGGGGCAGGACTTCAAGCCGCTCGCCGCGGCGGTGCAGGCGCGCGCGCGCGCGGTGCTGCTCATCGGCCGCGATGCGCCGCTGATCGCGGATGCGCTGCGAGCGACAGGCGTTCCGCTGGAGCGCTGCGCGACGCTGCAGGTGGCGGTGCAGCGGGCCGCCGCGCTGGCGCAGCCGGGCGAGGCGGTGCTGCTCTCGCCGGCCTGCGCGAGCTTCGACATGTTCCGCGACTACGCGCACCGCGGCCAGGTGTATGCGCAGGCGGTGCGGGACGCGGTGAAGGAGGGCGCCGGTGGCTGAGGTGCTCGCCGGGGTCGCCGACCTGCGCCCGGGGCGCGGCGCCCCGGACGCCGACTACGACCGCTCGCTCGCCTGGGCGGCGCTGCTGCTGGCGGCGATGGGCCTGGTGATGGTGTACTCGGCCTCGATCTCGACCGCGGAGTCGAGCCGCTTCACCGGCCAGAACGCGGCCTACTACCTGGTGCGGCACGGCGTATTCCTCGCCCTGGCGCTGGTGGTGGCTGTGGCGGTGTTCCTGGTGCCGTTGCGGCAATGGCAGAAAGGCGCCCCCTGGCTGTTCGCCGCCGGCGTCGTGTTGCTGGTGCTGGTGCTGATCCCGGGCATCGGCCGCGAGGTGAACGGCGCGCGGCGCTGGCTCAACGTCGGCATCGGCACCCTGCAGCCCTCGGAGCTGGTGAAGCTGGCGGTGGTGCTCTACGCCGCCGACTACACCGTGCGCAAGCATGCGGTGCTGAAGAATTTCCGCCGCGGCCTGCTGCCGATGCTGGCGGTGATGCTCGGGGTCGCCTGGCTGCTGCTGCGCGAGCCGGATTTCGGTGCCCTGGTGGTGATCACGCTGACCGTGTTCGGCATCCTGTTTCTGGGCGGCATGAGCCTGCGCCATTTCGGCATGCTGGTGGCGATGCTCGCCATCGGCTTGGTCGCCCTGGTGCTGTCCTCGCCCTACCGCATGCAGCGCATTTTCGGTTTCATGGATCCCTGGTCCGATCCCTGGGTCAAGGGCTACCAGCTGTCGCACGCCCTGATCGCCTTCGGCCGCGGCGAATGGCTGGGCGTCGGGCTGGGCGCCAGCGTGGAGAAGCTGCACTACCTGCCCGAGGCGCACACCGACTTCCTGCTTGCGGTCATCGCCGAGGAACTGGGACTGGCCGGGGTCGCCGCGGTGGTGCTGCTGTTCACCTGGGTGGTGTTGCGCGCCTTCGCCATCGGGCGCCAGGCGGCGCTGCGCGAGCGCCACTTTGCCGCGCTGGCGGCCCAGGGCCTGGGCATCTGGATCGGCCTCCAGGCGATGATCAACATGGGCGTCAACATGGGCCTGCTGCCCACCAAGGGCCTGACCCTGCCGCTGATGAGTTTCGGCGGCACCAGCCTGGTGATCAACTGCGTGGCGATCGCGGTCCTGATCCGCATCGACTGGGAGAACCGGCAGCTGGCCAGGGGCCTGCACGCATGAGCAGGACGATCCTCATCATGGCGGGCGGCACCGGCGGCCATGTGTTCCCGGGGCTGGCGGTCGCGGAGGAGTTGCGCGGCCGCGGCTGGAACGTGGTGTGGATGGGCTCGCGTGGCGGCATGGAGGCGCGACTGGTTCCGGCGCGCGGCTATTCCACGGCGTGGATTCGCGCCGTGGCGCTGCGCGGCCGTGGCCTTGCCGCCAGGCTGCTGCTGCCGCTCAACCTCCTCGTCGGCTTGTGGCAGAGCGCGCGCGCCATCTTCCGCATTCGTCCCGACGTGGTGCTGGGGATGGGCGGCTACGTTGCGTTTCCGGGCGGCATGATGGCCTCGCTGCTGGCGCGGCCCCTGGTGGTGCACGAACAGAATGCGATCGCCGGTCTTGCCAACCGGGTGCTGGGGCCGCTCGCCGATCGCGTGCTGATCGCGTTCCCGGGGGCGCTGGAGAAGGCCGAGTGGACCGGCAATCCGGTGCGCGCGGAGATCGCCACGCTCGGCGAGCCCGCCGAGCGCTACGGCATGCGCAGCGGTCCGCTGCGGGTCCTGGTCGTGGGCGGCAGCCTGGGCGCGCAGGCGCTGAACCAGGCGCTGCCGCGCGCGCTGGCCGGAATCGACCCGGCGGCGCGGCCGCGGGTGGTGCACCAGTCGGGCGAGCGCAATCTCGCGGCGCTGCGCGCCGGCTACGCCGCAGCGGGTGTCGAGGGCGAGTTGCTGGCCTTCATCGACGACATGGCGGCGCGCTATGCCGAGGCCGACCTGGTCATCTGCCGTGCCGGCGCCATGACCGTGGCGGAGATCGCCGCCGGCGGCCTCGCCAGCGTGCTGGTGCCGTACCCGCACGCGGTGGACGACCATCAGACCGCGAACGCGCGCTTCCTCGCCGACAAGGGCGCCGCCATTCTGCTGCCGCAGTCCGAACTGAATCCGGCGCGGCTGGCCGGGCTGCTGCGCACGCTCGAGCGCGCGCAGCTCCTGGACATGGCGCGCAAGGCGCGCGCCCTCGGCAGACCCGACGCCACCCGGGTGGTCGCCGACCGCTGCGAGGCGCTGGCCGCGGGGAAGGGCGCATGAAGCACAAGGTGCGGCGCATCCACTTCGTCGGCATCGGCGGCTCGGGCATGAGCGGCATCGCCGAGGTGCTGGCGAACATGGGTTACGAGGTGAGCGGCTCGGACCTCGCCCAGAGCGCCGTGACGCGGCGCCTGTCCGGACTGGGTGTCGCGGTGCGCCTCGGGCACGAGGCCGCGCACGTGAAGGGCGCCGACGTGGTGGTGGTCTCCAGCGCGGTGCGCCCCGACAATCCGGAGGTGATCGCGGCGCGCGCCGCGCGGGTGCCGGTGGTGCCGCGCGCGCTGATGCTGGCCGAGCTGATGCGGCTGAAGCAGGGCGTGGCGATCGCCGGCACCCACGGCAAGACCACCACCACCAGCCTGGTGGCGAGCGTGCTGGCCGAGGGGGGGCTGGACCCGACCTTCGTCATCGGCGGGCGGCTGAACGCCGCCGGCTCGAACGCGCGCCTGGGCGCGGGCGATTTCATCGTCGTCGAGGCCGACGAGTCCGACGCCTCGTTCCTGCACCTGCAGCCGGTGGTCGCGGTGGTGACCAACATCGACGCCGA
>VGIA01000110.1 GCA_016868105.1 Betaproteobacteria bacterium | reverse complement strand
ACGCGCGACGCCGCCGGCAACTGGCTGGCCCATCCGGCGCCCACCATCCGCTCGCTCAGCTTCGCGCAGTTGCAGGGCTATGACGTTGGGCGCATCCGGCCCGGGGTCGATTACGCCAGGCGCTATCCGGAGCAAAAGGGCGCCGACGGGGTGCGCATGCCGCGCCTGGCCGACCTGTTCGCCCTGGTCGATCAATCCGGCAACCGGGCCGTGCGCTTCAATATCGAGACCAAGCTCTCGCCGCTCGCGCCGGAGGAAACGCTGGACCCCGAGGCCTTCGCAGCCGCGCTCATCGAGGTCGTTCGGGCCGCGCGCATGGCAGCGCGCGTCACGGTGCAGTCCTTCGACTGGCGCTCGCTCAAGGCGGTGCAGAAGCTCGCTCCCGCGATCGCCACCTCCTGCCTCACCGCGCAGCAGCGCTGGCAGGACAACATCGGTGCCGGCAATCCGGCCGCCTCGCCCTGGGTGGCGGGATTCCAGCTGCAGGACCACGGCTCCGTCCCACGCATGGTGAAGGCCGCCGGCTGCGGCACCTGGTCGCCGTTCTTCGGCGAGATCGACAAGGCAACGGTGGCCGAGGCGCAGGCGCTGGGCCTGAAGGTGCTGCCCTGGACGGTGAACGAGCCGGCGCACCTGCGCGCGGTGCTGGACCTGGGCGTGGACGGGCTGATCACCGACCGCCCCGACCTCGCGCGCGCGGCGCTCGCCGAGCGCGGCATGGCGCTGCCGGCGCCGGTGGCTGTCCAGCCCTAGCTGGCTCCCTGGGGCGGCGTCCTCAGTCTTTCGGCGCGCGCGCCAGATCCGCCAGCCACGCCGTGGCGTTGCCGTCCGAGGGCGCGCGCCAGTCGCCGCGCGGCGAGAGCGACCCGCCCGAGCCGACCTTCGGCCCATTGGGCATGGCGCTCCTCTTGAACTGGCTGGTCTCGAAGAAGCGCTTGAGGAACACGCCCAGCCACTTGCGGATCGCCTTCAGGTCGTACTTGCCGCGCCAGGCGTGCTGGGCGAGGAACGCGACCTTGGCGGGCGCGTAGCCGAAGCGCAGCGTGTAGTAGAGGTGGAAGTCCTGCAGCTCGTAGGGGCCCACGGTGTCCTCGGTGCGCTGGCCGCCGGGCACCAGCTCCGGGCTGATCTCGGTGTCCAGCACGCGCTGCAGGGCTTTCTTCACGGCGGCCTCGAAGCCGCCCGAGTGCGCCACCCAGCCGATGAGGTGCTGGATCAGCGTCTTGGGCACGCTGGCATTGACGTTGTAGTGCGACATCTGGTCGCCGACGCCGTAGGTGCACCAGCCCAGCGCCAGCTCCGACAGGTCGCCGGTGCCCACCACGATGCCGCCGTTCTGGTTGGCCAGGCGAAACAGGTGGCTGGTGCGCTCGCCCGCCTGCACGTTCTCGAAGGTGATGTCGTAGACCTTGCGCCCCTTCGCGTACGGGTGGCCCAGGTCCTTCAGCATCTGCAGGCAGGAGGGCCGGATGTCGATCTCCTCGGCGCTGGCGCCGGCGGCGCGCATCAGCTGCCACGCGGTGGAGCGGGTGCGGGTGGAGGTGGCGAATCCGGGCATGGTGTAGGCGAGGATGTTGGCGCGCGGCAGCCCCAGTTCGTCCACGGCGCGCGCGCAGACGAGCAGCGCCTGCGTCGAATCCAGCCCCCCGGAGAGGCCGATCACCAGCTTTTTCGTGCCGCTGGCGCGCATGCGCGTCGCCAGGCCCCGCACCTGGATGCGGTAGACCTCCTCGCAGCGGGCGTCGCGCGTCGCCGGATCCTCCGGGACGTAGGGCAGGCGGGCGACGTGGCGCTCCAGCGGGAGGCGCCCGCGCGGCACCGGCAGCGCGAACTCGATGCTGCGGAACCGGGCGACATCCGCCGCATGGCGCCGGATCGACTGGCCGAACGAGCCCTGGCGCATGCGGTCGGCGGCCAGGCGGTCCAGGTCCAGGTCGGCGTAAGTGATCTGCGGCGCGGCGGCGAAGCGCTGCGACTCGGCGAGCAGGCTCCCGTTCTCATGCACCATGGCGTGGCCGTCCCAGGCCAGGTCGGTGGTGGATTCGCCAGCGCCGGCGGCGCTGTAGAGGTACGCGGCGATGCAGCGCGCCGACTGGTTGGCCGCGAGCTCGCGCCGGTACTGGTGCTTGCCCACCACCACGTTGGAGGCCGACAGGTTCGCGATCACCGTCGCCCCGGCCAGCGCGGCAAAGGTGGAAGGGGGCGCGGGCACCCAAAGGTCCTCGCAGATCTCGGCCGCCAGCGCGAGCTTCGGCAGCTCGGCGTGCCGGAACAGCAAATCGGTGCCGAAAGGCGCCTTCTGCCCGGCGAGCCGGATTTCCGTCGCCAGCGCGACATCGCCGCGGGTGAACTGGCGCAGTTCGTAGAACTCGCGATAGTTGGGCAGGTAGGTCTTGGGCACCACGCCCAGCAGGCGACCCTGGCAGATGAGCGCGGCGCAGTTGTACAGCAGGCCGTCCACCTGCGCCGGCAGCCCGACGAACGCCGCCAGCGGCAGGTTGCGGGTGCGCGCCAGCAGGTCCTTCAGCGCCCGCTCGGTGGCCTCGATCAGCGCCTGCTGGTGGAACAGGTCCTCGCAGCTGTAGGCCGACAGGCCCAGCTCGGGGAACACGCACACCAGCGCCTTGCTCTTCGCGGCCTCCCGCATGAGCTGGGCGGTGGCCTGGGCGTTGTGCGCCGGATCGCCGATGCGCACCGCCGGCGTCGCCAGCGCGACGCGGGCAAAGCCGTGGCGGTACAGGTCCTGGAAGTCGGCTGCGGAGGGCATCCAAAGGGCATTCTACAACAGGTTGAATATGGTATCCTAAGCCATATGCCATGGACCGAACGCCACCTGCGCGCCGACGGCCGGATGATCGAGGCGGGCATCGACTCGCCAGGGCGCTTCCGGCTGCGCTTCGGGCGTCCCAGCGCCTGGCTGGTGAGCTACGAGGACGGCCGGCGCGCAGTGAAGGGGCGGCGCCTGCCCTACGCCTTCCGCTCGGTGGAGCAGCTACGCTACGATTTCGAGAGGGATGTCGAAGACGCTCAACGTGAGGACTAGCGCCCAGGCCGACGCGCTGGACCGCTTCGAGGCGGCCTGGCACCTGGCCACGGGGCGCACGCCGCCGCCGCCGCTGCAGGTGCTGTCGTTCCCGGACCTGCCCGGGCTGCTGAAGGCCTTGAGCCCGGCGCGCTGGGAGATGCTGCAGCGCCTGCGCGCGGCAGGCCCGCTGTCGGTGTTCGCGCTGGCGAAGCGCCTGGGGCGCGACTACAAGAACGTGCACACCGACGTGGCGCGGTTCGTGGAGATGGGGCTGGTCGCCAAAGGCGACGATGGCAGGGTGGCGGTGGAATGGGAGGCGGTGCGCATGGAACTCAGGCTGTGATCTTCACCCCCTGCGCCGACGGCATCACGCACAACAACCTCGAGCGCGCGACGCTCGAGCGCACCCTGCCCGGGGTGGACGTGCTCGCCAACGCGGTGCTGATGCGCGCGCAGCGCGCCTGAGGCGCGGGCCCTAGAGCCAGCCCGCCTTGCGGAAGCGCCAGAACAGCGTCGCGTCCAGCGCCACCATCAGGCCCAGGGCGAAGGGATAGCCGTAGGCCCAGTCCAGCTCGGGCATGTGCTCGAAGTTCATGCCGTAGACCCCGGCGATCATGGTGGGCACCGCCACCAGCGCGGCGTAGGCGGCGAAGCGCTTGGCGACCTCGGTCTCGCCGATCTGCAGCATCGCCAGGTTGGTCTGTATCGCGGCGCTTGCGGTGTCGCGCAGGGAATCGATGGACTGGTTCAGGCGCACCAGGTGGTCGTAGACGTCGCGGAAGTACTCCCCCAGCCCCTGGCAGACCTGGGGCACGCGCCCGCCGCCGTAGAGCTTGCTGACCGCCTCCAGCAGCGGCGCCGCGGCGTGCTTGAGCGTCATCAGCTTCTGCCGGATGTAGTACATCGCCTCGATGTTGTCGCGCGAGGACTTGCCCGAGAAGATCTTTTCCTCCAGCGCCTCCAGTTCCGCCTCCACCGCGTCCAGCACCGGGAAGTAGCGGTCCACCACGGCGTCCATGAGCGCGTACAGCACGTAGCCCGAGCCGCGCTTGAGCAGCTCGGGCTCGCCCTCGCAGCGCGCGCGCACGCCGAGGAAGTCCTGGTTGGTGCGGTTGCGCACCGAGAGCACGAAATTGGGCCCGGTGAAGATGTTCACTTCGCCCGCGCGGACCTCGTCGCCGGCGAGCTCCAGCCCATGCAGCACCGCGAACAGCTCGTCGCCATACTCCTCCAGCTTGGGGCGCTGGTGGCCGTGGCGCGCGTCCTCCACCGCCAGCTCGTGCAGGCCGAACTGGCGCTGCATCTCCAGCAGGTCCTCCTCGGAGGGGTCGCGCAGCGCCACCCAGACAAAGCAGCCGGGCCTGGCCAGGTAGTCGTGGATCTCGCCCTGGGCGATGTCGGCGAGCTTGCGGCCGTCCTGGTAGGCGACGCAGTTGACGAGCATGCGCGGATGATACCCGCGGCCACGCGCTGGCGGTGGATGGCGGCTGGCGGGCGAAATAGGGACCGGCGCTACCGCTACAATACGGGCCCTCCAGCCCACTTGTGAATCGACGCCGCAATGCCTTTGCTCAGCCAGCGCGCACGGTCCCTCGGCACCGAAAACGCCTTCGTGGTCCTCGCCGAGGTCAACGACCTCGCGCGCCAGGGCAAGGACATCATCAGCTTCTGCATCGGCCAGCCCGATTTCCCGGCGCCGCTGCATGTGCAGGAAGCGGGCATCAAGGCGATTCGCGAGGGCAAGCACGGCTACACGCCCTCGGCGGGCATCGACCCCTTGCGCGAGGCGGCGGCAAAATACATGGCCGAGATGCGCGGCGGCCTGCCGATCCGGCCGCAGGACGTGGTCGTGGGCGCCGGCGCCAAGCCCTTCATCGCCTACGCCATCCTCTCCACCACCGACCACGGCACGGGCGACGAAGTCATCTACCCGAACCCGGGCTTCCCGATCTACGAGTCGCAGATCATCGCCTGCGGCGCGAGGCCGGTGCCGGTGCAGCTGCGCGAGGAGCGCGACTTCGCCTTCGACCCGGCCGAACTGGAGCGCCTGATCACGCCCGGGACGAAACTGCTGATCCTCAACACGCCCCACAACCCCACCGGCGGCATCCTGACTCGCAAGGCCCTGGAGGCGATCGCCGCCGTCCTGCGCAAGCATCCGCAGGTCTGGATCTACGCCGACGAGATCTATTCGCGCCTGTGCCACGCCGAGTCGTTCTTCTCCATCGCGCAGCTGCCGGGGATGTATGAGCGCACCATCATCTCCGACGGGGCGTCGAAAACCTGGGCCATGACCGGCTGGCGCATCGGCTTCGCCTCCAACCCGCAACTGGCCCCCGTGCTGACGCGCTGGATCACCAACACCGACTCCTGCGCCTCGCAGATCTCGCAGTGGGCGGCGCTGGAGGCGATCAACGGCCCGCAGGAAGCCGCCGAAAGCATGAAGCAGAGCTTCCTGGAGCGGCGCGACCTCATCGTCGGGCTGCTCAACAAGGTGCCCGGCGTGACCTGCCGCGTGCCCGGCGGCGCCTTCTATGCCTGGCCCAACGTCACCGAGGCCTGCGGCCTGATCGGCGCCGCGGATTCGGAAGCGTTCAGGAAGCGCCTGCTGCACGAGGCCGGCGTCGCGGTGCTGGCCGACATCCACTTCGGCGCCCGGGTCGCGGGCGACGGCCAGCATGTGCGCTTTTCCTATGCCGCCTCGCGCGAGGCGATCGAGAAAGGCGTGGCGCGCATGGCCCAGTTCATCCGGGCGAACACCAAGAAAGCGGCATGAGCGGCAGATGGCGGCCGAGCGCCACGGTCGCCGCGGTGATCGAGCGCGACGGCAAGTTCCTCTTCGTCGAGGAGATCCAGGGCGACCGGCGCGTCCTCAACCAGCCCGCCGGCCACCTCGACCCCGGCGAGACGCTGCTGCAGGCGGTGGCGCGCGAGGTGCTGGAGGAAACCGCGCACCGCTTCGAGCCCACGGCGCTGGTGGGCATCTACCGCTGCCAGTACGACCCCGAGGAGGTCACCTTCCTGCGCTTTTGCTTCGCCGGCCGCGTTGCCGGCGTGCAAGAGGGGCGCGCGCTGGACAAGGAAATCGTCGCGCTGCGCTGGCTTACCCCGGCCGAACTGCGCGCGCAGCGTGCCATGCACCGCTCGCCGCTGGTGCAGCAGTGCTTGGACGACTATCTGTCCGGAAGGCAGTTTTCGCTCGCAGTACTGTCCGAGTCCCATGCCTGAGCGAGTCGTCGTCGGCCTGTCGGGCGGGGTGGATTCCGCGGTCGCCGCGCTGCTGCTCAAGCGCGCGGGGCACGAGGTCGTAGGCCTGTTCATGAAGAACTGGCAAGACGACGATGATGACCGGTACTGCTCCACGCGCCAGGACCTGATCGACGCCGCGGCGGCGGCCGACGTCATCGGCATCGAGCTGGAGGCGGTGAACTTCGCCGCCGAGTACAAGGACCGGGTGTTCGCGGAGTTCCTGCGCGAGTACCGGGCCGGGCGTACGCCCAACCCGGACGTGCTGTGCAACGCCGAGATCAAGTTCAAGGCGTTCCTCGACCACGCCCTGCGCCTGGGCGCGGCGCGCATCGCCACCGGGCACTACGCGCAGCTGCGCGCGGCGCGCGGGCGCTTCGAGCTGCTGCGCGGCGCCGACGGCAGCAAGGACCAGAGCTACTTCCTGCACCGCCTGACGCAGGCGCAGCTGGCGCGCACGATGTTCCCGATTGGTAACATTCCGAAGCGCGAGGTGCGGCGCATCGCCGCCGAGGCGGGCCTGCCCAACCACGCCAGGAAGGACTCCACCGGCATCTGCTTCATCGGCGAGCGGCCGTTCCGCGAGTTCCTCAACCGCTACCTGCCCA